>JAUSIQ010000010.1 GCA_030647955.1 bacterium | reverse complement strand
GACATTGCATTTTCACCGGGCTATTGGCTGAGACAGTCCCCCAGTCGTTCCGCTATTCATGCGCGTGGGAACTTACCCCACAAGGTATTTCGCTACTTTTAGACAGTTATAGTTACTGCCGTCGTTCACTGGCGCTTCGGGCCGCCGCCTTAAATCTTGCGACCTAAGACTTTGACCGTTAACGTTCCAGCACTGGACAAGCGTCACCCCGTATACATCCTCTTACGAGTTAGCACGGAGTTGTGTTTTTGATAAACAGTCGCCAGGGGTCGTTAGCTGCGGCCCTGTCCTAAAGACAGGGCAGGCCTTATTCCTAAGTTACGGCCGCTTTTTTGCCGAGTTCCTTAACCAATAATCACCTGTTCGCCTTGGTGTACTCACACCAGTCTACCTGTGTCGGTTTTAGTACGTTTTCGTTTAAACATCATAGAGACTTTTCTTGGAAGACTCTTCGATTGAATCCCCTGCCGAAGCAGAGTTTCTTCCACACCCGAATATCGCCATCGAAGGCAGTGCCCGGATTTACCTGAACACTATTCTAAGCGTAGACAACACGAATCCAATAACATGCTCAATCTTATGTTCTCCGTCATCCCATAGCAAATTTAAACGAAGGGCCGGAATATTAACCGGCTGTCCATCGCGATCCCCAGCTCAAAAGCTGGGTTACGCTTAGGCGCGCCTAACCCTCCGATGATTGCCATCGCGGAGGAAACCTTAGACTTTCGGCGGGAGAGGTTTTCACTCTCCTTGCGGTTACTCATGCCTGCATTCTCTCCTCCTAGCGCTCCAGCAGACGTCACCATCCACCTTCTCTGCACTAGAAGTGCTCCCCTACCACGACGCGCATAGCGCGCAAGTTACAAGTTCATCAAGTTCGTAAAGTTATAAAGTAAGATTTCTTTTCAGTTTCTTTACTTTATTAACTTTAAAACTTTTTAACTTTATAAACTGCGTGCTATGCACGCCATCCACGCTTTCGGTACTATGCTTAGCCCCGATAAATTTTCGGCGCACTTTGCCTCGCCAGTCCGAAGACTGGAATCGAACAGTGAGCTGTTACGCACTCTTTAAAGGATGGCTGCTTCTAAGCCAACCTCCTGTCTGTCTAAGGCAAAATACTTCCTTGCTTAACACTTAGCATAGATTTTGGGACCTTAAGCTGTGATCTGGACTCTTTTCCTCGCGACCGTGAAGCTTTGCCCCCACGGTCTCACTACCGGTCATTACATGATAGTATTCGGAGTTTGATTGGTAGGTCTACCCTAAAAGGGCAAGACGAACCATCCAGTGCTCTACCCCTATCATTACTAACCGGCGCTGCCCCTAAAGGCATTTCGGGGAGAACCAGCTATTACCAAGCTCGATAAGCTTTTCACTTCGAACCACAGCTCATCCGATGATATTGCGCAATCAACCAGTTCGGACCTCCATCTCGATTTCTCGAGACTTCATCCTGGCCATGGTTAGCTCGCTTGGCTTCGGGTCTTATATGAACGATGAACGCGCTTTTAACACTCGGTTTCCCTATGGGTGCGCCCTATTCGGACTTACCCTACCATTCATATAAACTCGCAGGCTCATTCTTCAATAGGCACACCGTCACCAGTATATTGCTATACCAGCTCCGGCTCTTTGTAGGCACATGGTTTCAGTAACTATTTCACTCCCCTCTCCGGGGTTCTTTTCACCTTTCCCTCGCGGTACTGGTTCACTATCGATCACTAAAAGTATTTAGCCTTGGACCGTAGTAGGCCCGGATTCACCACGGACAGTCTGATCCATGGGTACTTAGGTAATGACACAAGAGTTCGATTAGTTTTCGCTTACCGGACTATCACCGTCTTTGGTCTGCCTTTCCAGGCTTGTTCAGCTAACCATCGAATTTTTAACTCTTCCCTAGAACATAACTCAATCTGCCGAAGGCAGACTAAGTTATGTCTTAAGATGTATCACCCCTGCAACACCCCTTACCGAAGTAAGAGGTTTAGGCTATTCCCTGTTCGCTCGCCGCTACTGGGGGAATCTAATTCTATTTATTTTCCTCTGGGTACTGAGATGTTTCACTTCCCCAGGTGTGCTTCCCCCACTTTCTTTAAAAACCAAACTCATACTTAGCATCAACCGCAACACCAAGTACAAAAATGATTCTTACAGAAAGTGGGGGATTATTGGACATAACTCCAATAGAGTTTCCTCATTCGGTCATCCCCGGATCAAAGCCCGCTAGACGGCTCCCCGAGGCTTATCGCAGTCACGCCACGACCTTCATCGCCTTTTAGTGTCAAGGCATCCTCCATGTGCCCTTATTTCCCTACAAGATTAAACTTCCCACACTGACCCGCATCGATCAGTGTGAAAAAAATTGATTTACTTCTTTATACTGACTTTACTACCCGCTACTTTTTAAAAACTCGGATAACGATGAGTTTCTAAAAAGTTGATACTTTCAAATTTTCAAGCTACCAGCCATGCAACCTATTCTGTTAATCTCTCGTGAGTACCCAGTGGATTCACCGACTACTCACGAATTTTTAACAAAAGAAAAGCCGCCTTCTCAGCGGCTGTCTGGCACAAAAGAATGCCGACGATACTTAGCCGCTTTGAGTGATGAGAAAATTGAGGTTGTTTATCATAAGCAATATAGTATTAGCCATTTTAGCAGATACAAATGTAGTGTCAAGTACCCCTTTTAAACCCAACACTTCCGGCCTCACTTTCCTTGACTTTTACACTAAATTATGCTATACTGAACAGATAGTGAGGTGTCAAGATGAGAGGTCTGATAAGGATCTTTTGGAACTTAGTCGGTAGTCTATGTTTAATCGGTACGCTGTCTTGCGCCCTCTTCTCCTTGCTGTGGTTAGGAGAATGGACAGGATGGCTTTTCGCAGTAGGTATTTTTGCAACGGTCTGGCTAGCAGCATACTGCTTCGCCAGTGCCGCAGAGGGCGCTTAGGCGCCCTTTCAATTTGCATAAAACAAAAACAACTAGCACCCCAAACCAAAAACTCTCCGTACGGAGAGTGTTTGTATAACTAAATCGCGATTTAGTTAGGACTAGTCTCTGACTCGCTTCCTAAGATTCGCGAGAAATGTGCTGGCGTGTTCCTGTCCACCCAAACCAAAGGCTAAGCCGATGGCCAAAGAGATGGCGGCCACAACACCGACAACAATAATGCGAATAATATCTGCGGCGATGCCCAACTGAGCCAAAGCGATCAATAGTGAGAAAACCACTACCGACCACCTCGTCAAAGCTCCCAAGAAATTAGCCGAAACTAATTCCGCGGCGCGCACCGAAGCAGTCACCAATCCTTCTAAGAACTTGGCTACCAAAATACCAATCAAGAGGACCACTGCCGCCACAAGGACATTCGGAATGTACAAAACCACTGTTCTCAAAAATTCACTCACTTCTACTAATCCTAAAATGTTGGCTGCGGCCATCAAGAAAACGATGACGAAGAACCATTTCACTAATTCATAAAAGAAAAGCGGGCTGTTCAACTTGAACCCACTTCGTTCCCAGGCCTTCTTAAAATTGATACTGTCGAGAGCCTTATCTACTTGCAACACTCGCACTACATGATAAGCCAACTTAGCGATTAAGACGGCTACCAACCAACCCACTAAAAAAACCACTATAGCGGCAATTAGTCTCGGTAAAAAACCGGCTACGGCCGACCATAGGGTCAAGAGGGAAGTTCGGACCACGTCCGAGGCTGCTACTGTTTCATATCCCATACAATCACCGTCCTTTCTATTTGTACCTCGCTTAAAAGCTAGGCACTAAGTTACAATACAAAAAGTATCCAATTCATTTTAACATCTTGTCCGTGTTAAACGTATAAACGTTATCCACATTCAGAAAGCCACGACGGGGCGAAGTTATAGATGAGATGCCGATAAGTCTTCTTGTCGGCGCGACAATGCCAGCGCCACATTAATCCAAAAAAAGATCCGCCGGATGGCGGATCGTGTTACACATCAACAAAGAACGAATAAGTTACATTACACTGCCAGAGATGGGCTCTATGGGGTTCTTATATATTTCCGGGGGTTCGGGCGGCAATTTAGCATAAATCAAATCAGCTACGGCAATTGCTAAAAGCTCACTTACATTATCCAAGATTCTTCTTGCCTTTCTACTCGATATACTCCCAAGAAATCTTTTCAAAACCTGACTATCCTCATAATTATCCAGTACGATATCTTTAATAATTTGCCGGTAATCCTTTCCACATGCTAAATCGTTTTCAATCAGTGAGATTTGTTCTTTTAGACGACCTATAAAAGTACCTTCGACAATGGCCTTTTCTCTTGCTCGTGCCATTTTTTCTCGGATAATAGCTTGCGGCAAGAGTTTTTGAGCTAGAAGATCTTTATCTATTTCCTTCTGTATTCTCTGTAAGGAAATCTTAAAATCTTCAACTATGGGCGCAGGAGTCTTATCGTCTTTTTCAAGCTCTTCCATAGTAACCACTATTCTGGCGAATCTCTCAGCTAGCTCAATACTTTTTAATACTCGGTCTTCAGTCATGCCTTACTCCTTTCCATCTAATGAACTTAAAATACTATAGCTTAAAAATACGAATAAGTCAAATTAAAGAGGGGGTCGCCGAAGCTTCCCCCTCCAGATGACCCGGCTCGAGCTTGCGCCCCCTAGGTCGTCCACATTATGAGAACCCCGAAGGGGTGAAAATAAAAGATGAGATGCCGACAAGTCTTCTTGTCGGCGCCACGCTCCGTAAAAACGGATTAAATAAACTATACCAAGAATCTCGCGATTAGCAAGGCCACAATATTCGCCACTTTAATCATGGGATTAATGGCTGGACCGGCAGTATCTTTGTAAGGATCGCCGACGGTGTCACCGGTAACGGCCGCTTGGTGCGCAAAAGATTTCTTCCCGCCATGATTTCCCTCTTCAATATATTTCTTCGCATTGTCCCAAGCCGCTCCCCCCGAGGTCATCGAGATAGCCATGAAAATTCCGGTAATAATTACGCCCACTAATAATCCGCCCAAAGCCTGCGGTCCCAACAAAAAACCAACTGCAATAGGCATGACTACTGGAATAAGAGCCGGGAAAATCATTTCTCGAATCGCCGCCTTGGTTACAATATCAACGGCAGCCGCATAGTCGGGTTTGCCTGTGCCTTCCATAATTCCCGGGATCTCTCTGAACTGTCGGCGCACTTCGTCTACAATCGCTCCGCCCGCTCGTCCCACCGCTTTCATGGCGCGTGCTCCAAAAAGATACGGCATCAAACCGCCCAAGAAGAGCCCAACCAAAACTTGAACATTAGATAAATCAAAAGTTAAATCTTTTCCTAATTCTATTAACTCCTGCGTATAGGAAGAAAAGAGAATCAACGCCGCCAATCCCGCCGAAGCAATGGCGTAACCTTTTGTCACCGCTTTGGTGGTGTTGCCAACTGCATCCAACGGATCGGTCGCCTCACGCACTGAATCCGGCAAACCAGCCATCTCGGCAATTCCGCCCGCGTTGTCTGTAATCGGCCCGAAGGCATCAATAGCCACCACAATGGCCGTCAAAGACAACATACTCATCGTTGCCAAAGCTACGCCGTAAATTCCCGCAAAATAGAAAGAAGAAAGAATACCCGCCACAATAAATAGAACCGGCCATACGGTTGATTCCATAGAAACTGCTAAGCCCATAATGATATTAGTCCCATGTCCGGTAGTCGAAGCCTGGGCGATATCTTTCACCGGAGAAAATTTCTTAGAAGTATAGTAATCGGTTATCCAGAAAACCAACGCGGTAACACCGATTCCTACTAATAGCGAATGAAAAATGGCCGTAGAAGGAATGGTGATAAAAGTAACAAACGGATCTTTAATTACTAACCAATAGAAAGCGCCAATCGTAAGCGCTGCGGTCACGGCCAAACCTTTGTACATCGCCCCCATAATATTATTCTTGAGTCGCACAAACCACGAGCCCACAATCGAAGCCAACAACGCTACTCCGCCAATTAATAGCGGGAAGGTAATAATCTCTTCCACCCCGCCAAAAAGCAGAGAGCCAAGCAACATAACGGCAATGGCCGAGACCGCATAAGTTTCAAAAATATCCGCGGCCATTCCTTTGGTGTCACCGACATTGTCACCGACGTTGTCGGCAATTACCGCCGGGTTACGTGGGTCATCTTCCGGAATACCCGCCTCTACTTTACCCACCAAATCCGCGCCGACATCAGCACCTTTGGTGAAAATTCCTCCACCTAGGCGAGCAAAAACAGAAACGAGGGAACCGCCAAAGCCAAGACCGATCAAAGGCTTCACGTCCCCTGTCCACCAGTAAAAAAGCGTAAGCGATAACAAAGCTAAACCAGCCACTAAAAATCCAGTGACCGATCCGCCCTTAAAAGACAAATCGAAAGCCGGCTTGATACCCTGCTTAGCCGCCTCCGCCACACGCACATTCGACTTAATCGCCACATACATTCCAATGTATCCGGCCAGCAAAGAAGCCACCGCTCCGACGACGAAACCCGCCGCCGTCAACGCATCAATCATCCACCACATCACCAGAGCCAAAATGATTCCCACTCCGGCCACCACCATAAATTCACGCTTCAAGTAAGCGCCCGCGCCCTCTTCAATAGCCTTGGCGATAAAACGCATCTTCTCATCACCGGTAGGTTTTTTGAGAACCTGCCACATTAAAAAAAGCCCGTAGGCAATGGACACGACCGAAGCAACAACTGCAAAAAGTAGTATAGACATACTTATTAAAAGTTTAGTTTATATAATATGAAACAGGCTCTAGTTTAACATATTTTCCTCTTGTGGCAAGCTTGCCACTTCCTTCTCTTCCTCTCCAATGACGCGATGGACTTGGCTGACCATGAGGTCCAAACGCTTCTCGGAGTCGTCAAAAGAACCTTGGGCATCAGAGAGATGCTTGCCCAGACGGCGGAAATTGTCGCTCAATTTAGTGGCGTCCTGATTAATCTTCGATAAACGCTTAATAATCTCCTGGGTCTGTTTCGTAATCTGCACATCGCGGAACCAGTACTGAATAGCGGACAAAGTAAGATACAAAGTATTGGGGGAGACTAAAATAATTTTCTTTTTGCGGGCGTAATCGGAAATATCGACATCCTTGATCTGGTGCACAATTTCATAAAACACCCCCTCGGCCGGAACGTACATTAAGCCCAAGTCCACCGTCCCCTCCGAAGGCAGGATATACTTGGAAGCAATCTCATCGATCTTCTTTTTAACATCACTAATAAAGCTCTTCTTATAGATATCCCTATTAATATCATTGTCTGCGTTGGTCATTTTCTCAAAATTTTCCCAATTGAACTTGGAGTCAATCGGCAAAATCTGACCGCTGGGTAATTTTAAAATGGCGTCCACCGCCTCCCCGCTTTTGAAATAAAATTGAGTGGAATACAAATCTTTAGCAAAATATTGGCCCAGGACCGCCTCCAAAGAAGTCTCCCCCCACTGTCCGCGCAACTTAGGGGATTTGAAAATATTTTGAAAAGAGACCACTCCTTTGACCGACTCGTGCACACCCTTTACCGTCTCCTGCAATTGCGTAATGCCAGAAATGAATCCTTGAGTCTGCTGATGGATAGCCGAAGAAGAGCGCTCTACCGAGGCCCGGCTTTCTTTGAGTTGATTCTCCACTGACTCTCGATTGTCTTTGAGCTGGTTTAAAATGATCTGCGTGACCGAATCCATGCGTTGGTGCAAAACCTGGTACTCACCGGAATCTTTCGGCGCGCTCATGCGCTTAAAAATAACCCAATTAAAAACCAGGGAGCCTACTAAAACCAGTCCTAAAATAATTAAAGCGATTTCCACAAGTAAACCTATTATATCCTTTTCTAGAAAAGTGAAAACCCCGTCCAGTTGAACGGGGTTTAGCCTCGCGGCTCTGACTATCGCGTTGAACGTTGAACAAAGAACTAAGTGCTAGCTGTGGACTCATCTTCCACCTCCTTCCTCAGAATGCGATGGACGACCGAAATCCCCCTGTCGACTGGCGCCTGCTTGGCGCTGAACATCAACGGATCTGCTTTCTTAACAAGATCATGGAGCGAATGGTTTATCTCCCAGGGATGAAAAATCACCAGGCCGATATCGAGAATGACGTTGAGTTCTTCGGCAAGATTGCCCCAGTTGTATCCGGCGATGGCTTTCCCGAATCTCTCCATGATCTGTAGAGCAAACTCTGGTTCGGGAAGATCAATGAGAGCAAAGCAGAACTCGTCCCCACCCCAGCGGCCATGGATATCTTCCCCTCTACCAACCCTAATCTCGGCTTCTAAAAAACGAGCGATAGTTTCCATCACCGCGTCTCCCACGAGATGCCCGTAGACACTATTGATACCCTTAAAAAACCGGGCATCGATAAAACCCACAGCACACCATCCTCGTCGGCTAGCCAGGTTATTAACAATCACCCTGAACTTAGCCTTAAACCCTTCCCGATGCAGAAGTCCTACTCTCTGATCGGTGTGGATCAACTTCCCTGTCTTGAGGCTGGCCTCTTCGAATCTTTTCGTATGCTGGCGGAATCTATCTTGTTCGGCCAACCAAACATCGTGGACAGCACTAAGAAGCACATGCCTTTGAAATTTCGGCAAGATTTTCGCTGCCGAAATTTTATGCCTTAAGATCTTATAGGCACGCTCCCTTTTTCTTCTCTCCTGCTCTGTCGGCGTCATCCTCCTCTCCCTTCAAATATGTAATTGCTTTTAAAGGGAGCTGGGCGGCTCGCCTTCTTGGCTTGGCCGAACCATTTCGACCTCGCTAACATAACACAAGTTTGTTATGTCTGTCAATGGAGGACTCAAAAGGTGGACCCTACCGGGTTCGAACCGGTCACCTCCGCATTGCAAATGCGGCGCTCTACCAAATGAGCTAAGGGCCCCTACCGTGACTGCATTTTAGCATATTAACTTTAAACAGAAACCCCGCCGAAGCGGGGCCTTTCTCTAAAACTCAAAGCCGAGTTTTTCCAAATCTGCCCTGAAAGCTGGGACAGAGGTGAAAACATGCCCCATCATCCCCGCCTGTAATGCTCCGTCAATATTCTCTGATTTATCGTCCACGGCCATCGCTTCCCACGGATTAAAGTTTCCTAATTCCACCGCCTTCAACCACATGGCTGGATCTGGCTTGCGCAACCCAACTTCATGAGAAAGCAGGCACTCGTCGGCTAATCTAAAAATTTCTGGACCGGTCCGCAAGCAATATTCATAGTGGATAGGATTGTTATTAGAAACCAAAATGATCTTCGCCCCTCGCACCTTCAATCCCCGCATGAAATTCAAGCTATTAAGGTCTAGGGTGAACGTGTCGCCGAAGGCTTTTCGGTAATAGGCATAGGAAAACTTAACCCGCAATTCGGACCAAGCCAGCAACCCCACTAAATTTTTCAACGCCTCACAATAATATCGATAAAAATGGTAGGGTAGAATCTTTCCAATTTCAAATCGGTGCCAATATGGCCGTGCTCCAACCATCGAAACCTCTTTGACATCTTTCAACGGCTGGCGAGTAAGATCAGCTACGCGTTGATGAAACAGATCCATATCATAGTTCAATAAAACATTTCCAATATCGAAACAAAAATACTTGATCGGAGGCTCTACTGTCCAAGTAGCTATTCTTCTTGGTTTCATATTCTCTCCTGTCAATGAACTCTTCTAATAAAGTAACATTTAAAAGCACTAATGTCAATCTCGTCGTGTCTCCAAAATCTAAATTTAAAAAAATTGGTATAAAAAATGCCCGCTGCAGAGGTGTTAGTGATCATTTGATTAATCACTAACACATGCAACGGGCTGATTATGACGTTCGGTTTTAGCCGAAAGTCATGATCAGGTAAAACGTTTTACCGTTTACCGTGAGCACGACCTGCTGGGATCCTATCGGGATCCCCTGTGGAATTTCAAAGAGCGCGTCCCAATGATGGTACAGTGGGTTCTCTCGTATCCGCAGAACAGTAAAGGGGATGCCCTGTATGGTCGCAGTAATTATTGGAGTAGAGACCACGTTGAGAGCGAATCCCCCTCCTTGGAGGATAAACTTGCTACCCCTCAAAAGCGGGGTCTGGGGGTTGGCGCATTTGCCAATCGTTCGCAGCGGACCTCCGCAGAGCCCGTAAATGCCGTCGAACGTGAAGACAAATTGTTCTAACGGCTGGGGAGGAATAGCGCAGGTGTATATAGCGGGATCATTCTGAACTGTCTGCACCGAAACCGTTCCCGTGACATCCCCAGAGCTCGTTTGAACCTGGAAATAGGTCGTGCCCGCCTGAGCAAATCCTTTGGCGAGGAAAAACGCCACGGAGTTGCTGGCCGGATAAGCTAGCGTCTGCTGGGCATACCATGGCCCGGCAAAATTTTGTTTGGCATATACGGTCGGAACACCGTTATACGCCGTGATAGGAGATACTGCGACGTACAGCCCTCCCGGTGCTACGCCGCCCGAGTTTGACGCCCTCAAATTCGGGTAGCTCTTGATACTGATGACCTGCCCCTGCTGGCTATACGCCTGACGAGGCGATAACCCAATCAGAACAATAAAGAGACCTAGACCATAGACTGCAGATTTCATTTGCTTCTCCACTCTGAAAGAAACGAAGTTACCGATAAACTGACAGTTATCGCCGCATTCGACGATAACTGTCCCTCCAGACGAGTATACATCATATTATATATCGCTCTATTTGTCAATACGCAGACGGCCGTTCGATCCCAAAAGAAGCCCCGTTCGGGGCTTCTTTTAATTAGGTGTGGGCGTGCTAGGGATCGAACCTAGGACCTCGTTCTTATCAGGAACGCGTTCTACCACTGAACTACACGCCCCTTATTTTACTACACCATGCCCTCAAAAACTCTTTAAAATCAAGGACGGCATTTACAAATTAATAAAGGTTTGGTATACTGAAGCCACCAAGGCAAATGCTAGATTATGCAACTTCTGCATAATACGTTAATTATGGACAAAAATCAACAACTCAAAGAGCTTGCCAAGAGGCTAAACGCTAAGTTTAAGCCCCAGAAACTCCTTTCTGGAAAGGGTCATTTTAATGCGCCCATCATGCTCGTCAGTGAGTTTCCTAATGCGGAAGAAGTGGCTAAAGACAAACCCTTCTTGGGTGCTCATGGTAAAATCCTCAATAAACTCCTCAAAGAACTCAATATCCCCAAAAAGAACATCTATTTCACCCACGCCGTGAAAGTTTCTAAAAACCGTAACGAGCTTCCCCACCCCAAAGAGATCAAACAGTTTTCCCACTTTTTAAGAGAGGAAATTAAGATCATTGAACCAAAGCTAATTGTCGCTCTTGGTAACACTGCTTTGAGAGGACTAAACGTAAAATTACCCCTGTTAAATATCCGAGGACGCCTCATTCGTTTCGGTACAAATTCTCTATTTACCACTCACCACCCTTCAACTGTTTCTACTAATCCGACCCTCTTGCCAGAAATTGAAAAGGACTTTAAACAACTCGCCGAAGCCATCAAGAATCTCGCCTAACAAAAATCCCGCTAAGCGGGATTTTTGTTACAGCTCTACTTAATACTTAATATACTTTGTATCAAAGAGACAAACCCTTTTCCGATCAGCAGGATCGCCAACCCAATAGCCGCGTACTTCAAGCCGTTAATAGCCTTAGTTACTCTCGCCGGTTTATCTGCCGAGGTAAGAAAGGTAATTCCGGAATAGATAATAATGATCACCGCCACCGGAATACCAAGCTGGAAGATAAAATTCGCTAAGACCGCCAACAGATCCATAACATTGTCGACATCGCCCTTGAATGGGTTGTCGATTGCAAAACGAAATCTATTTTCTCCTACCGTACTGGTTTTGCTATTAAAATTAGAGTTATCAAAAGAATTCGGTTTAGGAGCATTCATTGCCACGGAGTCGCATCCCGAAGCATTACAGACTTTTCCCGCTCCAGGATTAGTAGTAGAAGCCAAAGCCTCTCGCACCAAAACCCAGCGGCGCTGCAAGTCCCCTTGGGTTAGATTCTCAGCGAAGAGCAGTTTAGCTTTCAGACTATCCGAGCCATCACTTTGAAAATTAATAACCGTAGCCTGAATACCAGCCACCTCAAAGCTAGTAACATCATCCAAGTTTTGCCCAGAGATAGTTACATCCGCTTGGTAATCCGCATCAATATCCGAGATCGAAACATTGGCCACATTTGGCGCATCCGCACTCTTAATTTTCAATTCCGCCTGCACCTCTCCGCTCCCCGCGCTATCTATTAGGGTTATCTTGACCGTCCCCACAGCAGTCTGAGCCACATTGACCTTAGCCCTCACTGACGTACCCTCATCATTAACTTCGATGTCCGACAAGGTGACGTCGGCATTATCTGTGCTCAATTTCGGACTCATGAACCCAGCCCCCCGAATTACGATAATATTGTCGGAATTAATATTTAACTCGTCCGGGAAAACATTGTTTACGCTAAACGCTGTTCCATCATCCGGATCTGAACCGTCGTCAGGAGCTATACCGGGCGTAACTTCAAAATCTGGACCACCAATCGTGAAGCCTAGGCCGGGTAATACTGTTATGGGACCGGTGGTCGCCCCGGCCGGCACTTTAACGACAATTTTTGTTCCACCATTATTGGCAAATTTTCCCTGACCGGAAGGAACGGTAGAAACATACTCCACGGGTGCTCCCGCCTCTGTGCCATTAAACTTGATCAAGTTCCAAGAGCTAGGATCGCCTTTCGAATTTGCGGTAGTTACAAAACCACTACCATTAATCGTTACTTTTGTTCCTACTGGACCGGAGGTAGGCGAAATCGAGGTGATCGTTCCAGAAGCATTAGCACAATCTTTATCTAACTTCCCTTCCCCTGTTCCACCCACCACATTAATATCAATCGTGTTACTGTATCCAAAATCATTGACCAAGGTTAAAGTATGGCTACCTAAAGGCATCGGTGCCCACTTCCAAAGACCAATCGGCGCCACTTTCGGAGGAATCATTTTATCGGCAGGCATTTCAAACTTAATCTCATCCGTATCACAGTAGTGCACCATATCCTCCTTGTACAATTCTCCATTGATCAAGCGAAGGAAGTTGCCATTCACCATGTCCAGTTCCTTGTTCTTATCAAAATCGATAATCAGTTTATTAGAGCCACGATTGAGATAAAAAGCGGGGTCAATACCATTGGTTTTAATACTATCCAAGTTACTACCAAAAACATCGAAGTTCTCTCCCTTCAACGTCACCGTTTCTCCGAACTTGATGGAGCTTTTGTCTACCGAATTTAATTTGGGCGGATTAGAAATTGTAAAGAGCTTGAGATTTGGTCCGGAAGTCTTGAAATCTACTACTCGCCCCGTACCGGACTCTAACAGTTCAATTTTAATATTCGATAAGGTGACTACTCCAGGGATTAGAGGATTTTTAAAAAAATCCGCCGTATCCTTACTACAGCCCGTAGAGCTGTCTATACAAATCTTGGTCGCTCGGACATCTCCGGCAGTCATGCCATACCTGGCTTTCATCAAATCCGCCAAAACATAGCGCATATCCGAGATAACTTTACCGTCGCCTGCTTTCACATCAAAAGCAATCTGCATCTCTAGAAATTCAGGCTTACCATCTTTTAAAAAGTAGAACTGGTTGGGATACGCCTTGCCGCTCGCATCCTTAATTTCAAAATAGACCCAATCTTTTGAGCCCATCTTGTCCAAATTACTAATCGTGCCGTTAGTCTGCCACCCGCTACTACCAGTCACCGTCACCGAACCAATTGCCGGCATAACCGGAAAGAGCTGTTCGGCCTGAGCAAAAGGAATAAGCGAAAGAACACTAAAAAGAGAAACGACCAAAGATAAAGAGACTAACCAAGAGGATTTTTTAATCATTAAAATTATTATACCATTCTCTACCATGACTCAAAAATGATTTATCAACCCCGCCCTTGAAAAATTCAAGGGCGGGGTTGATTACTTTTTCTTTATTTAAAAAAGAAGAACCCCCGGCGCGCGAAGCGCGCCGTTTTGGCCGATTTTCGGGTCGTTTTTAAGGGTCATTTAAGACGCCTAACTCTTTTTACATTATAGCACATTTTGAGGTAAAAATCAAGGGCACCTGTCGAGCTTGGGGTCATATTTTTTTTAAAACTGCTCTCGTTTTCCCAAGTTCAAGGAAGAATCGAGGCTTGAGATGAGACGTACTTTGAGTACGACGAATCTCAAACATAAGATTCTGACGATGAAATTGGGGAAACCCCCCAGGGCGAAGGATCGCGTAGAGCCTATAGTCCGCGAAGGCTCCGCGATCCGAAGCGAGACAGTTTTAATCACCAGCTTCCGCCACCGCCACCACCTCCGCCCCCACCCGATGAGCCGCCAGAAAAGCCACTCGAGCGCGGGGAAGAAACGCTCACCGCTTGATTAAAAGCATTTCCAAAGCTAGCTAGGTTATGCGTTAAAATTATACTGTTAAACGCGCCTCCGCCCTGCTCTTCATACCACAACGGACTGCCCTGATAGATATCCACAAATTTCTCCGCCCATTTTTCTTCCACGCCCAAAACCATGGCGTAAGGCAAAAACTTTTCAAAAACTTCAGGCTCCAATTCCGGAGCATTCAACAATTCCAACTTGTCTTTCTCGGTTAATTGCAAAAATTCTTTAAAGCCCAGAATCTTAGCCAAAGTGGCTACTCCGTACGTACTTAATTTATTTTTCGATATCGCCAAAACAATTATCAACACTAAAAAGGGAATAAATACTGCCCAGCCCCAGCTCCCCATAAATACAAATCCTATAAAAAGACCGATCGAAGCCGCGCCCTGAATCCATTTGTTTTTTATTTCTCTCTTCGTCGAACCTTTCTCAATATATCCTTCCTGCTCCAAGTGCTCTTCGGTCTCTTTTTTTATCTTTTCTATTTCTTTGTAAAACTCTTTCTTCCTTTTAGTTAAATTGGACAGAGTAACCGTCTCACCTTCTTTAAATAAAAATTCGAATAATATCTTATCAGCCGGATGCCCCAAATCATCACCTGATTTTAGTTTAATAAACTCGTAGTCTTTGGAATCAGGCCAAAGTGGACGTTCCACGGTAATGTAGCGGATTTTTAGATAACCCCGGACGGCCAAATCAATAATGACCGAGGAGATGTCGGTAGTGTCCACTTTCCTGTCCAGCAAAGTTCCGACTTCAATTGGCGGCAAGTCGTTGGGCGGATTGTATTCCACCGCGATAGGCTGACCTTTCAACTCTTTTGGAATACGCGGCCTGGGTTTGATAGTTTGTTTTTTAGAACGAAGAATAAAGACGGCAACCCCAATCCACAATCCTATAAATCCAATAATCATCGCCCACTCATATGGTCTCATTCCCTCACTCTTGGGTTCTATATACGCATTACTGCGATCAATGAGGCCCAAAGGCAATCCCACCACCACTGTTAATCCTTCGTGAGAGTTTAAAGGAGCAGTCGTAACAAAATTAACGTCCGTCGTCGTGTTCACAAATTCGATTCCATTCGCAGCTCCTGCACTACCCACAAAGCTGGCTTGGCAATTTTTGTTTGTACTGCCTTCTACTCCCGTGAAACAATCCGTATTGGGACTTTCGGCCAATGCCGTCGGCAAATGTACTGAAGCTCGGACATTTTCAATGCCTACCGCCCAATCATTGCCGGTGACATCCCAGTAGAACTCATCATGATCCTCAAAAAAACTCATCCCATTCTGAACTTCGTAATTGATGACGTAAGTATGCAAACCAGTCACTAGAGCGTCAGGGTTACCAATTTTAACTTGAATGTAGTCGCCGTTGTTAGAGGTTGAATACTGCAAAGGATTACCATTCTCGTCACTGACTGCGCCCACGGTAATGTGCAGGGGCGGATCACCCTGGCTCGTTAAATACAAATCGCGAAAAATGCCATGGCGCTGTTCAGTTTCAAAATCATAAACAATCTTTTCCTGCACTGCGATGGTGCTATCTGGCCTAATGTCATACGTCACCTCAAAATTCCTAATCACCTCCGCCTGCGCCACTCCGCCCCAAGCAAAGAGCAGCGCCAGAGCGCTGCTCAGTAGAACGATATTTCTAGAGCGATTAAAGTGCCACTTTAACATTTTCTTTTTCGACATCAGCCGCTCCGAAGAACTCTCCTGATTTAAACCCGAACATTCCCGCTACAATACTCGCCGGGAAAACCTGAATAGCATTATTGAGTTCGCGTACCGTCGCATTGTAGTAACGTCGAGCGCCTTGAATATCATTTTCCAAAGCGGAAAGCTGGGTTTGGAGCTGCTGGAAATTTTCCGAAGCCCGTAATTGTGGATAATTTTCCGCTACCGCGAAAAGACTCTTAATCGCTCCGGTGAGCATGTTTTCCGCTTCAGCCTTGCCCGCTCCCTGCGTACTCATCGCGTTACTGCGGGCTTTAGTCACTTCTTCAAAAACTGTGGCCTCATGCGCCGCATAACCCTTCACAGTCTCTACCAAGTTTGGCACCAGATCATAGCGACGCTTTAATTGTACATCGATATCAGACCAGGCATTTTTCATGCGATTCTTTTTCTTGGTTAAAGAATTAAACACTCCCACGACCCAGACCAACAAGATCACCACTATTCCAGCAATAATCCAATACATATTATTTTCTTTTAATTACTTTTTTAACCGCCTCTTTAATCGAGTTTATACCCATCCCGAAAGCTTCAATCAGTTCATCCGGATTGCCGGATTCTCCGAAACGATCTTGGACTCCGATAAATTCTTGTGGAACAGGATGATTTTTGGCCAAAGCCTCGGCAATAGCTGAACCTAATCCGCCATGCACCTGATGCTCTTCGACACTGACTACCGCTCCGGTTTTTTTGGCCGAAGCCACAATCGTATCAACATCTAATGGTTTTACGGTGTGCGAGTTGATTACTTCACAATCAATGCCTTCTTTACTCAATTCTTCGGCGGCCATTAGCGCGTTGTACATTAACATACCACATCCGATAATCGAAGCATCTTTTCCTTCTCTAAAAATCTCGGCGCGGCCGATGCGAAAAGGGGTTTTGACGGTGGTAATCACCGGAGATTTTTCGCGTCCAAAACGAATATATGTCGGGGAATTATTAAAAGCGGCGCCCACAGTCGCTTTGTGTGCTTCGATGGCGTCACAGGGCACCAGGACCACCATGCGGGGCAAAACCCGCATCAAAGCCACGTCCTCAAGTGCTTGGTGCGTGGCTCCATCCGGACCAACCGAAATTCCGGCATGGGCTCCGCCGATTTTTACAGGGACGTTATTGATACAAACCGTGGTGCGAATCTGCTCGTTGTTGCGTCCGGGACTGAAGGCGGCATAAGAAGAGATGAAAGGAATTTTTCCATAGTTGGCCATGCCCGATGCTACCGTGGCCATGTTCTGCTCGGCCACTCCCATTTGCACAAAGCGTTCCGGAAACTTTTCTTTAAAACCCAGAGACTTCGTGGACTCCGTTAAATCTGCGCAGAGCACCACGACTCGCTTATCTTTTTCTCCCGCCTCAATCAAACCTAAACCATAGCCATCTCTCGTGGCCGCCATTTCCATCTTCTCCTTGTCCAAAAAATTAGCTAACTTCGCGTTGGGATTAATCATATGTTTCTAATTTTGCTGGCCGTTCGCACAGCCAGCACCTATCAAAAACAAATGTTTTACTTACAGCGACCACAATCGCCACACTTACAAGTCATTTCGTGACTACAGGTGTTAGTAGACGCTCCACCTTCCGTTTTTATTCTTCCACGGCACGGGCAACCTCCGCCCTTACTTAAACTCAAGAGCATCAAGATAACTGTTACCCAAGCGTAGTACAACGCATCGTAGCCAAACAAAGGCACTTTACCCAAGCTGGACCAGAAGAATAACACCGCTGATACCCAACCCAACATCGCCACCACTCTCGGAACCCAATGATGCCAACATTTACATCCATTATGCATAAGACACCTCCATTCTAGATAGTTATCAAGTTAATAAAGTTTTAAAGTTCATAAAGCGTAAGACTTTACAAACTTTAAGAACCTTACAAACCTGACGAACTTATTATTGATGCTCGGATTTAATCTTTCCCTGCATCGTTCTTAAATCATGTAAAAAATGTTTGGCTTGTTCGGTGGCGGGGATTTTGTCGGTGGGACCTTTGCCGGGCGGAATACCGTGCCAGCGAAAATCAAATTCAATTTCCGGAATACCTTTGCCGGGAATGGTGTGGGCGATAATCACAGTCGGTTTTTCGTAAATCGCTTTGGCTTCTTCAACGGCATTCACAATTGCTTCCATATTGTGTCCGTCCACTTCCAAAACATGCCAGTTAAAAGCTTCGTACTTACCACGCAAATTTTCCAAAGGCATAATATCTTCCGTTACACCATCAATCTGAATATTATTACGATCAATTACACCGGTTAAATTCGCCAGCTTATACTTTCCGGCAAACATCACCGATTCCCAGATATTCCCCGTATCGTGTTCTCCGTCCGACATTAAACAGTAAGTTCTGAATTTCTTACCGTCCATGCGCGCGGCATAAGCCATGCCCGCCGCTTGTCCTAATCCCGAACCCAACGGCCCGGAAACACTTTCTACTCCCGGCAGTCTTTCTCTCTCCGGATGCCCCTGTAGACGAGTGTGGAATTTACGCAAAGTTAAACACTCTTCTACCGGAAAATATCCGGCATGTGCCATAGTCGCATAACGCACCGGCACGATGTGACCATTAGACAAAATCAAACGATCCCGCTCCTCCCAGTCGGGTTTCTTTGGATCGTGATTGAGAATATGAAAATAAAAAGCGGTGAAAACGTCCGCCATTCCTAACGGTCCCGCCGTATGCCCGGAACCAGCCGCCACCAGCATCTCAATAATCGTTTGGCGTACCTTATTGGCCGCAAGCTCCAGCTCTTTAATTTTTTCTTCGGTAATGTAGTTAGACATAGTCGACAATTTCTCTACTGACCCACTCCGCGCATAATCAACGCGAAAATTACCACCAACCCCACAATACCGAAAGCCAAACTAAGCATCCACCACGCTTCTACGGCCTTGGAGGTGTAGGCAAACTTTTTCTCAAAATTGTCGATAAAATTATCCACTCTTTTATCTAAAATATCTGGGCTATCTGATCCCACAACCCGATCCACATCCTTATCTACGAAAAATTTAACCAAATCAAAGCGACTAACCACCCCCACTAACTGATTTATTCTATCTACTACTAAAATGGGGTTCACGCGGTGGTGATGCGCAAAAAGTTCCGCTAGTTGAACAATCGGTGCACCCTCTTCGATAGTGAGAGGTTCTGTGTTCATGACATCTTTGATTTTCAAGATCATCATTCTCTTCAAGTCATCCCTAACCAGACTGCTGTCTTTTTTGTAGGTATCAATATTACCAAGAATGTTAATTAAAGTCGGCAGATGCAAAGTATCACCTTTGGCAATGAGGTCATATTCAGTTACTAGTCCCACGCTCTGCCCCCTTTCATTCACCACTGGAATCCCGGAAAAATTGTGTTCATAAAGCAGCTTGGCCACATATACCACCGAGTCTTCCGGCTTCACCGTCACTGCCTGGACGGTCATAATATCTCTTACGAGGAGTTTTTGTTCCATATCAATAATTTTACAACAAGGCCGCCACGGGGGCAAATGACCTCCTGTGCAAAGAACATGGGCCCAAGGCGGTTAGCTGCTCTAAATGCAGTTTGGTGCCGTATCCTTTGTGCTGTTCAAAACCGTAACCGGGAAAACGTTCGGCGTATTCGGTCATTAATTTATCACGATAAACTTTGGCCAAGATTGAGGCGCAGGCGATGGCAAAAACTTTTTGATCCCCTTTGACAATTGCCTCCTGATCTCCGCTCCATCCCGGGATTTTGGCCGGACCATCCACCAAGATCATCGCCTTTTCTTTCAATTGCAAAGCCTTTACCGCTTTCAGCATGGTTAACTTGGCCGCCTGGTAAATATTGATACGATCAATTACTCCCACTTCCGAAAGACTAATCTCAAATCGTAATCCTTCTTCTTTTTTCAACTCTTCGGAAAATTTTTCCCTTTGACGTGCGGAAAGCAATTTCGAATCACGCAGACGATCAAACTGCTCATGGGTTTTATTAAAAAAAACTTTATCAAAAGCCACCGCGCAAGCCACCACCGGACCAGCCAAACATCCCACCCCCACTTCATCCACTCCCACCACAAAATCGTAATCCTCCAACAATTTGCGCTCAATTTCTTTTGATGGCAATTTCATATTTCTATTCTATACTATATATAATCCTTGTGTTTAAGAAAATCCTCAAAATCTTCGGAATAATTATTGTGGCGGGTGTGGTAATTTTTTTGGCCTCCCGTATTCTCGTTCCCAAAGTATACATGCTTTATTTGAAAACGACGTCTTGTCGAGGAATTGTCGCCTCGGATATTAGAGTCAAAGTCTATGATGCCAATGGCCAGGCGATTAGCAAAGAAGAACTTACTCCCAAGTTTTATGACACCGGGGCCACCACCGGAGTTTTCTCGTTGGATAAAGATTACAATCCCGCCATCTGCGGTATAGCTTCCATAGAAGATGGCCAGATTACTTTATCTCAACCCGTCCCCCAACCCCTGATTCTGCAATTTTTCCCTAAAGTAGAAGGATTCGGACAGGTGCGCGTTTTTGCCGACAATGGCGGCAGTGGCTATACACTTTCGTCTGGAACCATCGATCTTCCCTTGGAAGCCGTGCGAAGCCGCATCCTAAAAGTAGAAGAGGTGCTGCGAAAGTATCCAGTTAATATCTTTCGAAAAGAAACGATGGACTATTATGCTTCGGCGAAAAATCATCTCCAAAAAGCATTAACAAGCTCTGCTCCCGACTCCAAAGAAATTTATCTCGCTTTACATGATGCGCTCTGGGCGGGAGAAGGAGTAACTTTAGATGCCGCCAAGTCTGACATCGAGAGAAACGGCCGCCGTCCCTTCTTATTCGGAGGATTCCTCTCTCCGGAATTTGAAAAATGGGGAGAGAAAGAAAAATCCGCTTTTTCTTCTTTGTTTAACTTCGCCACTTTAAAAACATTCTACCTTAGAGGGTATGAACAAGAAGAAGGCCAACCCCAACCGCAACAAACCGAAGCACAATTAGCTTGGCTGAAAGAGAAAAATATTCCCGCCAAGGGCCACCCCTTGGTTTACATGGTTGCTCCTAATATTCCTTCCTGGTTAAAAGGAGGCGGGGAAGAAATATTCGAAGCGATGCGCACTCGCATTTTAAGAGAGGTGGGTAAATTTAAAGGACAGATCAAAGTTTGGGACACGATTAATGAGGCTAGCAACCCTAACTGGGGAACCCAAAAAGATATGGTGGAGCTAACGCGCTTAGCCAATAACACCACCAAAGAAGCCGATCCCCAAGCGGTTCGAGTGGTAAATATTAATAACCCCACCGGAAACTTGGTCGGAGTGCCGATGTTTTCCAAATTCGTTAAAGAAAATAAATTACAGACCGCTTTCCAATACATGAAAGAGGTGCAAAAAGCTGGTATCGATTATGATATTACGGGTATTCAAATTTATTATGACTCCTTAGATCTTATGGAATATTCTCGCCTACTGGATCGCTACGCCGCGCTTGGCAAACCTATTCACATTAGCGAAGTGGGAGTTTCTTCCGCTCCCGGTGTCGACAAACAGAGCCAATATTTTCAAAATGCCTCCGCCAATGCTGCCTTGGGACAATGGCACGGACCTTGGAGCGAAAAAATTCAAGCCGATTGGATCGAGCAATTCTATACCATGGCCTATGCGAAGCCTTATATCAAAGCCATCACTTGGCTTGATCTTTCCGATGACTTCTGGCCTTACGCGGGACTACTCCATCGCGACGGCACACCCAAAGAAGGCTACACTCGCCTCAAAAATCTTTTGCAATCTTGGGGATTCGCCTCTTCTCAATAAAAGAAAGATGTGGTAAT
The DNA here is from genome assembly GCA_030647955.1 of bacterium. Classification (GTDB taxonomy): domain Bacteria; phylum Patescibacteriota; class Minisyncoccia; order 2-02-FULL-40-12; family IGHO2-12-FULL-4; genus JAUSIQ01. The sequence continues at coordinate 3,038 of JAUSIQ010000010.1, read as the reverse complement.
TTCATAAAATAGTTCTTTAAAGGAGAATACCATGTCTGTCGGTCCACCCCTGGGAATCGTGCGGCAAAAATGGGAAGATATCCAAAACTATCAAGTAAACGCCGTGTGTGATCTCTGCAAAAGCCAAGAAAAAGTAAAGATGGGCGAAATTCCCAGTACCGCCTGCGCCATGACCCGCCGCATCGTGACCGGCTGGACCTACTGGTATTTGTGCGAAAAATGTCACAGCCAAGGCTGGATACCAGACGGAGAATCCTTCCAGAGTCGGATAACTTATTGGAATTTCAAAGTTGAGCCCATTCAAATACGAACAGTTTAGCTCGCAACTTCTCTAATTTTAAATGCCGCGATTCCAAACGCTACAGACACATTTAAGCTTTCTTTTTGGCCATACATCGGTATGGCTATTATTTTGTCTGCGTATTTTAAAATCTCTTTACTCAATCCACCCACTTCGTTACCCAACACCAAAGCCATCGGAAAAGTCGGCTTAAATTCCCGGTAATCTATCGCTTGCGGGCTTTGTTCTAAAGCCACAATTTGAACCCTTCCCTCGCCCGTCGAAGCTTTAGCGAAGGAGGGGTTTTTTAACTTATCCAATAGTCGCCAAGTCTGCTGACACCTCTCCCAAGGCACAGTTTTTTCCGCCCCCAAGGCGGTTTTGGCTATTTTAGCCTCCTCTTGGCTAGGGTCGGGAGTGTATCCACCCAAGTAGATCTTCTCTACACCAGCCGCATCGGCCGTGCGAAAAATAGAGCCAACGTTATAGGCACTCCTGATATTGTGTAAGATTATGAATAGTTTCACGTCTTAATTATTATACGTTATAATAATTACTATGAATAATACGTACAAATTTCTCGGTTGGTTAGGCGCGGTTTTTTTGGTCGTCTTATCGGTGTTTTTCATTGTCAGCACCAATGAAAAATTAAACACGGCCGCTACCACCAACACCATTGTCCTTCAAGGATCCGGAAAGGTGCTGGCTAAGCCCGATGTAGCCATCGTTGATTTCTCGATTGTTACTGAAGGCGCCACCTCCAAAGACGCTCAAGACAAGAACTCTCCCAAGTCTAAGGCAGTATCTGATTTTCTAAAAAAAGAAGGGGTAGAGGATAAGGATATTAAAACCACAACTTACAATATTTATCCGCAGTATGTTTATCCTCAATACGGCGGCCAAGCCAAAATTACCGGCTACCAGGTCACCCAAGGCTATCAAGTTAAAATCAGAGACTTGGACAAGGCTAGCGATATTGTGGACGGCTTAGTAACCGCCGGAGCCAACAATGTTAACCAATTGCAATTTACCATCGATGAACCCGAAAAGTTAAAAGAAGAAGCGCGCGCTAAAGCGATCGCGGATGCTAAAGAGAAAGCCAGTAAATTAGAAAGCCAAATTGGTATTCGTTTAGGCAAAATAGTTAATTTTTCTGAAAGTACTTATGGCTATCCCGGTCCCGTCTTTTACGACAAAGCCATGTCCGCGGAAGGCCGTGGCGGAGGTGGACCGACCTTCCCAGCCGGTGAAAACGAAGTCACCGTCGACATCACCCTCACTTATCAGATTAAGTAATCTAGTTCAAACATAAAACCGCCCGAAAGCGGTTTTATGTTTGTGTCATTACCTATTACAGTCAACCAGACGAGCGCATCTTTCTAGTTGCAGCGCTATCAACCTCCGATTTAACCTTCGGACCAGGTATAGGTATAAAGTATTGACCCATATCGACACCTTCTATTTTAGTTAAATTGTCCGAAGACAAATATAAAAAATAGAAAGGAGGTGATCCAAGAGCAGCTTCCGCTACCCTTGCCTTGTTACGACTTAGCCCTGGTCACCGAATCTACCGTAATCCCACTAAAATTGCGGGCCTTCGGGTATCCCCGGCTCCCCTGACTTGACGGGCAGTGAGTACAAGATCCGAGAACGTATTCACCGCAGCGTTCTGATCTGCGATTACTAGCGATTCCAACTTCAAGAAGGCAAGTTTCAGCCTTCTATCCGAACTGAGGACAGCTTTGATGGGATTGGCTCCACCTCGCGGTTTAGCGACCCATTGTACCATCCATTGTACCACGTGTGTAGCCCAGGGTATCAGAGGGCCACGCTGATTTGACGTCATCCCCGCCTTCCTCCCAGCATTCTGTCCACCAAACTTTTGATGACCAAAATGCTGGGCAGTCCCGCGTGACACGTATAACACACAGTAGGGGTTGCGCTCGTTTCCTCACTTAAGAGAACTCCCCACGGAACGAGCTGACGACAACCGAGCAGCACCTGTCCAGCACCCTCGAAGGCGGCCACCGTTTCTGGCAGCTTGCAGCTGGATTTCTAACCCTGGTGAGGTTCTTCGCTTACTATCGAATTGAACCACATGGTCCACCGCTTGTGCGGATCCCCGTCTATTCCATTGAGTTATAATCTTGCGATCGTACCTCCCAGGCGGCAGGCTTAACGCGTTAGCTTCGCCACCGAGAGGGTCGATGCTCTCGATAGCTAGCCTGCATCGTTTAGGGCGTGGACTACAAGGGTATCTAATCCTTTTTGATCCCCACGCTTTCGCAATTGACCGTCAGTAGAGTGCCAGTAAGCTGCTTTCGCTTTTGGTGTTCCCTGCGATATCAACGGATTTCACCCCTACACCGCAGGTTCCGCTTACCTCTCACCCACTCTAGTCTAGCCGTTTCCAATGCGGCCCTAGAGTTAAGCCCTAGGATTTAACATCGGACTAGCTAAACCGGCTACTCGCTCTTTACGCCCAGTAATTCCGGATAACGCTTGGAGCCTTCGTATTACCGCTCCTGCTGGCACGAAGTTAGGAGCTCCTTATTCGCCAGGTACAATCAAATTTTTTCCCTGGCAAAAGCGGTTTACAACCCGAAGGCCTTCTTCCCGCACGCGGCGTCGCTCGATCAGGCTTTCGCCCATTGTCGAATATTCTCGACTGCTGCCACCCGTAGGTGTACGAGCCGTGTCTCAGTCTCGTCGTTGGGGGCCGTGCTCTCACACCCCCTACCCGTCATAGCCTTGGTGA
>JAUSIQ010000001.1 GCA_030647955.1 bacterium | reverse complement strand
GTATCTTTTCCTAAATCTGTGTAATCATCCGCGCACTCGACAAGCTTTCCTGACGCGGTCGATCCGAACGCGATCACTTCAACGAGACACCCCTTGTTTTCTTTCAAGTAAGATACGAGCGGAATGAAATCGCCATCACCGGTAACAAGTACGGCCACATCAATTTTGTCGGCTAGGATTACCGCATCGACGGCCATGCCTACATCCCAGTCCGCTTTTTTCATTCCTCCAGGGAAAATCTGCAGATCTTTGACCTTAATCTCGAAGCCACTCTTTTCTAAAGCTTCCAAGAAGGCTTTTTCTTCTCCGGTTTCGGTCTTAATAACGTACACAAAGGCGCGAATGAGCTGGCGGCCATTGACGGCGGTTTCTAAAATTCGCTTAAAGTTCGCTCGGGCATGATAGAGATTCTTAGCTGAGTGATACATGTTTTGAGCATCAACAAACACCCCCACGCGTTGATGCTGGGAGCCTAGCTCTACTGGCTTAATTTTTTTAGCTGTTTTGTTATTCAAAACGTTGACCGAGCTACTTCTTCAAACCTAAGTCCTTGATCACTTTCGCGTATCTTTTGGGCGAGTTCTGCTTGAGATATTCCAAAAGGCGGCGTCTTTTGGCGACCATCTTGAGTAAGCCTGTGCGGGAGCTGTTGTCCTTCACGTGCTTCTTGAGATGCTTCGTCAAACGCTCGATTTCCTCACTAAATAAGGCCACTTGAACGTCGGCGGAGCCGGTGTCTTTCTCGTGGATCGAATAATGCTTGATAATTTTAGACTTATTTTTAGTATCTAACATGATGACTATTAAAATCTTATGATTTAGTAAGGATAACACGGTTTGGTTACAAAAGCAATAACCCCTAAATTGGAGCTGGGTGAATATCGCTTTCGCAGGCGTATGAGGTCTGTGGATTGCTCGCGAATCCCCCTTTGTAGCCCATTCGTCTTCGAATAAGATACAAAGGGGGATGAGCTGGTCGGAAAGATTCTGATCTTTCTGAATCCATAGACCGAACCGAGCGAAGTCCCGCCGCTGGAGCGGGACGAGCGTCCAGAGAAAGCGATATTCACCAAGCTCTTAAATTGTGCGACTTACTAATTGGGGTATAATTAGCCTATGGCTGACCTCAAGCAACTCAAAATGGATTTCCTGGAATACCTGGAAATCGAGAAAAATCGTTCACCAAAGACGATTGAAAACTACAATCACTATCTCACTCGCTTTTTAGGTTTTGCCCAAGTTTCCAGCCCTCAACAATTAACCGAAGAGCTCATTAGAAAGTTTCGCCTGCATTTGAATCGACTTACCGACCACCGCGGGAAAGTAATGAAAAGAGTGACCCAAAATTACCACGTCATCGCTTTGCGCGCCTTTTTAAAATATCTGTCCAAACGAGAAATCAAAGCCATCTCTCCCGAAAGAATTGAACTAGGCAAACAAGAGGACCGCCACATTGATTTTCTAGAAAACAATGAACTGGAAAGAATTTTAAAATCGCCGCAGAGCCAAGGCCTCGTTGATCTGCGTGACAAGGCCATTTTAGAAACGCTCTTCAGTACCGGCCTGCGCGTTTCCGAACTTTGCTCTTTAGATAAAGAGCGTATTGATTTGGATAGGGGAGAGCTCTCTGTTTCGGGAAAGGGTTCCAAGATTCGCTTGGTATTTTTGTCTGCGGATGCCCGCGAAGCCATTAAAACTTATATCAAAAAAAGGTCCGACGTGGACGCTTCCTTGTTTATCCGCATTCCCAAGAATGAGGCTTTTGAAAAATATGAAAATTTGCGTCTTACTCCGCGCAGTATTCAAAGAATCATTCGTAAGCACACAATTCGCGCTGGAATCGTAGGGAAAAAGGTAACGCCACATACTCTTAGACATTCGATGGCTACAGACCTTTTAAGAAATGGAGCGGATATTCGTTCGGTACAATCACTCCTGGGCCACTCTTCGGTTACTACCACCCAGATCTACACTCACGTCACTGACAGCCAACTTAAAGAAGTACACAAGAAGTATCATAAAAAGAAAAGCCCGGCTCATGCCGGGTGATAAAGGTGACCGCCTATTCGCTATGATCTTCTTTGTATCTTGCAACATCCAAATGTTCCGTGCCTACATAATCGTAGGGTACTTTCATCCCACCGGTGAACGATATGTAGTTCCCGTTTAGTGGAGCCGCTGGCTCTTGCTTTGCCCTTGTGTTTATTTCTGCAATAATACTATCAAAATGAACATCGTCCATTTCTCCAGTTGCCAAGGAAATACTCTTGAACCTTGTCCTCATCTCTTTCTCCTTTAACTAGCTTTGCCATAACATATAACTCCGCTGAGCTCCAATGTCAATAGTTTAAGGTAAATTAAAAAGGCCGGTAACCCATCCTTGGGTTCCGGCCTCGTTTTTCCTTGGCAGCCTTCCTAGCTGCCACCTTCGAGTCTACCGCTACTTGGCGGCGTAGACCCGGTCACGAGCGGGGACGTCCGGGATGTACTCCGGATCCCGATCCGCCGCAAACTCCCGCTCCGCCTCGGCGAGGGCATCGAGAACCTCTTCGGGGGTGCGCCCACCCGCGATCTCCTCGCGCGGCACATAGCGCCGCAGGGGGTCATGGACCTCCGCCTCCTCCCGCGCCTCGGGACGTCCGAACCACGAGCCCGTCCGGCCACCGGCGGTGTTTTTGCGGTCGAGCTCTGGTTTCAGGCCAAGCTCGCCTTCGAGCGCCCGTCGGAGCTGGTTCTGCCGAAAGCACTCGCCAGGCGTTAACCGCCGATTCTCCGCCAACGTGAAGCCGCTCCCATTGTTGGCGTCGTAACCCTGCTTCGGATCCCAGCCTTCGATTCGCTGTCCGTGGTGGTACATTTTTCTGGACCCCTATGTATGTGTTTACGGATTGACTGGAAGGAACTGATACTCTAATTATAACATATTTTGTGCACTAAAGTCAAGCAAAAAGCCCTCGCATTTGAGGGCTTTTTAAAGAGTCCCGGGAAATAAAGCTACAGATGAAGGATGTTATATGCAATAAATCCTATGACAAAAGGAGGGATCATCGAGAGGTTCTGAAGTAAAAACACGTAGACATATTTGAGCTTAGTGTCGAGACGAGAAGGGTAGGCTTCCGCGATTCGTTTTTCAAAAATTACAATCGGCGCATGCAGAGTAAAGAGCATTATAAATCCAGCTAGAACAAATCCTACAACTCCCGGCAGCCCCCCAGCAAACAATTGTAGTAAATGCACCCATTCATCCACGGTTATCGCCCAGAAAAGCCAGATGATAAACCCGAGACTGAAAGTAGTAAATTTGTACTTTTTTACAGCCCAAGTGTAAATGAGCGCCAGGACAATATAATAAGGCAGGCTCATAAAAATATCAGCGGCCACTCTCGAAGTGGCAAAAAGATATGCTTTTTCTCCGGCGCGAATTCTGTCCAAGTTGGTAAAATAAGCCAGTGTCTCAACGATTAGACCATTTGCAACTACAGCGATTCCATAAGCGCGAAGCGGCCGCTTTATCCCAGAAAAAATTTTTTCCAGTGGCGTGTGAAAAAGAAAAACTAAGCTATAAAGAATTCCGCTAACATACAAAATCCGCTCACTGCCGCGCGAGAATATAGTCATTAAAAACAGTGAAAGCGCTAAAGTAAATAACCCGTATTTTTGATATTTATCCATTAAGTATTTAAATTAAATTCCTCTCTATTAAAAATAGATGGGGAATCGGAAGTTTGTCAAAGGCTCAATATTTGTTACTTTCATACAAGTTACTTAAAAAGCTCACGGGAGGTTGTGAATGAGACAATGTCTTCTTCTATGCCTAGTAATCGTCACCCCAAGTCTTTCCGTTTCAGGTTTTGGTGTTTGTGCTGGTGAAAAAACCCTGGAGCGCCAAATCAAAACAGACTGGCGTCATGCCGATACGGTTTTTATTGGAGAATTCCAAAACTCGGTGCGCAGGCTCAAGGAAAATCGGGATATTATCACCGGCAACATTATCGTAGTCGAAGAAGCCATCGAAGCCGTATTTAAGATAACGAGGGTTTTCAAAGGCAAAAAGAAGAAGCTAACAAATGTTTTTGTAAAAATTAGGACGAATGTTTTCGCTTCGGAAGGATTAAATAAATGGGCCACAGAATCGAGAGGGAAGCAGTGGCTAATTTTTGCCGACGTTATCACCTTAAAGCACCGGCCCGGTCCGGAACACACTCTTTTAGGCGTTGGTGTCTGTAGCGGCACATTCCCTTTGAATGACTCCGTGGAGACCAAGAAAATCCTAGGGTTGCTCGACAAAAAAAGCCGATAAAACCAAAAACAGGGATCTCCCTGTTTTTTTATTGGTGCCCAGAGCGAGACTCGAACTCGCAAGCCATTGCTGGCAAAGGATTTTAAGTCCTTCGTGTATGCCGATTCCACCACCTGGGCCTCGCTCAAAAAATTATGCTGGCATTTAACATATTTAATTTTGAGGCCAGGAGGGGAATTGAACCCCTGTATATGGATTTTGCAGATCCATGCCTTACCACTTGGCTACCTGGCCGCTACTCTTCTTTCGTCTCATCGATGATTTTTTCAATCCTGGCCGCCTCTTCTTCGGTACGATCTAACACGAAAGCAATTCTGGGCACCGGCCGAATACGCATCTTTTTATTCAAAGCCTGCTGAAGAAAATAGACCTGCTTTTTAATCGCTTCCATGGCTTCCTCCGCAAATTGAGAGGGGAGGACGGACACATAGATTTTAGCATGATTCCGGTCCTCGGAAACAATTGCCCTGGTCACGGTCACAATGGCATCCGCATCAAAATCCAATTCTCGCAAAAGAATCTTGCCAATTTCCTCGCGAAGCAATTCGCTTATTTTTTCTTGACGATAAGTACCCATTAGATCGATCGCTGGATACGCTCCTCCTCGTAAATATCCAAGATATCTCCCTCGCGAATATAGAGGTTTGGCGTCATCGCCTTATTAAAGAAGTCTACGCGTAGCCCCGCTTCTGATCCCTCCGCTACTTCGTCGGTATCGGCTTTTTGTGCTTGAAGCTGACCTAATCTACCCGTGACTACCACCGCATTACTGCGCATTACATCCACCAAGGCACCTCTTTTGATTTTACCCGAAACCACTTTACCACCCACGATCTGAGATTTTACATCTTTTTTAAACAGTGCCAAGACCTTTAGTCTCCCCAACGGAATACGATTAACCTCCGGATCGAGCAGGGTGGACATTCTCTTTTTGATCTCCTCTAAAAGTTCGTAAATGATATCGAAGGTAAGCACCTCCACTTTTTCTCTTTCCGCGACCAGCTTTAGTTGATCCGAAAAGGCTACATGAAAACCAATCACGATTGCTTTGGAGGAAACAGCCTTTTTAATATCGCCATCGGAAATATTACCCATCCCAAAATCAATCACTCGATAGGTAACTTCTTCGGAATGAATGGTGCGCAAAACCTGATCAATCGCTTCCAGAGAGCTGGAGACATCGGCTTTGATAACTAGATTCAAAACTTTCGCTTTACTTTTCTCCGGACCGGATTCGTACATAAACAGAGCGGACTTGCCGAGTTGAGCATGTGATTGAGCCAGTTTAGTAGCTTCCTCGCGAGAATCTACCAGATTAAAAGTCTCTCCCAGAGAAGGGGAGACTGACCACCCTGAAACTACCACCGGATCCGATGGACCGGCTTCTGTCACGCCTTTACCCAAGAAATTCTCTAGAGACTTGATTTTAATCGCCTCCGGACCCACTACCAGCCAGTCGCCGACTTTAATATGCCCTTCGTGCACCAATAAAGTGGCAATTTGTCCGCGGCGCCCATCAAGATGCGACTCAATCACCACGCCTTTGCCTTTGGCACCCTCGGGCTTAAGCTCTTCCATTTCTGCCACCAGAAGAATGGTTTCTAAAAGATTATCAATACCTTGGCCGGTCTTCGCCGATACTTCCGCACTGGGTACTTTTCCGCCCCACTCTTCAATTAAGACATTGTTTTCCGCCAAATCTTGTTTGACTCGTTGAATATTCGCACCTTCTTTGTCGACTTTGTTAATGGCAACGATGTAGGGGACTTGGGCCTCTTCGATAATGCGAATCGCTTCCTTCGTTTGCGGCTTAACACTCTCATCTGCCGCAACCACTAAAATAGCGATATCTGCCACCTTGGCTCCGCGCGAGCGAATAGCTGAAAAAGCTTCATGACCGGGGGTATCCAAAAAAGTAATACTCTTATCCTGCTGCATTACTTGATAAGCACCGATGTGTTGGGTAATTCCACCCGCCTCACCCTCGGCCACTTTACTCTGTCGAATGTAATCCAAAATCTTGGTTTTGCCATGATCCACGTGCCCTAAAATGACCACGATCGGCGGTCTAAAACTCAAATTTTCTTTTGTCTGTGTATCTTTTTTCATTTCTTTAATCTTGAGAATATAACATTTCCAAGCAAAATAGGCAACTACTTTAATTGACAAGCATATGGTTCTATGTTAGGTTATTTATAGCTAAGCCCAAAACGACAAGGAGAAACCCGTGAGCATACACATAATAAGTAAGGACATTGATGACCGTAGTCAAATCGTAGAAGAGATCGAAAAATTAAAGCGTATTCCTGGATCAAAAATTAAAAAAATTACCTGGGTACAAAGTTCTGCGGTTACCTATGCGCACAATGGGGAGATGAAAACTGTTCTAACCGCCATAGTTGAAATGGTTAAAGCAGGAGACATAGAAGACTAGAAACAAAAACTGCCTCTTGGCAGTTTTATTATCCAGTAATGAACTCGGCCACCCCAGCCAGACGCCGATGATGCTTTTCTTCGGCAATGGCGAAGTCGTGGGCGCTATGATAATCTCGTCCTTTGGACATAAGATCCCTTTCAAAAAGTTCATGAACTAAGACAAACGGCTGGTCGGCGGTATAGTTCAGATTATCGATCCACACTTCGTTTTTAGGAATATAGTTGTAAACCAGGTCGTGTCCACCGGAGATGAAGTATGGGTCCAGATATTCCCGCACAATTTTTCCGTCGACATAAGCGATCACTAAACCAGCTTGTTCGATTATGTGTTTATAAAAATCCGGGGGAGTGCCTTTTTTGCGCGCTTCTAGTTGTAAATGTGCCCGTATTTCCGCAAAGGTTTTCTTTTGGGCGTAGAGTTCTTGCTCCGTTTTAAACAATTTCAAAAAAAACTCTTCTTCGGGACGAAGATAATCTTCGATCCAAACCTCGTCCGGGGGGATGTAGGGAGCATACTCACTGGTAAAGTGCCCGCCAAAGTTCGGATCGATGGTGTTTCTTAATTTAAAACCATCTACGAATTTTACTTTCATCTTTTTAATCTAGCAAACTAGACGCGTTTTTCAATCCCGAACAAAGTAAAAAATTTAAAATCCCGCTCTTGCGCGCAAGAGCGGGATTACTTTCTACCTGTGTAATTGGCTAATAGATCTTCCAGTCCCATCTCGACTTCAGGCAAGAATTCCGCCTTTGGTCGCTTCTCATAAATCCGATCAATAATCCGCCTCATCGACGGACCAACTGTCCATCCTCCCGAAACCTGCAGTTTCCCAACACCGGTCACTTTTTTCATGTACACCGGAAGGTCAATCGCCATTGGCTGATCGTAGCCAAAGCGAATACCAATACTATATTCCGGAGTAAATCCGACCATCAATAAATCATTCGGTCCATTGGAGGTGCCGGTTTTAATCGCCACTTGCTGTTCAATATTACGCATTGAAATCTTAGCCGTACCGACCTTGGTCACAGCCCGAAGCAAAATCGTAACCTTGCGAGCAGTCTCTTCCGAGATTACTCTCTGGCCAACCCGCTCTTCGGCTTTGTACAATACCTGATCATT
>JAUSIQ010000042.1 GCA_030647955.1 bacterium | reverse complement strand
CCAACTGGGCGGCCAAACATGCGACACTTATTACGACCTACACCGAATCCGCCAAACAGGAGCTTGTGAAAATCTTCCACATAAAACCCGAGCGCATAGCTATCAGTCGCCTCGGCATTGACCATACACACTTCCAGCCCTCTTCTGATCAAGTAAAAAAGAATTATATTTTGTATGTCGGCCAGGCTTTTTTAAGAAGAAGATCCAAAGAAACTATCGAAGCCTTTGCCCTAATCGCCAATGATTTTCCCGAATTGGAATTAATTTTAGTGGGTCAGGATAAATATCGGCCGCCCATTTTAGCCGACCTCATTGAAAAAACCAACCAACAGCTTGGGCGCCAAAGAATTTATCATCACAGCTATATTCAAAGCGATGCGGATCTATTAAAATTGTATCAGCAGGCCAAGTTGGTGATCTATTTATCTTCTTCCGAAGCCATGGGTTTGCCGCCTTTGGAGGGTTTGGCCGCCGGAACTCCCGCGCTAGTTAAAGACAACGACTTAAATCGCGAAATTTACGGCGAGAACGCCTTTTTCTCCGCCAGCGAAACTGATCCGCAAATTATTGCTAAGGCCATGGCCAATGCTTTACAGAATATCGAGAAGCAGAAAGAAATCCTTGCCCATCGAGAAGAAGTTATTGCTAAATTTAACTGGAGTAAGATTGCCGACGAATGGCTAAACGAATTGCGCACCATATGCAGAAATTAAAAACCCTCTCCCAACCGATCAATTTAATTTTTTTAATCCAAATCGTGGTCGTTTTTTTGGTGAGCTTTGGAACGATTGATCGTTTTTGGATTTTGCCGTTGGCGGCCTTGGTCGCCACTTTTGTACTGTGGACTGATCTAGAAACCGCTACCACTTTTTTTGTACGGTCTGTGCCGTTTTTTGTAGCTATCCCTTTTACCGAATACTTCGACTCTTTTAATCTCTGGCGTATCGCCTCCGGCTTAATTTTCCTGAGGTGGTTTTGGAAGAAGGAGATTTGGAAAAAAATTGATTTAAGGGGAGCGTTTTCTCTGAAAAAATATCCCTTCTCTTTCTTCTACATAATTTTCATTGCTTTTAGTATTTTGTCCTTAGCGGTCGCCTCCGATCTTTTTGGAGCAATGAAGCGCGTTATTTATATTCTAAACTTAAGCCTGATCGCTCCGGTTATTTATGAGCTAGTGAAGAGTAAGGAAGGGTATACCAAAGAACTCTTAAAAAATATTTTGATCTCGGTCATTTTGGTAGCCGGAGTAGCCCTCGCCCAAATTTTTAGTTCGTATCTGGTGACGATTTACGATTTTATGGCGGTCTGGGGAGAACAGATTCAGTTAGCCTTCTACGGTTCCGAGTGGGCTGATACCGTGATCCACTCCAACACTTGGTTTGCTTATTACGGTCCACAATTGTCTTTACGAGTCTTTTCCACTTTTCCGGACTCCCATTCTTTTCCCGTTTATCTACTGCTAACCATTCCGGCTCTATTGGCCTTCTCTCTGCATCGCATTTTTTCCAAAGAACCCAAGAGTTTTAAAAAAGCGACGCATATTCGCGCCTCCATGTTAATTACGCTTTTGCCACTTTTTTATCTCTTAGCCATTTTAAGTGGGACGAGAGGAATTTGGCTGGCGGTTTTAAGTCCACTCATCGCCGCGCCCTTAGCTTGGCGATACTTAAAATCAGTCGAGGCTAAAAATATCTTAAAATACTGCTTAGTGCTTTTGGTAATTTTTCCCGTCCTCTTCACCGTGGCTTATCCTGTTTTCACCTCCAGCCAGTTTCAAATTCCCAAAGAAGACAGCGCGCTTTTTGCCAAACGCTTGCGCTCAATTTTAGACTTGGATGAAACTTCCAATAGTAGTCGCATCGTCATTTGGAAAAAAACTTTGGAGTCGATAAAGAAAAACCCCTTACTGGGGGTGGGGATAGGAAACTATCCGGTAGTTTTGTCTCAAGAGACGGAATACGCCAAAGCCGGTTCTTCCGCGCACAATCTTTATCTGCACATCGCCGCCGAAATTGGCATCTTGGGCTTAATCGCTGTCTTGGGTATGCTCTGGATTATTTTCAAAAGGGGATTAGCCGTCGCTTCAAATCATCAAGACATCTTTATTAAAATTTTTGCGATCGGTTTTCTAATCTACGCCACTTGGGTTTTATTCTACAATCTCACCGACGCCATTTTATTCGACGAGCGTGCCTTCCTCATCTTCGCCGTCAACGCGGCGATTATTCTGGGATTGAATAAAAAAAACTCAGCTAACGGCTGAGTTGTGCGTCTATGATGTCGTAGGCTTCTGATCTTTTTTTCTTTGGCCCCCCAAAGCGAAAAATGGGAAAAACTATATTATTAGTAGAGTTAAACCTCACAAGATCAACACATAACTCACCCCTTGAAATGAGGCCATTGAGAACCGCGGCTAACTCCGATCCACTAACGTTGTGAATGCCATCATCACCTAGTCTAGTTATAATCTCTGCTAAATCAAAAGGACGCTCAGACTTATTATCATCATCTCGGAGCAAAATATTCGATAGTGCTACGGCGAACTCTGTACCAGTAAGCACCTTGGAAGCCATGCCTCTCCTTGTGAAAAGAACAACTTTCTGCTATTGTATATGAAAATAAAAAGATGTCAAGTCCACTGGTCACAATCAATTTGGTGGTTTTTAATGGCGAAAAGTACTTGCGCCATTGTTTAAACGCGGTCAAAAAACAGACCTATCCAAACATTGAGGTAAATATATTAAATAACGCCTCAACCGACCAGACCGCGGAAATAATTCATGAGTTTGCTTCTTTAAATACTAAATACAAAATACTAAATACAAAATCCAACCTGGGCACCTGGCCGGGACAAGAAAAAGCTCTGGAGTATTCCCAAGGAGAATACATTCTCGCTCTTTCGGTGGATGTTTTACTGCATCCTGAATTTGTCACTGAAGCCGTAAAGGTTATGCAAAATGATGAAAAGATCGGAGCTGTCCAGAGCAAGACATACCAATACACTCTTAATCCCATACTAAATACCGAATACGATATACTACATACAAATCTTATCGACACCGCGGGATTTCGCTTATTGCGCAACCGAAGACTGATCAACGTCGGCCACGGAGAGGAAGACCAGGGTCAATACGAAAAAGAAGAAGAAATTTTTGGAGTAGAGGGTGCCGCACCGTTTTTTCGACGCTCCGCTTTGGAGGATTGTCGAGTTCAAGGTAAAATAATTGATAAGGATATGTTTTGGTACGGAGACGATTTGGATTTGGCTTGGAGGATGCACTTATACGGATGGAAGCAGGTGTACAGTCCGCAAGTCATTGCCTATCACGATCGCTCCACTACCAAGGGCATGAGTAAGGGGTGGATAGACTATTTATCACGCATTAAAATCCGCCGCCAGATCCCGATCAAGAAGCGCCGCTGGGATTGGCGCAACAAGCGCATCGCTAGGCTCAAAAACGACTACTGGCATAACGTTTTTCATGATCTGCCCTTTATACTCCATCGGGAATTCATGGAATTTGTATATATTGTACTTGTCGAGCCAGCTGTCTTGCTTGAGATGCTGAAATTTATTACACTTATTCCCAAGACTTTACGCAAGAGAAAGGCCGTTTTTGAACGAGTTCGGGTAAGCCCGGAAGCGATGCGGAAATGGTTCATGGCACATGGAACAAACAAATTTTAACGATCCCGGGATCTATTCAAGCAGTAACAGCCCTCGCCGGTGGAAGGTTTTTTTGTTTTTGTGCGCTTTAACAGTGGTGGGCTATGGTTTCTTTGCTTTGGGGGGAGTGAGCAATTACGTTGGCATTGAGAATCCAACCTGGTGGCAAAAAATTGGCAATATTTTCTCCAGCACCGTAGCCGAAGTAGACAAAAATAATCCCGAAGATGACTTGAACGCTCAATTTCCATTACCTAAAAAAGAAGGGGATCGGGTGGATATTTTAATCATGGGTATTCGGGGCGCGGATGATCCGGACGGGGGATTACTAACTGACACGATGATGCTTTTAAGCTTTGATAAAAAGACCAAAAAAGTAGCGGTGGTTTCTTTGCCGCGAGATATTTATACTGAAATGCCGACGATGAGTAAGGGTAAAATAAATGAAATCTACGAGCGGGGATTAGCCCAAAAAAGTTCTTTGGATTTCACTAAGAAAGTTTTCTCGCGATTGACCGGAGTAAATGTCGACAATATTATTATTTTTGATTTCCAATCTTTCAAGGGAATAATTGATACGCTTGGTGGAGTGGATGTGACCCTAGCCAAACCTTTTGAAGAAAAAACCCAATGGGGTTATGAATTTTCATTACCGGCCGGGCAAAATCATCTGGACGGAGAGAAGGCTTTGTATTATGTCCGCTCCCGTTACAGCAGTAACGACTTTGATCGAGCTCGTCGCCAACAGGAAGTTCTTTTGGCCATTAAAACCAAAGTACTTGCGTTGGGGTTATTTAAAAATCCTATCCAAATCGCTTCTTTAGTTAGTCAGCTCAAGAAGAATATCACCACCGATTTGGATATTCTTGATACCAAGAAGATGCTCGATTTAGCTTCGGCCATGAATGCTGCCCCGCTAACTACCAAGACGCTCTCCACAGACAACTTATTAATGCAGACTATTCAGAATGGCATTTACATTCTTTTACCCAAAGATAATGATTGGGGTCCATTCCGCATTTTCTTTCAAAATATTTTAACGAGCTAACATGACACTTTCGATTATTATCGTTAACTACAAGAACCGCGAGCTACTCAAGCTCTGTTTGCAATCTTTGGAACAGCACGTTCTACCGAACATCGAGAGCGAGGTTTTAGTAGTGGATTCCGAGGCGGAAGCCGAGACGGCAGAAATGATCAGGGAAGATTTTCCTAAGATGCAATATCTTCTAGAACAGAATAATGTGGGTTATGCTAAAGGAGTAAATCGTGGCTTACGTAAAGCCCAAGGGTCGTATATATTGATTCTTAATCCCGATATCATTGTCACTTCCGGAACGGTAGAAACGATGCTGGAATTTATAAAAACTAATCCGGAAGTGGGGCTGGTTGGTCCGCGTCTCCTAAATTTTGATGGCAGTGTGCAAAATTCTCGTTTTAGATTTTATCGTCCTAGCACCATTCTTTATCGCCGCAGTTTTTTGGGTAAATTACCGTTTGGACAAAAAGGGTTAGACCGGTTTCACATGAAGGATGTTACATCAGAGGAAATCGCTTGGCCAGATTGGCTGATGGGCTCAGCGTTGCTGACAACCAGAGAGGCGATTAACAAAGTTGGGCTACTGGACGAGCGTTTCTTTCTCTATTTTGAAGATGTTGACTGGGCCAAGAGATTCTGGGAAAATGGTTATAAAGTAGCCTATCTTCCAAAGGCCACCATGTATCATTATCTGCAGAGGAGATCGAAGGCGGGATTGGGGCCATTGGACTTTTTTTTAAGAAGAGAAGCGCGCTGGCACCTCCAAAGTGCATTCAAATATTTCTCTAAGCACGGACTAAACTACCATTCTGGACCAGAAATTTTTAAACATGTTCGATAAACTTTCTAAGAAAATTATTTTTGTTGTTCTTATTATCGCCCTAGCTGGCGGAGGATTTTACGCGGGTATCCGCTACGAACAGTTCCATCTCGGCAAGATCGATGACCGTCCCGCCACTGAAATCATCAATAAGGAAAATGATAAACCCAGCACCATTGATTTTAGTTTATTCTGGAACGTGCTAAGTCAATTAGAAGAACGCTACGTTGATCAAGATAAACTGCAGGATAAAAAGAAGCTCGTTTATGGAGCAATCGAGGGGATGGTAAATTCCCTGGGAGACCCTTACACGGTTTTCATGAAGCCGGAAGAGAGCAAGAAGTTTGAAGAGCAGATCAATGGGGCTTTTGGAGGAGTAGGAATTGAAATCGGTATGCGCCAAGGAATCCTCACGGTCATTGCGCCCATAAAAAATACCCCCGCTGAAAAAGTAGGGATTCAGGCTGGCGATATTATCGTTAAAATCGACGACCAAGACACCGCTGGTATCAATATTGATGAAGCGGTTACTAAAATTAGAGGCAAGAAGGGGACAGTGGTAAAATTAGCCGTGATGCGTCCGGACCTCAAAGCTCCCAAAGAGTACAGTATCGTGCGAGACGAGATTAAAATCCCCACCGTCGATTGGAAATTAATTGCCGATAAAAACGGGAAACAAACCATTGCTCACCTTCAACTCTTTGTCTTTAACCGTAATGTGGATCAGGAATTTAAAAAAGTCGTAAAAGAGATTATTGATTCCGGAGCAGAAAGCATTGTTTTGGACTTACGTAATAATCCGGGAGGATTACTGGATTCTTCAGTTAATATTGCCGGAACCTTCTTGGGTCCCGACCAGGTAGTAGTCAGCGAACGCTTTGCAGACAAAACCGAAACGGTGTTAAAGACGACCAACGGTTCAGAGTTAAAGAAATATCCCATCGTCATTTTGATCAACAAAGGCTCCGCTTCTGCTTCGGAAATTTTGGCGGGCGCTTTGCGCGATAATCGCCAAGTGAAGATCGTCGGAGAAACTTCCTTCGGAAAAGGATCCGTACAGGAACTACTCGACTTTCCTTCCAGCTCCAACAAATCCACTCTCAAAGTAACTATTGCTAAATGGTACACTCCCAGCGGCACTTCCATCAGCGATAATGGCATCAAGCCCGACTTTGAAGTGACTCGAAACGAAGAGGACGTCACCAATAACCGCGACCCACAACTCGATAAAGCGATCGAACTCCTAAGTCAGTAGAATTTTAAAACCCCGACATTGTCGGGGTTGGGCTTTTAAAGAACAATATCCTTCACAAACCTATTTTATTTCTTCGTGGGCTAATCTTACTCTAATCGGAGATGACAGCAGGATATAGCGCTTGACGCTTTGCCAAGAACACTTAACTTCAGCGGCATACCCACTGATTTTCAACGCAAAAATAACATATCCTCCCGACTTACGTTCTTCACTGGTCTCTTCGCCAAAATGATAAGAAATATCCAGTTGAGCCAATGGTCCAAGAACAGTACAGATCACATCCCCCAGCACCTGGTCTGAATCTGCACCGGCAAAAATATTCAGGGGGATGGCTATTTTAGGCAAGACCGACCAGGGCAAGTCATTCTCAAAATCTAAATTAACATAAGCATCAAGATCGTCCTCCTCTTCGAAAGCAATAACTAGCCCAATCTTGATATCCGCCGCAACTACTTCCGCTACGAGATCAATTTGGGCTCTGGGGTGAATAGAAACTCCATTTTTTATTTCAATCTGCTCAGAGGGAAATCGATAGATCGACTCGAAATTACTCAATATTTTCAATGTGCCGCTCCTTTCATTACAACCGATTTTACTTATAATAAGTTAAATAATCGATATTGTCAATAGGTCGCACTACTTGATAAAGCGATCGAACTCCTCTCTCAATAGAAATTTAAAAGGCCCCCAAAAGTTGTTGGGGGCTATGCAGCCCTGTCTATTCTAGCTATTTCTCCTCGCTCGTTAGCAACGAGCGTGATTCCGGCGCCGGCAGTGCTCTTGCGAAGCTCCAAAGCCTTGGCCCGCAACGCGGCCTCGGCCTTCTCGGCGTTCTCTTTGTGCCGCTGCCGAGCGCGATTGGCTTCATCGATAGAACCCAGAAGCAGGGCGTTTTCGGCCCGTAGAACTCGGAGCTCTTCTTCGAGTTTAGCGATCTCCTCTCGCAAGGGGATATTGGCCTGTTGCTCCTTCTGGAGTTTTTCATAAACCGCGACCAATTCCCGCAGTATGGTGGCGCGTGAAGCGATCTCCTCTTCCGTATTCAGCTCCACGCCAGAGACCACGAGAGGAGCTTCGACCGGCGGAGTCTTGTCGGCCTTCGGTCGATTCTTACCTCCCTTGGGACGGCCCATGGGCTTAGTGTAGTAGGCTTTGCGCCAGGTATCGCCCTCTCTGAAAGCCTCGGCCATTGCGAAGGTAAAAACACCACTATTGAGCGAGATGCCTCTAAAGAAGGTCCCGTCCACCACCACAATAATACTCTTACTGAGGAATTTAAGCAGAGTTCTAGATATGCTTTTCTTCGCACATCCCCACTTGTTAGCAAGTTCTGTCATTTTGAATTCCGTCCGACCACCATTCTGACGAATATGCTCCACAATCTTATTAGTGATGTCCTTGCTCTTCAAGCCTTTCTCCTTTCGGGGTTTATTGAAGGTCAACGTACTGCGTCGTATTATAGCAAATACCGATATTTCGTCAAATACACAATCGCGAACGGGCTTTGACATAAAAGACGCTTTTTGTTACACTATCCCCAACATGGCAAATGTCATTTTTCTCCAAAATATAAAGGGCGTGGCGCAAATCGGCGATGTTAAAAAGGTTGCCGATGGTTATGCCCGTAACTTTCTCTTCCCGCGCAAATTGGCTGTTTTAGCGACGGAAGCGGCCCTAAGGACCGTCGAGAGTTTAAAAGAGAAGCGTTTGATCGCTTTAGAAAAAGACAAAGAGACTACCCGATCCTTGGCCGAAAAACTCCAAGAATTCACCCTCAAAATCGAGCGAGCCGCCAGCGAAGAGGGAACACTCTACGATGGTTTAGACGCTGCAGAGGTTTCCAGCTACCTAAAGAAAAACCAATTCAACCTCGAACCGGAAACAGTCTTACTCCAAGAACCAATCAAGAAAGTAGGGGAGTACTCCGTAGAAGTTGATCTGGGTTATGAGATCAAAACTACTCTGAAGATCGAAGTGAAAAAATTAGAAGACTAAATAAAAACTCCGGATAATCCGGAGTTTTTATTTAGTGGGACTTGTAAAATTTTTAGACAACGTTTACGATCTTAACGAGGCGATTGCGGCCATCATACTTCTTTACTCGCTTGGTAATAAACTGCACGTGACCATCGCGAATAGAATAAATTGTGTCGTCTGTTCCAAGGCGAACGCCTTTTCCAGGAACAAACCTGGTTCCGCGTTGACGAATAATAATATTGCCGATTTTAGCGGCTTGTCCTCCGGAGAGCTTCACGCCTAAGTACTTTGGCTGCGAATCTCGCCCTAATTTAGTTGTCCCGACCGCTTTTGTATGCGCCATAAATGTAGAGAATACTTGCTTAATTACTAGCCTCCCTATGTTAGCAAAAATACTCGAGAAAGTCAAAGAGTGGCAGACCGAGCTAATTTTGGCCCTCGCCACCATTTTTATTGCTTCTCTCTCCTTTCAGGCGGGTAAAATTAACACCTTAAATCATCTTGGAGTGGCGCAGTCGGCGGTCCTAGAAGCCTCTGCGCCGGAAGATTGGTCGGTAGCAGAAGCGACAATCCCACCGACCAATACTAAATCTAAGCCCACCACTCCAAACAGTCCCCAAGGCGTTAACTTTCAAGTAGTCGGATCTAAAAACTCAGACAAATACCACTTCCTCTGGTGTCCGGGGGCCGGTAAAATTTCTGAAAAAAATAAAATAACTTTCGCCGGAGAAGATGAAGCCAAAGCGGCCGGCTACATCCTTGCCTCAAACTGCCAGAGGTAATATACTGGTATAGCTCTTTATCAGGAGGAAGGATGAGTTCTCCCACCGCTTGCTGGTTGGACGGGGATACCTGTCCATACGGCCTCCCCAATGGACGTTTTATTGATCGTCCTCTCTGGATTTGTAATACGCATAAAGGTGGATGTCCAAAACTAACTACTGATCACCAGGCCGAATTAACAAGACTATTAGAGGGTCCGATAACAATAGCTGCTCGAAAACTAGTCGAGACAGTTTTTGAAGACGAAGAAAGAACTCTTGCGGCCGAACTTAAACTTATCGCGGCGGTGACGAAGAATAAAGTCAGCAGCGCCATTCTTCAAGCAGCCGCCCTAGCTCTGGTGGAGCACGAACAGCATCTTTCCGCTGCTGAAATCGAGGAAGACAAAATTATTCGAAAAGGAGATGTGCATCTTCAATTTAAATTCTAATCCCGCCTAGGCGGGATTTATCTTACGCGGCTAAGCCAAAACGAATTTTCCCACTCCCACAAAGTTTTACAGGCCAAGAAAGCCTGAAAGTCATGTTTATAATCCGGAAGCTCTTTAAGTTCCAATTCTCCGATCACTTCGCTCCATTGATGCTGACAATTCAGCCCTCCTTTACGGATTTTAAGATTACCGCCCTTGGTTCTTAAAATTGCGGAACAGTTGGCGCACTTTTGATATTGATCAAGACGTAAAATCCATCGTGTTAAGTAGGGGAACACTTCTGCTTCATGGATGGCCTCGACATAAGCCGAGGTCTGAATACCATAATCACGAAAGATAGAGTAGGAGGTTTTAATATCCAGCACCCCTACTTTATCATTGATCTCTGCTAACACGTCTAAGGTTCCGGAATAGCGGTGATTTTTACTAACCAATCTCTCCTCAATCTTCAAAGGCTTCACTCGATTACTTTCCAAAAATTTATAAAACGCTTCGATGGCGGGACGAATGGTTTCCGGAACAACGGGTTTTTCTCCTTGCAGGATAGCTTCGACTACTTCATGGATTAACGTACCTTCTTCCGCAGATTTCGCTTTAATTGCTTCACCGGCCTCAAAACTTTCCTGCTCCGCATAAAATTTATACAAACCCGGCTTAGCCTTCATTCCCACTATCGAAGTAACACGAGGATACCAAAGACCGTCGATAGTATAGCCGCAGGCGTTCTTGAAATCTTCAAACGTCGAATAATACATCCACCCATTATAGCCAAATTTAAACAGCAAAAACAGTTTTGACAAAAGATAAAATGTGGCGTAATTTTTCATTAGAAGCTTGAAAATTTATAGTGCAAAAGAGGGGGATAAATGGATATTCATGATACCCTAGTTCGAACCGTAGAGCGGAGCGATGATCAACATCCGGCTCTAGTATTCATCAGAAAAGATGACGAGACTCTCGTGCGATACTCTTGGGAAGAGTATTTGGCCCACGCCCAATCGGCGGCGATCGCTTTACATCAATTTGGCTATATCAAGAGGGGCAAGGAAAGTTTTATCGCTTGCATACCTCTTAATAAACCGGAGTCCCTGTTTGTATTATTGGGGGTGATTATCGCCGGGGGAATACCCGTACCTATTCATGTGCCTCTTTTAAGAGACAGCGATCAAAAGGATTTTAAATCGATTTTAGCCGATTGCCAGCCAACGGTAGTATTATGCAACGAAGAGATCAACCCGCACCTTAGAAATGTCGGCCACATCACCTTTGAGCAGCTCCTGACTTGGGGAGGAAGTATATTCAATCGCGATAGTGGACGATGGCAGACTGAACCGAAGTTTCCTTCTCTGCAATGCCGTAACCAAGATTCGGACCGTACGCTGATCATGCCATACACCTCCGGCACCTCAGGAAAACCCAAAGGTGTTATGTTGTCACATGGGAATGTACTGGATCGCGTCAGCGCTGTAAGCCAAGAGCTGGGGCTCACCTCGTATGAAAGATTATTTTCTTATCTCTCTTTGGGCCATATTTCTGATCTAATCGCCAGCATATTTATGCCTCTTTATTTAGGCTGTACGGTCTATTTTACAGAACACGCCTATGATCTTGTGTTTAATCGAGAAAACTTTAGAGAACATTTTCTAGCTGTCCTCAAGACTGTAAGGCCCACTGCTTTCTTAGCCGTCCCCAAGGTTTGGTGGAATCTCCGTCGGCAGATTGAACAGAAACTGCCCTCTTTTATTCCTAGATTTCTAGTCAGAAGCGTAATTAAGAGAAAAATGGGTCTAGATAAAACCCAACACTTCATTAGCGCTGCCGACAAAATTTCTTATGCAGACTTAGAGTTTTTCAAGAGTCTTGGTATGGGGATACGTGACATCTACGGCCAAACCGAAACAAGCGGACCCGTGTTAATCGACGGAAAAGAAATTGGCGATGTGAATGCGACTATCAATCTCAGAACAAATGAGATTCAGATTCAGGGTCCTAATGTGATGTCGGGCTATTACCACAACACAACCGCCACTGAGGCCGTGCTCCTAACCAACGAGCCCCATCCTCTCTATAGAACCGGAGATCTTGGCGAGCTCGATTGGTCCACGCATCACAAGGAAGATCAACCACGAATTTTAATTAATGGACGGATCGGAGATGACATTAGGCTCTCGCAGGGGGAGTCTATCACTGCAGACACTATCAATGACCTCGAACAAGAGATTCGACGCATAGCGGGCGTGAGAGAAGTGATCGTCTGTGGAGCCAGTAAACCATACCTAGTGGCTTTAATTTTTCCGGAACACAACGAAACTGAAGAAATCCAAGAACTGGAAAGGCAACTCTTTCAAACTCTTCCCGGAATAGGGGAGGGGCTAAAAAGGGTCAAGAAATTTGAGGTAGTTAAGGGGGCAGAGGACTTACTAGTAAATTTAAAACCTAAACGAAAAGCAATCATAAGAAGATTTGAAAAAAATATCGCCGCAATGTAAAAACGTAACTCCGCCACAGCGGGGTTTTTAAATGCTAAGAAACGCGGGGGAAAGTGTTCATACTATGACGCACAATGTAGGTTGTGCGACATGAGTAGTCGTATTCTTTGGTTTGTTTTAAGAAACTAACTTCTACTATCTATTCTGGGCCCCTACTAGGATCTTTTTACTTGGCCATTAAAAGCCCTAGAAGCGCTTTGAGGATGCCTAGGGTTACTCCGATAGCTGTAATAGTGATCTGAAGGAAAAGGACGGCAATGGCTTTTAGGGCTCCGGGTATATCACCCTTAGAAAAACTATCAAAATTAATAAAATTAAATGATGACGAACCATCCCCAGTACCTACAAAACCACTCCCAAGCGATTTAAAAAGGTTTAGAGGGGCTATATCCATAACGGTCTCATTTATAGAACGACTTAAGTTATTGGCCTCGTCTAGACCAATTCCATCAAAGTTATCGATAGGGTAGCCCCACGCAATTGATGAAGACAAAAAATAAAAACAGCCAGCTAGTAGCACGAAGATAGACCAGAAAGATTTTGTATAAAAATGTGAAATAATGATTCTCCCCTCCTCTCTATACATAATTTGACAACATGTCGTAAAATATGTCAAATAAGTTATCCACAGCTGTCTTGACGTAACTCCCCTGCCCTATTGTAATATTAAGGTTTGGTAAAGATAACTTTTTTATAATGAGCTTCCCCGTTTACCCAAGTTCGAGGCAAAAGATGAGTGTAGAGCCCATTATCTTCGGGCTCCGGAATTTAAGCAGAAAAGTTTTAATCGTTTTTAATGAAGATTTCGGTTTCTTCTGCCATTAAGGACAAGGCTCTAGAGACCGGTAGGATTCCCAAGAAGTATTTGAGATTAACCAGCTGTCTGATGATCCAGCCGGGCACTCCTGAAATCGTTAAAGACTTGTTTAAATGGGCTACCGCGAACTTTCCACCTACGGGAGCCACCCATATCCCGTATTCTGGATGGTAAGTTTCGAGCTTTTTTTCACCGAGCACAATTCTCTTAATGTTTTCGGCGATCACCGCGCCCTGATCAATAGCTACAGAAGCCAAGCCCGGAATAGGCTTTTGCGTCGCCGGGTCCAAGAATACCGTATTGTCCCCTAGTGCCCACACTTCTTCGCGCCCCTCGGCCTGCAGAGAAGGATTGACCACAACTTTTCCTTTCGCATCAAGCTTGAGACCGGTGATGTTTTGCAAAAAAGAAGAAGCGCGTACACCGCCAGTCCAGACAATAAAGTCGGTAAAAATCTTTTCTCCCCCCTCCCCTATTTTTACAAAATTTGGACCAACTTCTTTAATGGGAGAACTTTCTAAAATTTTGATGCCTATTTTTTCTAATCGTCTACGGATAATTTGCCTCTCCTTATCATTAATCATGGGCAAAATTTGCGGCCCAGCTTCGATTAATTGAATATCGATGCACCCATGATGTAATCCGCAGGCATTTTTAATATTCTCCGCACATCCGGCCAACTCCCCCGCTAATTCGATGCCGTTAAAACCTGCTCCGGCAACAATAAACTTTATGGGCAGACTATGGCGACCATTGGCCGCCTTTTTATAAAGCTCCAGCATGCGCTGGTTTAAGAATAAAGCCTCATCAATACCCTTGAATTTGTAAGTATACTCCATGGCACCCGGAATACCAAAAGTATCGGTCTCCACTCCAAAACCCAAAACAAGATGATCATATGAGAAAACCGCATCTCCTCCAGTAATGACCTCCTTCTTGGCTAAATCTATTTTTTCCACCTGCGCCTGCACCACTTTTACTCCTGTGTCTTTAAAAATATCCTCGTAAGGAATACTGACGGTTTTGCGCAACTTCAATTGATATGGATCGGTTTTTACAATGTAAGCCGAAGCCAATTCGTACAAAGACGGCAAAAATAGATGATAATTATTTCTATCTATTAAGGTGATATTCGCTTTTTTAGAAGAAAGTTTTCGGCTTAATTCTAAAGCTGTTTTTACTCCTCCGAATCCCCCACCGACAATCAAAATATTTTCCATAACTATATTTTAAGACAAAAACCATATAGTGCCTAGGCACTATAAATAATCAAGCGGATTCAAAGACCCTTCGTAATAGTTAAAGTAAAGCTGATTATTTTTCTCGTTTATATAGGTGAAGAAGTCCCGGTACACACTAAAATGCAGATGTGAGCCCGTAGAATTGCCCGTAGAGCCTTCGTAACCGATTATATCCCCCACAGACACTGACGTACCGTTAGTTAGGCCGGAAGGGGCATTCATGTGCGCATAGACACTGACTAGATCATAAACGTGCCTGACCGCCACCCAATTACCAAACCCACTATTAAAGCCACTGGCCAGTATTTTACCCTCCGCCACTGGTCTAATAGCAGTGCCGTAACCAGAGGCCATATCGATACCGTTGTGCGGTGCTCCCCCATACGCTCCCCTTCTGGCATAAGTAGTGTATCCATAGCCTTGCGTCAAGCGATAATCCTCTTCCGGGTATTTAAATAATTTCGTTCCTCTAGGCGGAAGTCCGGAAGCCGTGACATGCACAATAAAGGCTCCACTGCTCAATGCTTGGCTTTCCAACTTTTTTAATTCCGCAAAGAATTCCATCTCTCTTTTCTCCACATCGGCTAAGAGCTTTTGATAAGTGGCCTCTTGCCCCTTGGTTTTATCCAAAAGAGTATCTTTTGATGTTTTAGTGCTACCTAAGGCATACTGCTTATTTTTCTGAGAAGAATTAAGTTTTTCCAGCTCCTGTTTCTGAACTTCCAGGTCTCCTTTATTTACCTCTAGGGACTCCTTTTCATTTTTAATAACGGTAATAGCCGCCAAAAGACTGCGATTCAGATTATCGGCCTGTTGGGCTTGGCCAATAAAGTCCGAGAGGTTTTTGTTTTTAAGAACGATATTTAAAAAATTCTCCTGATCGTTTTTATGAATCAAATTTAAAATCGTACCGACCGCCTGTCTTTTCCTACTGATATCCTCCTGGCGATCATAGATCTTAGTCTCTAGATCCCCAATTACCAGACCCGTAGAGCTTATCTGGTTTTTCGTAATTTTTATTTCCGTCTCGAGTTTATAAATTTGGTTATTCAAAATATCAATCTCTCGTTTAAGAGACAGCGCTTCTTTTTGTTTAGAGGCGATCGTCCCCTTGTATTTCTGGGATTGCTTCTCTAGCTCCTCAATCTGTTTTCGTAAATCAAGAATTTGCTGATTGATATCTGCCGCCCACACCTCATCGAAATTGAAAAATCCCTGCCTTGCCGGCAGGCAGGCGAACGCTAAAACAAAACTTAAAATCGAAATTTTACGCCACACTTGCCGCATGCATTTATTATATCACTTTATCTTATCGCCTTGGAAATTCTATTTAATACTTCTTCTTTTGTCAGTACAGACACGATACTGATCGGGTCGGGAGAGAACTTTTCGCCGGTTAAAGCGACCCGTAAAGGCCAATATACCGCTCCCCTATCTCCGCCAAACTGTTCCTGGGCGAGCTTATCCAATTCTGCTTTTAAAGTAGCTTCGCCCCATTCATCTCCTAAATCAGTGAGGATTTTTTGCACCTCTTCTAAAGCCTTTTTCGCGCCGGTTTTATCGGACTTTTTCCAAACCAATAGCTCGGAGTCATATTCCGGTTTTTTAAAGAAGTAGTGAAATTCTTTGATTTGATCGAGGTACTCCAATCTCTCTCGGGCCGAAGGCACCACCTTCAAAATTAGGTTCTTATCCTGGGTACCGAAATGCTTCTCAATAAAAGGCATCAGTTTTTCAGCCAGTTCCTCATCAGAAAGCTTTTTCAAATGCTGGACGCTGATCCAGTTTAGTTTTTTATTATCAAAAATCGCTCCGGATTTATGGACTTTCTCCAATTCAAATTTAGAGATAATCTCCTCTACACTCAATACCTCCTGATCCCCTTCCGGAGTCCAGCCGAGTAAGGCCAGGAAATTAATCAGCGCCGCTGGTAGATAACCAGCCTGAATATATTCATCAAACATTGTTGCCCCGTGCCGTTTGGAGAGCTTGGATCGGTCACTGCCTAAAATCAACGGTAGGTGGGCAAATTGAGGCGCTACTGCTCCCAAAGCCTCGGCAATAAGAATCTGCTTGGGAGTATTGTTAATATGATCCTCTCCTCTTATTACATGACTGATGCGCATTTCGACATCATCCACTACCACCGCGAAGTTATACAAAGGAGTATCCTCGTCTTTGGCCAAACTAAGATCACCGATAGTTCTTCCCTCAAATTCAATTGGTCCACGAATAAGGTCATTGAAGCTAATGGCGCGATCTGCCTTCTCATCTACCGCTAAGCGAATGATTTGCCTCTCTCTTCCTTCGGGTATCGTATACTTATGATCGCAAATATGACGAGGCGCCTCTTTATTTTTCATTTGCTCTTCCTTCTCTACTTCTAGCTCCTCCACGGTGTGATAACACCAAAAAGCCTTCTTCTCTTCCAGGAGACGCGTTAAATACTTTTTATGAATCTCCACACGCTCACTTTGGCGATAAAATTCATCCCAACTTAAACCAAGCCATTCGAGGCCTTCTAAAATATTTTGCTCAAACTCCGGTTTAGATCGATCTCGATCTGTATCCTCAATACGCATAATAAACGTGGCCTGATGGTGCCGAGCGAAGAGCCAGTTAAAAAGAGTAGTACGCACTGTACCAATGTGTAAATTCCCCGTGGGAGACGGGGCCATGCGCACTCTTATCTCTTTAGATTTTTCCTTATTGACCATGCCCCATCCTAGCATAATTTGCCCCGGTTAGTAAAAGAAATTATGATAGAGGCAACTCATGTTTGTACTAGAGGTTATTCCCTTAATTGCCATTCCCAGAAACCAGAGCCAACTCTTGAGCTACTTTTCGAACGTGGAGCTCCCGCGCGGGAGCTTAGTGGAAGTAACAATTAGAAATAGAAAGGTTTTGACCATCGTAATGGAGTCGCAAACCTTACAAAACATTAAGATCAGTCTGCGTAAAGAATCTAATTTTTCAGTTAAACCCATTAACAAGGTTATTTACTCCACCCCCGTCCTATCCTTTGAACAGTTTAATCTCGCTCTTTGGCTTTCCTCGCAATACTTTGCCCCCCTTGGGTTATGCTTTAACACCGTCATACCATCCTTTTTTAATAAAAAGAAGTATCCGTTCTTCTCTCTACCGGTTTATCCGGACGACCACGCCCAAAAGGCATCTAGGGAAGTCTTTATTCCTACTATTAACCTTTTGGATCATCACCGCGACTATGAAAAGATAATAAAGGCTAATCTACAAAAGCAGATCCTCCTGGTTGTCCCCGAATTACCTTACCTGGATTACTTCGCCGAAAAATATGCCGATCTTAATCCGGACATTATTCATAGCGGACTAAGTAATGCCAAACAGTACGAGATTCACAAGAAAGCGGCTTCCGGTAAACCCCTCTTTCTTATCGGAACGAGAATTGGAGCTTTTCTCCCTTTCAAAAATTTAGGACTAATTATATCGGATAATCAGTCGAATAATTCCTCAAGATCCGATACCACGCCCCGATATGATACTGGGGAATTATTAGCATATTTATCCAAAGAACACGGAGCCACTTTAGTTATAAACGATATCATTCCCGAGATAAACAGCCTTAAAAATAATCTATCCGATATATCGGATGATAAGATGTCAGTTCTTTCTGACAGCTCTCTGAAGTTTGTCGGCTTAATAGAAGAATTCAAAGATCAAAATTTCTCAATTTTTAGCCGAGAGCTACAAAAGGAGATTATTGAGACAAAGAATAACCGAGGACATACTATCATATTCATTCCTAGAAAGGGTTATTCTACTTATGCCTTATGCAAGAACTGTTCCGAAACCATTAAATGTAGCAACTGTAGCAGCTCGTTGGTCATTCATGAGCTTTCCCCCAATAAGAAGATTTTGAAGTGTCACCACTGCCAAAAAGAGGAAACCTTTATTAAGGTTTGCCCAAGATGTAATAAATTTGTATTGGAATATAAGGGAGTAGGAACACAAAAGGTTATAAGCAAATTAAATCAGCTGTTCTCCAGACAAAATATTGGAGCCCCTAGAATCCTTGAGCTTAGCAACGACACGGCTTCAACTGAAAAGGAGGAGCAGGAAATTATTAAAGATTTTCTGGATACTCCCGCGACTATTTTAGTTGCTACTCAAAAAATTATGAGCTGGGCCTATTTGCTAAAGGCCGATTTAATGGGTATAGTAAATGTGGAACTAAGCTCTTCTTTTCCTGACTTTAAAACAGAAGAAAAGAACCTGTGCCAGCTTATCACCCTCTTAAAAATGGCTGACAAGGCAGTTATACAGGGGTACAACACCGATGCACCCATCTGGAGGGCACTGGAGAGTCGTAGGCCAATTTCTTTTCTGCAGGATGAGCTAGAAACCCGCAAGATATTCTCCTATCCCCCCTTCTCTGAACTTATTAAGCTCACCTTCCGCCAGAAGAGCTCAAGTTTCATTAGAGAGGCGGGTATTGTAGCGGAAAAATTAAAAATGGAAGTAAAGAATAGAAAGTTTGAAAAAAACGTCAGCATTATCGGCCCTCACTCGGCATTCACCTCCAAAGAAAGGGGTTGGTATGCCTGGAGCATTATTTTGCGAGTTAAGGATTTGCCACTTAGAAAACGTAATGAATTACTTTACATCGTACCGTCTAGAAATTGGCGCATCGATGTAAATCCAAAAGATATTCTATAAAGGACTATTAAGGTTTTATATACTATGGAACTTGTTAAAGAAGATAATCCAATACTTCATAGACGCCTCAAAGAAATTCCGACTATTACCCCGGACATTTTAGCTATGGCCGAAGAAATGAAAAAGAAGATGATCGATTGGGAAGGGATTGGCTTAGCTGCTAACCAGATTGGAGAGGATATACAGCTTTTTGTTATACATCAAATTCTTGCCGAAGATAATGCGGTGCCAGATATATTTATAAACCCTGAAATCACCGAATATTCAAATGAACGGGATGAATTAGAGGAGGGCTGTCTTTCTATCCCCGGCCACTTCGTACTCATAAAACGTGCCAAAAAGATAAAGATAAAAGCCCTAGATAAAGATGGAAAGAAGATTCGATTTAAGGCTAAGGGCTTTTTAGCGCGTGTTCTTCAGCACGAAACCGACCATCTTAATGGTATGTTGATTAAAGACCGCGCCCATGCCTAACTCCCCTATGACTCAACCCACAAAGATAATTTTTTTTGGCACTTCTGATTTCGCCGTTCCCGCCCTGCAAGCTCTCTCGGCCGCCGAGCAGCAAATTGTCTTGGTCATAACCACTCCCGACGAAATAGCCGGACGACAGAAAGTACTTACCGCCTCTCCAGTCAAAATTGCTGCTCAAATTCTTGGCCTAGATTTGATCCAACCCTCTAGTTTACGCAATAATCCAGAGCTTATCGAAAAAATTAAAGGCTCTGGCGCTTCCTTGGGAATTGTCGCTTCTTATGGAAAAATTATTCCCAAAGAAATTCTCGATCTTTTCCCTTTGGGATTGCTCAACATTCACCCCTCTCTCCTTCCAAAATATCGTGGACCCTCTCCGATTCAATCAGCGATTTTGAACGGGGAAAAATCTACGGGAATAACAATCATGTTAGTGGATGAAGAGGTAGATCACGGCGCTATTCTAAGCCAAACCCAGTACCAACTTGCGACCAGTAAATACTATGGGGAGATAAGAGCAGAACTGGCCAGACTGGGCGCGGATCTACTCATAAAAACTTTGGTCGGTTACCGGTTGGGAGAAAGCATCCCTCAACCTCAAGACCACACTCTGGCTACTTTTACCAAAAAGTTTTCTTTTGCTGAAGGAGAGATTAACTGGCACCGCTCCGCCGAAGAGATTTTAAATCAAATTCGCGCTCTTAATCCCGAGCCGGGCACTTGGACCACTCGCACCGATAAAGCCGGAGAGATCTTTAAAATTTCTAAAGCTGTGGTCGTTCCCGAGACCACCCCTCTGCCTCCCGGTAGTGGATTAATTTCCGGGTCTCGGCTTCTAGTCTCCACCGGCCAAGGCACTCTTGCCCTCGAAGAGGTTCAGCCTGCCGGAAAAAAAGTTATGCCCATAAAAAGTTTTTTAAATGGCCTCGGAAAGCTGGAAAAAATTGACTTTTCAAGGTAGCCTGCATACCATAAGCATAGAACGTTAAAAAATAGGCCAGGAGAAAAAGTGATTACCACCAGTCACGGCATCTTGGCCTATTGGTTTAATCAATTTTTAAACCGTAGACTCAAAACCAAGGTGCACGCTTTTTTTATTGTTCTAGGTTCAGTGATACCGGATTTCTTTCACGTCGCTAATGCCATCATTGGCTGGCTATACTTTAATACCCTTGGTATCACCTGGCATTCTGAATTTCTAATTGATACGTCCAAAGCCCTGCACTCCTTTACAGTATTTACGATCGTCTTTACGCTTTCTTACTTTCTTCTTCTGCTAATCCGTCGTCGCGGCTTTTATTACGGTCGCACCGTCGCCTTTTTCTGCGGCTGGGGATTCTTTCACATTCTCATCGATATCATTACTCATCGAAGTATGACCTGGCCCTATCTTTGGCCATGGCCCCAGATCCCTATGCACGGTTTCATCGATCACCTGCACCCACTGATGATTGTTATCGAAATAGTCGTCACCATCGCCAGTATTGTTTACATTTTGAATAAAAAATTTAGTCAACGACCCTAGCAAAACCCTCTCCGCGGAGAGGGTTTTTTAAATTTGAAAAAAAGACTGAAATTTGCTATAGTAAGCCATAGCATAGCCCCACAAATCCCTTTAGATTTAAGCCTTTTTAAACCCCAAAACCCCATTATCATGAAAATCATTAGACCTCCTAAATTGAATATTGGGGACACGGTGGGGATCGTTTCGCCCTCTCAACCAGTCACTAATCGCCGCTATTATCAGCGTAGTATCGGCGCTTTGCGTAAATTAGGCTTTAATGTCGTCTTAGGTAAGAACGCCTTGCGCTCTTACGGCTACATGGCCGGTACCGCCGAAGAGAGAGTCTCGGATCTCCATGACATGTTTGCCAATCCTGAAGTGAAAGCCATTTTTACCAGCTCCGGTGGTTTCGTCTCTCACCATCTCTTACGTTATCTCGATTACGACCTGATCCGTAAAAACCCCAAAATTATTTCCGGTTTTTCCGACATCACCACCCTCCTCAATGCCATCTTCAAGAAAACCGGCTTAATAACCTTTTATAACTTTTCTATTCAGAGCTTCAACGAAAAATCGAGCGACTTCACCATCAAATCATTTATGGATATGTTCGTATCCGACATCCCCTCTCACTTTTTACCCCAGAAGAGCAAATGGAAAGTTATGCGCAAAGGCAAAGCCGAAGGTAGATTAATTGGAGGAAATTTACTAACCACTATTAACAACCTTAATCTCAAAGAGTTTTCCACCGATCCACGCCACAATCGCGGAAAGTTCATTTTATTTTTCGAGGAGCACGGTACAGATCTCGAGGAATTAGATAACTCCCTGCATCGCTTGGGATTAGCTGGATTCTACGATCATCTGCAAGGTATCATCATCGGAAAAATTACCGATGTCGACCGAGGAGGTAAATCTTCTAAAATTATTCCGATTGGTGATCCGAGAGAGTTCCGAAAACGCCCTCGCAGTCTAACCGTGAATCAAATTTTCAATCGTATTTTTGACGAATACAATGTACGCATCCCGGTCTTAAGTAATGTGGATGTAGGATATGTTCGAGATAAAATTAGTATGCCCATCGGCGCCATGGTCTCCATGAATCTCAATGGAGCTACTCCCGTCCTTAAACTCTTAGAATATCCGGTTAGTCACCCATAAAAAAATCCCCTCCTAAGGGGATGCTCGAGCAAATCTAATTTTCTTTTTGCTCCACTTTTCAAAATCATCTTCATCTGGCATCCGAGTGCTAGTATACAATATGGGCGCCTCATACCTGGAAATAGCCAACACTTGCCCGTGAAGAGTAGCAATGGGTTCTCGTCGACACATACAATCCTTGCCCATCACCCCCAGAGAGCGCTTTTCAGATAAAATATCCGCTACTTTTTCAGCCGTAAGCGGTATTTTTCTGAATGACTCCAAATACCCGAAGCGTGCCCGCGAATTCGAACTAACTTTCTGAATTTTCGAGGCATGATATTCGCTAAGTGGAAGGTGAATATAATGATTAGTATGAATAAAGGCCTTTGATAAATCTACCGCATGACAGAGCGGCTGCACATAGGAAGGGTGAAATTCAAGAGTTAGTCCCTCCTCTTTCTTAATATCATAAGCAAAGAGATGGAATCCGTGCATCAACTGCCGATTCTTTATTAATTTTCTTCCCAGCTCGACGACCTCTTTGATGCTGGCGCATTGTATAAACAACCAACCCGCTAATCCTCGCGGCAAAGCCACTGGGGTATACAATGGGTCAATAACGGGACTAAGACTCTGCAAAGCAAAGACCATTTGATTAGAGGTCACGGTTAAACTGTCTCCGCAAAATAGCCCGGGATAATTCAGGCCGATAAACTTAAACTCCCCCCAACTACCCTCAACGAGGCTTAAGCGTCCCAGATTAAAATCATTCCCATCCTCATTCCAGCCAAGGAGAGTTTGACCGCCGGTTTTTTTGACAATCAACGAACAGTGCTCTGCTCCATCCCAAATTAAATCTTCGTAGAAATTCAGGAGCACAATATTTTTTTCATGAACCTCGGCCCCATCCGCCAGTCCCCGCAATGCCCGAAACAGCTCCGGATAATTTTCTCGCAAAAATTGTGTTTCCCGAGATGCCCACCTATCCTCTTTAAGTCGTTGAAATACCGCGCGTACGCTAATAGCCCGGACAACCTCCTGCACTCGCTCTTTTGTCTGTCTTCCTAGCTGAAAGCCCAAAAGATAAGGATCATCAGACTGAATACGATACTCTCGAAGTGATTGACGTTTTTTCCAAATCCACATCCCTTCTCCTTTTTTAAACTACAAGATGGCCAATTTTATACTAATTTGGCCCGGATGTCCATCCCGTTAGAGAACGCCTCGCTGAAGGCGAGTGACTTCAGTCACCTGGGGGCAACTTTTCTCTAACGGGATCAAAAACATTGCCTACTCATCATAAGTTTAGTAAAATGATTCTATGAACAATGAGCAAAGACTACTCACCGCAGAAAATGTCGCCATTTCTTTTGGAGACTTGGAGGTCTTTCAAGGCGTTTCTTTTGAACTCAACCGCGGCGAAGCTCTGGCGATCGTCGGCCCCAATGGATCCGGCAAGACCGTGCTGTTTCGAGCCATGCTGGGCTTCATTCCTTTTCAAGGCAAAATCACCTGGGCTTCCAATGTTAGAATTGGGTACGTCCCTCAAAAACTGATGATCGACTCCCAATTCCCTCTTAGCGTTAGGGATTTTTTCAATTTCAAAACCGACTCCACCGCAGTGATCACCGAAGCACTGAACGATGTGGGCATTACGGGCGATCACCAGCATCTCGAGCGCCATGTTTTAAATAAATCCATCGGCTCCTTGTCGGGAGGCCAGTTCCAGCGCATTATGATCGCTTGGGCCATTATCGATCACCCCGACGTCCTTCTCTTTGATGAACCTACTTCCGGTATCGATATCGGCGGAGAGGAAACCATTTACAACCTCCTGCACCGTTTACAGACCAAAAATCACCTCGCCATCATCCTCATCTCCCACGACCTCAACATTGTCTACAAATACGCCAACAAAGTAATCTGTCTCAATAAAGAGATGATTTGCTATGGTGAACCCCACTCCGTTCTAGATCCGACCAGCTTAAGCAAGCTTTACGGCGGAGAAGCCAAGTTTTATCATCACGAACACTAATCTATGTCGAATCTATTATCAGCTATCAGCGTTGGAGCACTGGTCGGATTAGCTTCGGGCTATCTCGGTTCTTTAATGGTCTTGCGACGCATGTCTCTGGTCGGTGACGCCCTTTCCCATGTCGCTCTCCCCGGATTGGCTCTCGGCCTCATGTTTAGCTTTAATCCCTTTCTGGGGGCTTTTGGTGCTTTGATCCTCGCTACTGTTTTAATTTGGGTTATCGAGAACCAAACTAAGTTACCTACCGAAACCCTGGTGGGTATTTTCTTCACTTTAAGTTTAGCCATCGGTCTTTTAATTACACCCGAACCGGAACTTCTCGAGGCACTCTTTGGCGACATCTCCAAAACTGGGGCTACCGAAGCCATTTTAGCCGGAGCTCTTTCTTTGGTAGCTATTCTGGCTGGCCACCACATCTATCATAAATTAATTCTCGGTACGATCTCGGAAGATCTTGCCAAGTCCGTCAGAATCCCCACTAAAAAAATGGACTTTATTTTTTTGGTGCTGGTTTCCTTAATTGTGGCCCTGGGAATTAAAGTGGTAGGGACGTTGTTAATGGGTGCTTTGGTGATTATTCCTGCCGCGGCTGCTAAAAACTTCAGCAAGAATTTGCGTGCCTATGCCAATTTCAGCGCCTTATTTGGACTAGCCTCGGCGGTCTTAGGTATTATCATTGCCTACTTCACCAGCTTTCCTCCCGGACCGATGGTTGTCTTGGCCAGCGCCCTCATCTTCTTCTCAACCCTATTCTTCAAAAGAAATTAACACACCGCGGATTTCACAACTCTTTCATCGTCTTATTCTTTAATAGCACATTATGACTACCAGTCGAGAATTCTTTTTAGAAACCCTCACCGATGAGACCCCCCGTTTTGAACGTGTCTTGAGAGCCGTTCCAGCCGATAATTTAGATTATCGACCTGACCCTCGCTCGCGCAGTGCGCTCGAACTGGCCAGCCTATTTGCCATCGAACCAATGATGATGAATGTTATCTTGGAAAAAGGAGTCATAGAAGCCTCTAGCCCCACTTCCCTTTCTTACAAAAACATCGATGAGATCATTAAGTTTTTTAATGCCGGCATAGAAGCCACTAAAAGCAAGGTCAGTGCCATGACCGAAGAAGATTGGGAGGTTTCAGCTAAAATGATCAGCGGCCCCACTGATATTTGGGAAACAAGCAAAGGGAGAATGGTCTGGAGTTTCTTCTTTGACCTCATTCATCATCGCGGACAATTAAGCGTATATCTTCGGCCCATGGGCGCGAAGGTTCCATCCATTTACGGGACATCGGGAGACTCGGAAGGTGAGCGCTAAGCTATTGTTGGTGAAGTTAAAAACTGCTAAGTTACTTAGCAGTTTTTATTAGTCGCACTTTTAAAAAAGGAGTACCCGTGAGTAGTCTTAAAATTTCGGGAAAGATCGTCTTATCAAACGAAGTGATCATCGCCGGCAATAAAAATGCCGCCCTGCCCTGCTTAGCAGCTACCCTCTTGCTACCTATGAATCAACCCCAGCACAGCCTGACCATCAGTAATCTTCCCCATATCAGAGATGTCCTAGTCTTAATAAATCTTCTTACTAGCTGGGGAATAACTGTCCAGTTTGTCGGACATCGTCAAGTTAAAATTACCAACACCTCTTTCCGCACTGATCCAGAAGGAGAAATTAGTATCCCTCCCGAGGAGGCAAAAAAATTCCGTGGCTCCGTTCTTCTGCTCGGACCACTGCTGAATAAATTTAAACGTGTTATCGTTCCTCAAGTGGGCGGATGTAAAATCGGCCCCCGTCCGATTGATAGCCATCTACAAGCCTTTGAAGCTCTCGGAGTAGATATTTCTGGTATCAATGATGGGGCATACGTTCTTACTCGCAATCCCCACAAAGAAATAAATAGGATAGGAAAAGAAATCTGGCTAAAAGAAGCCTCCGTTACCGCCACAGAAAACATCCTGCTCTTTATCGCACAGAATCGTGTCGGTCATTGTCTGAAGATCACTAATGCCGCCTGCGAACCGCATATTGAGACTCTCGGTGATCTTCTATTGGCTTTTGGATTAGCCGCAGAGGGGCTCGGTACTAATACGCTTTTACTCACACCCAGTTCAACTGATTTTGGTCCGCCCATTCCCGCTGAAGTTTCTCTTGAACCAGACTACATCGAAGCCACGACTTACGCCGTAGCCGCCGCCCTAACCGGTAGCGATATTAGTATCACAAATATAAACCCCTCACACCTCACTTTGATCAATTGGTATCTTAATCAGATGGGAGTTTATACCCGCTTTACTGGCCACTCTTCCGGACAAACGTGCTGGAAAATTTACGGCAGAAACAGTCATCTGGAAATCAATCCTTCTTTGAAAGATATTAAAGCCGAACCTTGGCACGGTCTTCCCACCGACGTTCTGCCTCTTTTCATTGTACTAGCCACCCAGTGCAAAGGCAGTATCGAGTTTGTGGATTACATGTACGACGGCCGATTGACCAACCTTACTGCTGCCCTCCAGCGCATGGGTGCCGCCATCGAGTCCCTGGGTAACCGCAGCTTAATAGTATGCGGGCCAAGTCCGCTTATAGCTCAAAATCATTCCAGTCCCGATTTACGCAGTGGCGTTGGCCTCGTCTTGGCCGGTCTTGCCGCTCAAGGCGAAACTGTCATCGATCAATTTGAAATCGTCGAACGAGGCTATGACAATCTCCCCGAAAAACTACTCCGACTCGGAGCCAAAGTAGAAAAATTAGAGCCCCTACCCATCCCCTCCTAACCCCGCCTGCGGGGTTTTTAATTATTTCCACAGGCTATTATAACGCTCCACCCCCTAACCCCTCCCGCAAGCATAATCTTCGAATGTGACCATTATGGCTCAACTCGCAACGCGGGAACCTCCTGCGATGAGGCCTTTTTATTTAGAAAAATCTCTTATTGAGTGAAGCGGATGCTGACCAGAAGGTCGCTCTGAACCTGTGGATTGCTTAGCGACTCGTTTTTATAGCCCATTCGTCTTCGAATAAGATATAAAAACGAGGAGCTGGACAGGAGGAGTACAATATTTCTCTAACTCCTCCTGAATCCATAGGTTCAGCGCGAGG
>JAUSIQ010000015.1 GCA_030647955.1 bacterium | reverse complement strand
CCGAAGCAATTCCCTGACATGTGGTTCCGAGGTGCTGCGCAAAAGCCGTAGCCGTCACGCTTCAGCATTCCTTATTTCCCAGTATATCAAAATTGAAAAGACCCTCCTACTCCTCTGCCTGCCTTGCGACAGTCAAAGTTTCAAAGGGTCTAAGATTCAGACCGGAACCAAAGAGTCCCAGTCTTAAAGAATCAGCGAGAGACAACCTGATGGCCCGCACTCCACCTGCGCGGAAAGCCGATCGAGTGGGCGCTGACGTCCCAGCCACTACCAGAGCTCCAGTCGGCAACCACGGCCCAGAGGTTACCATCAATTCCGCGAATGTAGAAGATATTCGCATAGCCGTTGGTCAGCAGAGAACCGGCTTCGCCGTTGGGTTGAGCCATGAGCAGTCCATAGAGCTGCCCAAGGGTCGTCTCGGCGCGATCGCCAAGTTCAGAGAGAATGGGTACATCCAGTGATGCCTTCTCGAGTTTAGACACGATGAGCGTCGTGGCCTCGATGCCACTCTCGACCTTGTCGAGCATGACCTTCTTGAAGTTGTCACCGACGAAGTAGATCTTTACGCTCTTGTTCTTGGTCGTGAAGACATCCTTGGCGACAAACTTCGTGATGGCGCTAGAGGAGACGGTGGCGATCTGCCTCAGCAGCTCCACCGCTTTGAACACCAGCTCGCCAGAGAGGAGGCGCTGAA
The DNA here is from genome assembly GCA_030647955.1 of bacterium. Classification (GTDB taxonomy): domain Bacteria; phylum Patescibacteriota; class Minisyncoccia; order 2-02-FULL-40-12; family IGHO2-12-FULL-4; genus JAUSIQ01. The sequence continues at coordinate 13,780 of JAUSIQ010000015.1, read as the reverse complement.
CGCCGTCCATCCCGCCGAGCTTGTTGACGATCGCCTCGATCTGCCCAAGGTTCAATTCCCCATACTTCATACTTCCTCCTTCTCGACTGTTTGCCGAGAACTTCCCTCTGCCCGAGGTTCTAGGGGCTGCAAAATGCAGCATTTAAGGTACTAACCAACTATACCTTAATTATAGCACATTTTCAGCAATAATGCAAGCTAAACCGCAGAGTGGTCGCTAAACATTTTAATGGCGGTTTTGAGGAGAATTTTAATGTCGCGAGACAAAGACCAGTTTTCTAAATAGAAGGAATCCAACGCCACTTCTTTTTCGAAAGAGAGGTCGGAACTGCCCGAAATTTGGGCCAAGCCAGTTGCTCCCGCCTTGATCGATAAAACTTTTTTATGATGCTTAGAGTAGTTGGCGATTTCATCCGGCTGATGCGGCCGTGGACCAACCAAACTGATCTCGCCTTTGAGGACATTGATCAACTGTGGCAACTCGTCCAAGCGCGAGCGGCGAATCCACTTCCCTACTTTAGTGATACGCGGATCATTTTTAATTTTAAACAACGGCCCATCTTGCCGCTCGTTTAATCGCGCCAAAAACGGTTTGAGTTCTTCCGCATTTTTAACCATCGAACGAAACTTCAATAGATAAAATTCTTTGCTTTGACTAACTCTCTTTAAGCGCACAAAAACTGGACCGGCAGTTTCCCATTTAATCGCCAAAGCGACGATCAAAAAGAGAGGTGAAAAAATAACCAAAGCGAGTAAGCTACCGCCAATATCAACAAGACGCTTAATTACTCTCCCCCAGCCATCCAGATTTGTTCTTTGTAATTCAATAATGGGAATGCCGGTAAAAACATCCACAGAGAAATTGGTAGTTAAAGTTTGGTAAATGTTTGGAACAAATTTAAAAACCAAATGATTTTCATTGCAGAAATCGACAATCTCTAAAACCTTTTCGGCCGGATAGTTGGGATTGGCTAAAATGACCTCATCAATACCTGGATTACCAATGGCCGATTTTACTTCTTCTACTTCGGGGTTAACGAGATGCTTTACAATACGATAACCCTTCGAGGGATCATTTTTAATCCCTTCCGCGATTCTACTGGAAACCTCGTCATCGCCAATGACCATGACTTTATGCACGCCGAAGCTATAGCGACTAACCAGAGCTTTACGAATTCTCCAGACAATCATGCGCCCCAAAGCCACAAAGATAATCGTTAAAATCCAGCCGCCCAAAACCAAGAATCGAGAATCGAAGAGTTCTTGTCTCAAGAAAATATAGACGATCAACAGCATGATCCCGGCCGAGACGGCAATACTGATTCGAAAGAACTCTTCTACTCCTCCCGTGGTTGTTTTTAATTTATACAAACCGGACACCGCAAAAATGACCACAAAAAAAACTGCCGCGGCCATTACCAACAGCAGATATTTATCTAAAGGAAGGTTGAACTCAAAAAGCGCTGGACGTAGGGCATCCAGAATTTTGGTACGAGATAGGTAGGTGGCGAGTCCAGCCAAAACCACCATTACAAAATCCACTGGCACCAATAAGGTATTAAAAACTAATTCAGCCTTTTTCATACTCTAAAATCAGTCTAGGAGCGCTCCTACCATACAATAAATACTATCTAATAGCAAGGCTATTAGAGCACAGAAAAAGAGGACTTTTTCTGTGCCGCTGCTTAGCAGCGAGTATTGTCTCCTTTTAGCTTCGTTCGGACAAAATGTAAGGTTAAGAAATCTTCCATTTTGCTCCTCACTCAGTAAAATAAAAAAGCCTATTCTGCAAGTATGAATAGGCGGTGAAAACTAAGTAATTCTTAAAACCCGACGGAAAGCCTCGACGGTATAATCGATCTCTTCTAGACTGACCACAAACGGCGGCGTAAAACGCACAACATTACGCCTAGCATTGATTGTAAATATTCCTTCGGCAAGGAGTTCTACACATACTCTATGAGCATCGTATGCCGAGGTAAGCTCTACGCCAATGAACAATCCGCGGCCACGAACCGTCATTCCAAGCTCCTCGAGCTTTTTGAGAAAATACTCGCCCTTTTCTGACGCTTCTTCGGCCCAGTTGTTATCCTGTATCAGATCGAGCACAGCCGAACCCACCGCGCAGGCCAAAGGATTCCCACCAAAGGTACTCCCGTCATGACCAGGGCCCAAAACACTAATGACCTCTTCTTTGGCCACCACCGCGGAAACCGGTACAAGACCTCCGCCTAAAGCTTTGCCCAAAATCAGTACATCAGGGACGATCCCATCAGCTTCATGAGGAAAATTATAGCCCGTCCTTCCAAAAGCGGTCGGTATCTCGTCAAGAATCAGAAGGACGTCGTTAGCCTGACAAAGCTTAACCACCTCCTGAAAATATCCAGCGGGCGGAAACATAAATCCCCCCTCGCCCTGAACTGGTTCTACTAGAAAAGCGACTGTATTTAGTGTAATGGCTTCTTTTAAATGCTCGGTAGAACCAAATGGTACCTGGACAAAGCCTGGTAAAAATGGACCGAACCCCATGCGATACTTCGCCACTGGTGAAGCGCTTAACACTCCCATCGTCCGGCCATGAAAATTAGAATTTGTAACAATAATTTCCGCCCGATCTCTTTCTACGCCCTTTCGCACATAGCCCCATTTGCGTGCCAGCTTGATAGCCTTTTCCACTGCTTCTGCGCCAGAGTTCATAATCAGGGCTCGTCCAGCAATACAGGTAAAACTAACGAGCTCTTCACAAAATTCAGCATAGGTTCGATTATAAGCCACATTGGAAAAAATCGTTCCCTTACCCATCTGTCTCAACATAACCTCGTTGAGACGAGAATTACCATGTCCAAAATTCACTACCGAATAACCGGCCAGCATGTCGATATATTCATTCCCATCCAGGTCGTAAAGCTTCGAGCCTTTTCCGGCGTGCATGACGACCGGCAAAGAATCATAATGATGGGCGGAATATTGAGCAGTTTTGGCAATAACATCTTTCTGACGATCAGATATAGGCTTAGGACGTCGGAACTCCATGGCACTCTCCTATACAATTGGTAAAAATCTACCCAAAGCATACTAGATTTAAGAGATTTTGTCAAATTTGCAGTTTGTGGTATAATTACATTATCCTGGTTAATCGGGTGATTGCCGTGAGGTAATCCGCCTACGCCCAAAAGGCTTCGGCGAGACGCTTCGCGGAGGAAAGTCCGAACACTTGCTTAGTACCACCTTAAGAGGCACTAAGAACAGTAGCGGGTAACGCCCGTCTCCCGTAAGGGACGAGATGCGAACAGAGACGCCGCGATCAGAAATGATCCGGTATCCTTCTTTGAAGGATAAGCTTCGGTGGTAACATCGGAGGTGAAACGGCTAAATTCTTACTGAGGTGCAAGTACAGCGTCCCCCCACTTTCCATTCAGACCAGAAAGTGGGGGGTTCGAAAAGTTAGTACGCTATTACCTCGCTGAAATCGAAAGATGGAGGCGGGTTGAGGGCAACAGTAATGTTGCTCCCAGATAAATGATCATCATTCACCCGCCAAAATTTGCTTCGCAAAAATTAGGCGGGCAAGAATACAGAATTCGGCTTACAGATTAACCAGGATATTTAAAACCCCGCCAATGGCGGGGTTTTAAATTTAGAGTAATTTGTCTTGTTCTTTATCGAGAGCAATATTCACCATACGATCCGCTTCCTGATTGTCTTCGCGATAGACGTGCTTAAAAATTACCTGTTTAAATTCCATGCGCATATTCCAGATTTCCATCCACACCTTCTGAATATATTCATCCATCACTTTGTAAACACCATTAAGTTGTTTAACCAGCAACTCACTATCAGAACGTACCTCCACAATACTTTCTTTAGCTCTTTCTTTTCCCAGAAGCTGTTTAACTTTCTTTAAGCCAAAAACTACTCCTTGGTATTCGGCCTGATTATTGGTGGCACGGCCAATAGTTTCGCCATACTCTTTTTTTTCGCCGTCATACTTGATGACCACGCCAAAAGCGGCCGGGCCTGGGTTCCCGCGTGAGCCACCGTCTGTATAAACTATAATAGAGCTTCCTTTATCCATGTTTATTTAAATAGTCTACTATTTCTTCAATCCGCTTTAAAGCCTGATCTAAGTCCACCACCTCTGCTCCACCCACGGCTAGATGACCGCCTCCTCCGTACTTTTTCATCATCTCTCCAATATTGAGCTGAGCATTATATTTGGCCCAAGGATTCCGTCCAGCATGTAAGTGATAACCACCCTCTACTTTGTCGATAGAGACGGTATAAGGAACATCCGGAAAAAGATAGTAACCAATAAAATCAGCGTTAAATATTTCTAAATCTATTTTATTAAGGAAAGCTACTTTCCCTCCTACTTTCACCGCCTGTTTATACAGCTCCACTGCTCGCCGCAACCGCTCTTTGAGCTTATCAATCATCTCCCGATGATTGATAAGCAGCTGAAGAATACTCTCATCTGCCACGCTGTCAATAACCTTAAGCTGAAAGGCTTCCTGTCCGTCGGGATCGATCTTATCATAATGCATCAAGAGGAGGGCTAGTTCTTGCGGCCAAGAGTCGATTTCGATGGCTTCTTTAGCAGAGACATAACGAGCCCCATCAATTTTATCCGCCCAGACCTCCAATTCCTGCAAAGTAGCCGATGGCTTATATTGATAAGTCTTCTTGAGAAAATTTAAGGTCATTCCAAAACAGGAGGGGTAATTAGGATCAAAATAATGCTGTCCATCAGCATTAAAACTAGTTTGCCACTCCGGCTTCAAGAAAGAAGTAAGGTGATGATCAAACCACCAGTCACCATCCGGGTGGTAACGAAAATCAACAATGGCGGACGGATGCTGGAAAGGATAAGCACTCCAGATCGAAGCGAAATCCGGTTGGTACTGGCACGAATTCAAAGAAGCAACCCGATCTCCTCGGCTAATAAAAAAATGACGCAGCAGTGCGGCGGACATCGTGCCGTCGAAACAGCCTCCATGAAAATAGATATGATAATCCATGTCTGAAATTATTAACTTTAATTTTTGTAATACCCGAGAGCCTCCAAGGCGGCTAAGCGATTGCCGGATAGAAATTCCAGCATGGCTCCTCCGCCCGTTGAAACATAGTCGAATTTTCCTTCCAATCCAAACTTCTTGATGGCCGCCAAAGTATCTCCTCCACCGATAATTGATTTTTTAGCTTCAGCGACCGCTTTGGCCACCGCCTCCGTACCTTTATCAAAATTTTCCACTTCAAATTGCCCCATCGGTCCATTCCAGATTACCATCTTGGCATTTTTGATCATTTCCGCAAAGGCTTCCGCCGAAGCCGGACCGATATCCACAATCAATTGACTAAAGCCAATGTCTTTTAAGCCAGAAGACTCAATCTTTCCTCCGGGCTTTGTGGAGATAATGATATCTTGAGGAAGGACAATTTTAGTCTGTTCTTCTCCTTTAATTTCAGGTGGGCTCAAAAAAGACAACACGGCGGAATCATCCACTACCGAGGCGCCAATTTTAAAACCCTGAGCTTTGAAAAAATTATTAGCCAGCGCTCCGCCGATAATAATTTTTTCGGTTTTATTTAAGAGATTTTCAATCACCGGTAGTTTTGTCGAAATTTTTGCCCCTCCCAAAACCACCACTTTACCTTCCGGTGGAGTAGTTAAAATCTCTCCGAGTCGCTCCAGTTCTTCCTTGAGCAAAAGCCCTCCATAAGAAGGAAGGTGCTGTGCAATGGCAGCCAATGAAGCATGGGCGCGATGGGCAGCGGCGAAGGCATCGTTAACATAAAAATCAAAACCTTCGGCTAGCTCTTTGGCAAAGGCAGGATTATTTTCTACTTCGCGGGGATCCTGACGTACATTATCTAAAAGTAACACTGGCCCAACCCTGAACAATGCATCGATGGAATCGAGTTCACTTAGAGGTACGAGCGTTAAAACCTGTCCCAACAGAGATCCAATCTCTTCGGTTAGATTAACGAAGCCGTCTAGCGAACCCAAATGACTAACTAGTATTACTTTAGCTCCCCCGGCTAAAAGATAACTTAAGGTCAAACGATGCGAAACAATCCGAAACGTATCGACTATTTTACCTTCGTCGTTCACCGGCACATCGAAATCCACGCGCATCAAAACCTTCTTCCCCGCCAGCTCCTCTGGTTTGAGTTCATTAATATATTTGATCATGGCTACTAGTTTATAAAGTTATAAAGTTTATCAAGTAAGATTCTTTCTCTTTTTCTATACATTATAACTTTACGAACTTGATGAACTATTTCTGTACATTGTTAACCAATTGAAGGATATGCGCAAACTCCTCTGGTTTTAAACTAGCCCCTCCAATCACCGCTCCGGCAATTTCAGGATGAGATAAAAAGTTTACGGCGTTGGTTTCATTCACACTTCCGCCATACAAAATTTGAAGCTGATCGGCATTGAGTTGCCAATTTTTATGCAAAATTTCTTTAATCATGCCAATAGCTTCTAAAGTATTTTCCGGAGTGTCCGGACGGCTATTAGCCGATGTACTAATCGCCCAAACTGGCTCATAGGCCACCAACACCTTGGCCACCTCTTCCGCGTTCAATCCCTCCAAGTCTCGGGCCATCTGATCAATTAAAATATCTTGGCGATAATCCTCCGCCTCTTTTTCTCCCACCAACAACACCGGAGTAATTCCTGCCTGTAAAGCCGCCTTTAATTTACGATTAATAAGCTCATCGCTTTCACCTAACTTATAACGTCGATCCGAGTGCCCCACTAAAACATATTGCACCCCCAAACCTCGCACCATTTCTGGAGAAATTTCTCCCGTGAACGGTCCGGCCGCTTCCCATACATCTTGCACCCCCAAACTAACTGTCTTGTCACCAGCTTGCGATTTTAACCAAGTCGACAACTCTTCTAAATACACAAAAGGCGGACAGACCACAGTTTGTACAGACGGATATTGTGTTGCCGCTTTTACCGTCGCTTCGAATAAACTTTTAGCTTGATCCAAGGAGGTCGGATTAGCTTTCCAATTAGCGATAATAATTTTTTTAGTGGGTGACATGTTTTTTATTAATATGTCGATAAATATACCAAACAATAGCTATCAATAAAGCTCCGCCAATAAACCACTCTGCTTTATCAAAAATGGGTTTTAAAGCTTCCCAATTTTGTCCAGATTTATAACCAATATAAATCCACAGGACGTTGTACGGCAATGAACCGATCACAGTATACCAAATAAAACGCGTCAACGGCATGCGAACAATGCCGGCCGGAATGGCAACAAAAGTGCGCACAATCGGCAGTAATCTTCCAATAATGACCAGCTTCCCCCCATGCTTAGCAAATAGTTTGTCGGTATGGTCCAGGTCGTGCTTGGTAATAAAAAAATATTTGCCGTACTTTTCCAGCAGCCAGCGTCCCCCCTTCGCCGAAATCCAATAAACCACCAGATCTCCCCCTAAATTCCCAACGGTCACCCATAGTAGAACCGGCAGCCAAGAAAAACGTCCTTCGCCAATTAAAAACCCGGCAAACGGCAATATCACCTCGCTCGGAACTAAAGACAAAAGCACCCGATCTAAGATCGACAATAGAAAAAGCCCCCAATAGCCGATCCGCTCCATGATTTCTAAAGAGCGGCTGCCAACAAATTGAATAAGATTAGTGAGCATAGCCTTAAGCGGTGCGTAGTTCTTCGGCCGCTTGGTCAGGATCAATAACGTTTACGATAATGCCGGTACTAAAGTCGAAGCCCGCCAGAATAGAAAGGTGCGGAACAATTTCGATATGCCAGTGATAAAACGTGTCAGAAGGAAACGGAAAGAGGTTTTCCTCTTTAACCGGAGCAGTGTGGATGAAGAAATTAAAAGCTAATTTATGATTAAAAACTTTATTTAGTTGCCGGAGGGAAAAATTTAAAGCTTCCGCACAGCCCGTCAATTCCTCCGCGGACGAAGTCTCAAATTTGGCATTTTGCTGGCGCGGTAAAATTTTAATTTCGTAAGGCTTATGAGAAACAAACGGACAATAAGCCACAAAATGCTCATTCTTAAAAATAACCCTTTTGCCCTGCTCAATCTCCCAATCCAAAAGGGATTTATGCGCAGTTTGCTGATGCTTAAGAAAGTATCCAGCCGCACCATTTAAACTTCTAGCCACTAACGGAGGAACGATGGGCGTAGATAAAATTTGCGAATGAGGATGAGCGATACTCGCTCCCGCATCTTTCCCGGTATTATTAAAAATCTGGATGTAGTCTCCGCATTCGTATTTTGAGATTTCTTGATAGCGTTCCTGAAAAGCCTGCAAAACTAATCGCGTTTCCTCCAAATCAAAATCTGGAAAAGTCCGCTCATGGTTATTAGTAATTACTACCTCATGAAAACCATTGGCGGCTGCGGCCGAGAAGGGACCAATCTGTATTTGGGGGCCGCACGCTCCGGGAGTGACCGCCGGATATTTATTTTTGATCACCGTCACCCACTTTTCTCCGTTAGCATTATTATATTCCTTAACAATCTCCTGCCCCATCGCTACTGGGTCATCAAATGGACAAGCTTTAACTTCCTGGCCACCACTTAAAACAACATTATCTTTACCCTCTCCTCCAGGCCTTTTGGATCTTCCGGCCGCAAACAAAACCCAATCTCCGGAGATGGGGTCTTTTCTAAATTCATTTAAGGGCGTCTGACTCATAGAATCGCGAGGTCTTTCGGAATGTCAGAGGAAGCTAGGCCTTCTGCGAAGAATATTTGGCTAAGGCTTGATTGTATTTGCCCAGCCACAAGTTTTTCCGCACCTGCAGTACCTCAAAAAGCATTCTGATCATACCACTTAATTTCACATGACTTTCGGTATCATTAATCCAATGAATAGGCGTCTCTTTAATCTTCAGCTTTAATTTTCTGGCGATCGCTAAGATCTCTACGTCAAATGCCCATCGCGTAATCGTCTGCGCCGGAAAAATACTTTCCGTAGCTTTAGCGGAGAAGGCTTTAAATCCAGCCTGAGAATCTTTTACTCCTAACGGCACAATAGTGTGTACAACGAAGCGAAATACTCCGCCCAAGAAGTCTCTAACCCACGGCTGCTTCACGGCAATCACCGCTCCCTTAACTCTGCGCGAACCAATTACGATATCATAGCCTTCCTTGAAATACGGAAGAAAATTTGTGATCTGATCGACGGTGGTGGAATTGTCTGCATCCATAAAAAGACGGATCTCGCCCTGCGCCTGAAGCATCCCCTGTCGCACTACTCCGCCCTTGCCCTGATTCTCTTTATTATCAATTAAACGCAGATTGGCTATTTGAGCAGTCAAACCCTGTACCACTTCACCCGTATTGTCTTTGGAGCCATCATTAACAACTAAAATTTCGTAATCGTAAGATTGTTTACTTAAAAAATCGTGCACCGATTGCAGAGTTTTGCCGATGCGCTTACTTTCGTTGTAGGCGGGAATAATTACAGAAAGATACATAATAGGTTGGTCAAATTTAATTTAGATGCAGTGATTATAAGGAAAAAATATGAACAAAAGATGAATAACCTGAAGTTTTCTTCATTATAACAGAAAAAAGTCTAAAAACTACCCAGTCAAAACTCGTGGGCCATCTTTGGTAATCGCCAAGGTGTGCTCAAAATGCGCTGACCAGCTTTTATCTTTGGTTTTGTAGGTCCAGTTATCTCGACTTAAAACCAAGGCCGGATCACCCAAAGTGACCATCGGCTCAATCGCAATGGTCATGCCTTCTTTAAGCACCTCTCCTTTACCTTTGAATCCATAGTTTGGCACATGCGGCGGTTCGTGAAGTTTACGGCCGATCCCGTGTCCCACCAGTTCCTTAACCACTCCAAAGCCATGCTTCTCGATATGTTTTTGAATAACATAGCCGATGTCACCCGTGGTTTTGCCGATTTTGGCTTCTTTAATTCCAAGAGCCAATGCTTCCCGTGTAACACTGATTAATTTTTGATTCTCCTTAGATATCTCCCCTACTCCCACAGTCACCGCCGAATCGGTATGCCAACCATGGTAAATAATTCCAAAATCCAAACCAACCAAGTCACCTTCATGGATCACCCGATCAGAGGGGATTCCGTGAACCACTTCATCATTTACCGAAACGCATAAATAAGCCGGGTAGCTATTGTATCCCAAAAACGAAGGCTTGATATGCGCCTCCGGATGTTTCTGCCCATATGAAAAAACAAGCTCTCTGGAAAGCTTGTCTAGGTTTTCAGTCGTTACTCCGGGTTGAACAGCTTGAGCTAAAGCTTGCAAAATCTCTTTTAAGATTTGCCCGCCCTCAGCCATTAACACCAGATCTTTTTCGGTCTTAATCGTAATCATGTTTTAAGAAATGGGTGTTGGTGCTCCTTGATGATGAACTTGTAAGTGCTTGAGAATATCTTCCGCTACGGCCTCAATGGATTGCTCTCCATTAACAGGCAAGACTTCGTAGCCTCTTTCACTTAAAAACTTCAAAATCGGTTCCGTCCGGGTGACATATTCTCCATAGCGCACCTTGATCACATCCGGTTTATCCAATTCTCTTCTCTCCAAAGGAGTGCCGTCTTTGGGACAGTGCGTTAATTTGGCGTTCTCTGGAAAATTGGGAATGGGATGGCGCAACTGACAAATCCTTCTCCCGCTATTACGCTTAATGGATTCGGCCTCACTCAGTAAAATATTAATAATCAAGACATTTTCGCGTCCGAATAAACTTTCTAATACCGGCATTTCTCGTTCTGTCTCATAAAGAGTGCGCGGTGAAGAACTAAACACCAGACTCTTTCCCTCGGTAGCTAATTGCGTAACCTTATCGATTACCACCTGGGTTACCCACTCCGGATCATTAAGAACTCCGCTCCCCCACTTGGCTTTTTCTTCGATCATTTTAGGGTCACTGCCACCGGATTTAAATCTCTCTTCTAAAAACTTGGAGGTTTCAACGTGCAGCATCCCAAAGCTATCCGCCAAAATATCGGATTGCGTTCCTTTTCCAGCGCCGATGGGACCAATGATAATTACAACGCGAGCATTCATATTGATATTCTCCTCCTTTGTTAAGTTTCTAATAAATTTCAGAAATTTTCAATCCCGTTAGAGAAAAGCCGCCCCGAGGTGACTGAAGCCACTCACCTAAGGTGAGGGCGTTCTCTAACGGGATCAAATGACTGTCGTGGATTATAACTGTAAGAAAAAGGAATATCAATAGAAACACCCCGCCTTGGCGGGGTGTTTCTATTGATAGCTAATCTTTACTGTACGAGGAGATCAGCTTTGACGGCAATACGTTTGGAGTTCGTCCCTACCGGCCAACAGCTCACTAGAATAATCGAGGAGTTATCGGTGGCTACAATCTGATCCACACTTTTATCGTGAGAAAAAGGATTGAAGATCACCGATTCTGTTACAGAGTAAGTTAACATCTTACCACTATCATTCACATAAATCTGATCTCCGGCTTTGAGCTTGCCCAGCAAGGCAAAGATCGATCCATAATCTCCTTTATACCAAGGATAGGCTGAACTGTGGCCAAGAATAATAGCCGTCCCTCTTTGTCCCGGCAGAGGAGAGTCAGAATAATGCACTACACCCTCTTCTAAGCGATCAAAAATCTTTTGGGAGTCAACACTCTTTTCCAAAACCACCGGAGCTTTGACGCCAATGGCCGGAATTTCTAAGAAGAAAGACATGGCATCGCTCAAAGGCAAAGTGCGTGTAACCTCTGTGGACTGGTCATGCATTTTATCCATCCAGCCTCCGTCGTTCGCATAGGCTGTATCGTTTTCCTCACTGGAAGAAAAAGCGAAGAACCAAAACTTCATTTGTGCAGAAACAAACCGCACATTTAACAACGTGAAGGAGGCAATAAAGATTAGACAAAAATAGATTATAAACTTCTTCATAGGGATAAAACCTTTTCGCTGAAAATCATGGAGTCCTCGAACTTCTAACGAAGGAAATTAAGACGATTCTTATTGGAGCGTACGAACTTGAGTAAACCGCGTCTCTTGGCAAAAGTGGTTTGACCGAAGATAGATAATCCTCCGGCTAAACCAGCACTAAGCAAAGCCGCAATCACCCACGTTTCACTTCCAGTCGGCACTCCGCCAACAGTGGTTACGCTGCCCCCTTGTCCACGAGTCACAGCTACCGAAAGAGTAGCGGAAATAGTTGGAACACTATCTGCCTTTACTTCAGCCGTGTTAGTTAAGAAGGTGGTACCAATACCAAAGTTATTGCGGTCAGAAACACGCGCACTGAATTTAACAATCTTGGTTTGGTTTACATCTAAGGAACCAATATTGATACCGCCATCTTTAATACCATCTGCGGTAATAACACCGTCAACAGCCGTAGTTCTGGCAATGTAATTTAATCCGCTCGGCAAGATGTCTTTGACCATGACATTGTTTACACGAGCCGTAGAGATAGATTTAACTTTAATAATAAATTCAATAGTATCTTCGGGTTGAGCGGTAACCGCCGTCTGCTCATTATTCTCTCCACGCGTAATATTTCTTCCTAACTTCTGCACACTTAAGGCAAAGTTATCGAAAACAGTTTGTACTTTAGAGACATTTACATAAGCTTTGTGCTCAACCGATCCGGCATTGTTAGAGCTGATTACTGCTTTGTTTTCCAAAGTAGTAAGGCCATTACCGAATTGATCTTCGTCTTTCACTTCCGCTCTAAAGCGGAAAACCATCGTGCGGCCAGAGCCCACGTTTCCAAGCTGCAAACCAGTTGAAGTGGTGATAGTATCACCGACTACGAAGCCGTCGGAAGTGGTGGTGCCATTCAAGTATCTCAATCTATCCGGTAAAGTGTCGAACACTCTCACATCATTGATAGTAATGTTTCCAAATGTTTGTAGAGTAATAACGAACTCAACCACATCCTTCGGTTTAGCAGAGATAGAGTTAAATTCTCCCCCGCCTTGGGTAATATTGCGAACATTTTTAACAACCGTCATGGAAGCTGAAGGTGCAGGGGTAGAAGTCGGGGTTGGGGTAGCAGTCGGCGTTGCGGTAGGTGTAGGAGTCGGAGTTTTGGTTGGAGTTGCAGTCGGTGTCGGAGTTGGGGTTGGGGTTGGGGTTGGGGTAGCAGTCGGCGTTGCGGTAGGTGTAGGAGTCGGCGTTGCGGTAGGTGTAGGAGTCGGAGTTTTGGTTGGAGTTGCAGTCGGTGTCGGAGTTGGGGTTGGGGTTCCTTCAATAATAAAGCTCACATCACAAACCGCTAATACCTGATGACTACCATTAACAATTTCGGTTTTGTAAGTACCAATGGAATATTCGTCCGAACGAATCGTGGTCATGTCTCGGATATTAAAGCTTCCGCTAGCATCTACGGTCACCGGAGCAGAACGGGTGCCACCATTATCTAAGTTGGTGTTCTTAATAACCACCGTGCTATTCGGAGCAAATCCACTCAAAATAATTTGTACGTCTGACAATCCGCCAATCTTTCTTAAACCAAACTGGTGAACATTGTAAGGCCAGTACCAATTCAAATCACAAACTATATTTCCAGGAATAGGGGTGCTGGTCGGAGTAGGAGTTGGGGTAGGAGTACGAGTCGGGGTCGGAGTAGGAGTAATATCTCCCTCAATGATAAAGCTCGCATCGCAAACCGCGATAACACGATGACTGCCATCCACAATCTCGGTCTTGTAAGTACCAATGGAATATTCGTCCGAACGAATCGTGGTCATGTCTCGGATATTAAAGCTTCCGCTAGCATCTACGGTCACCGGAGCAGAACGGGTG
>JAUSIQ010000025.1 GCA_030647955.1 bacterium | reverse complement strand
ACCGGACTTCGTGTCGCAGAGCTAGTAGCCCTCAACAAAGAGCAGTTTGACTCTATAAGGGACAAGAAGGACTTTGAGCTTGGCGTTATAGGCAAGGGCTCCAGGCCCCGCACCGTGTACTTCTCAGAGCGCGCCCTGGACTGGCTCAAGAAATACCTCAAAACCCGCCAAGACAAAGAAAAGGCCTTGTTCATTAACTTCAGGGGCCGCACTAAGGAAGAAAATCGGCTCACGAGCCGATCCATAGAACGTATGATGAAGAGGTATTCAATCAAAGCATGCATTCCCCTCTCAACCACGCCCCATACCCTTCGCCATAGCTATGCCACCGATTTACTTGAGCAAGGCGTAGATCTCCGCACGATTCAAGAATTCCTTGGTCATAAAAATATCGTCACTACTCAGATTTATACCCACGTCACCAACAAACGTCTCCGAGATATTCACAGGCAATTCCACAGCGGTAAGAATTTGAAATAGCTATCCCCTACTTTCGTTCAAAGTCGGCAATCTATTTAGTCAAAAACTCTCCTATCTTTTCCAGGGTAGGCATTTGATTCTTGCCTTTCAATTGGTGATCCCAAATTCGGAGCGCTTTCCAGCCATTGCGTCGCAATTTTGCAAAGCTACGTTTGTCACGACGCATATTTATCTTGATTTTCTCGCGCCAAAATTCATTGGGTAATCTTTTCCCCCAATGAGAAAAATGCCACCCATGCCAAAAACCGCCATCTATGAAGACCGCCCGTTTTAAGGTTGGCACGGCAACGTCAGGTTTGCCGATAATCTTCTTGCAATGTCTTTGGAAAGAGATTTTCTTTTTCTTCTTGAGGTACAAAAAAACTATTTTCTCAGGAAGGGTGTTTTTCGAACGGATAAGTGACATTATCTCACTCCGTTTTTTCTTGGAGTAGATGTCGGCCACAGGTTGCTAACGTACTTTTACAGAATGATCTAGGCGCCAAAAGAGATGTGAAAGGAGGCTTAATGCATCAAGACAATCGGATTCTGTAAACAGGCCTGTATTTCTCAGCTCTTCAATCTGAGTATGGTCAACCACATTTCTACCACCACATATAACTCCAACTGAAAATAAGTGATGTGCCCGTCTGATATTAGATAATGTCCGTTCTGGGAAATCGGTCCCATCAGACTTTTTATATCCATCGGTTACCGAAAGAATTGGACCTGGCGGATTAAATTTGAAAGCCTCTTCCATGGTTGGTCCATCGTTTGGCTGAGTGACTCCCGATTTTGCCCGCACGGCATCAGCATATGTCTTTGCCGCTTCGAGAAATGCAGTATAGTAATCTTTGTTTTCGTAATATATTTTTGAGACTTGTTGAACCTTTGGATGTAAATGGCGCCAATGGTAGCGTGGAAATTCTGGGACAAGCGTATGTATGCGTCTCACTGCTGTTGCTGTAACTTCAGATGCCAACTCCGAATCGCTTACGAGTTCCTTAACCACCCCTTCAACATCCCGACGAACATCCTCAGGTAGCTTGCTAAACCATTCATCAGTATTTATGCCAGTAACCTCGGTAATTTTCTTCCGCCGTTCCGATTCTCTTTTTGTGCGCCAATTTCGCTCCAACCAGTTGAGTATGGCGCGAAGATTATCCCTCAACTCGGCCATTGCTGGATATCCCCAGTTTAGTGACTGTCGATCCGTTGCAATGACGTCCTCTGGCAAATCATCGATAAAATCCACTTCGAGCCATCCGGTGAGATAGGAATAAAAGTGGCTCGACATACTATCCGAAAAGTACTCTGGATTGTTAACGAGCTTTTTCCTCGAAAACAAAGTGATGCCGCGCATATTAGTATTCGGCGGAATCGGCTTCTTTGTCGCTATCAAATGTCCGGCTATACCGTTCTTCCTTAGATACTCGACCGCGTCGCCAATATCGGCCGGCACATCCCATTCGACCTCCCTATCGAGGCCTTCGTATTTTTGAGAATTCTCTACGGGTACAGGATCATCGCTATTATGCTCTATCGAAATAGTGAATGCCGGGTCAACGATGAATATCTTCGAGAGGCTGATAGCCAGATTCTTGGGAGTAAAGCCACCTTCACGCTGTACATCTCTAAGCGTAATAGTAGTACCATGGTCTTTTGGATCGCACGTTACTTCCTTCTGAAGGAGTGTCGGAACGTAGTCTTTGTGTTCCTGACCGGCTCTCTTAATGTCCTCCCAACGCATTACAAACATATTCTTCAAGCCATCCTTACGCGTCATGACCTCGATCTCTCCGGCTATACCAAAAAACGAGAGTTTGCCAAGGCCCTTTTTTCCGATGACCTTCCGACCCTTGATAGTTACGTCTTTTTTCTCTTCCTCGCGTCGGTTCCTGCCGATACGAAGGAATTTTTCGTTCAGATCCGCAAGAGACATCCCATCACCGTTGTCCTCAACGATAATTTCTTTTTCCTTCTTCAAGTCATCGAGCCGTATAGTCACGTGGGACGCATCGGCATCTGCAGAATTTGCTATAAGCTCCGCCAAGACGGGCGGAAGCGTTGAGTACATCCGAACCCCAAGGTGTTCGATCGTCATCGGATCAAACGTCATTTTTAAATCTTGGTTTTGGTCATTCATGATTTTGGATGTGCCTCTACTATTGTTTTCCCAAGTCTCTTTGCAAAAGCCGGCGGTACTGCGTTTCCAATGATTCGAGCACAGATGGCTAATGTGCCACCATAAAATCTATACTTCTTGGGAAATGTTTGCAATGTTGCTCCTTCCCGTATTGAGATCCCTCTATTCTCTTCAGGGTGAGCAAAGCGTCCGTTAGAAATACTGATAAATTTAGTCGTGATAGTGGGCGCCGGTTTTTCCCATTTCATTCTTCCATAATTATCACGAAAACCGCGTCCCGCATATGAAAAACGTTTGAGGTTTTTGTCGTCAGACCAATCAAACCAAGAGCCGCCGTTCTTCTTTGTCTTCTTGAGACGAAGGTAATTTTTCTCAATAAGGCGCGCCGTTGAATGATTGAATGAGGACGTATCGATCGTACCAGCTTTTATCTTTTGAAAACCGTTCTGTTCTCCGAGCACATCTCTTAGTGTGAGGCGACGACCACTGTCTGGAATAGGATAAATTGGCACATTATGCAAACGAGTCGCAAGCAAAGAAAATCTCCGCCGCGCCTGAGGTACCCCATAATCGTTCATATTCACGATATCGAAATGCACCTGGTATTCTTTATTCTCGAGATCCCTTATAAACATATCAAGTCCGCTTTTATCCTTTTTGTTAAGAATACCAGGAACGTTTTCAACCAAAACGTAACCGGGTTGAAAATAGTCTACAAAGCGTTTGAACTCCGCTAGAAGATTTTTTGACTTTTCGGACCGAGTTTTATCCGTCCGAATAATCGACCAATACTGACAAGGACTACAACCAATCAATACTAAATCGTCATCATTCTTTCTGAGGCTTAGCTGTTTTTCGAGATCTTCTTCCTTTAAATCAAATACATCGGCTAAAATAAATTTGGAATTCGGATTGTTCTTTACATAAGTCTCGCGACAAGAAGCATCGTTATCAATACCAGCGATGACATTTATACCTGCCTGAGTAAGACCACAAGTCATTCCTCCTCCAGAGCAAAAGAAATCTATGGCCTTTATTTTGTTTGACATATTTCTAAAAATTCAAAAACCACCCATGATCAATCTCAATTGTTTCTTCGGCTCTTATTTTTACTCCGAGTTTAAGTTCTTTTAACTTTTCAACTAGATCATCTCCTTCCAAAAGATCAATCGGTGGAGCTCCATCTCTGGTCGCTTCTTGCCTAGCATCTCGAGTAAAAGTTCCTGTCGTTATAAATAATCCCTTATCTGCTCGTCCTACCATTGCGCCTCTAAAATCTCTAATCTGCTGAGAAGAAACGCTACCATTATATCTTTTGCATTGAAAAATAATTCTGAAGCTTAATAAACCACCAATTTTTATAATTCCTCTTCCATCAATACCACCATCTCCAGAACGACCAGTCACCTCCACCTGAATAAAGCCGGATTCACGTAGAATGCGCTGACAAAGACGCTCAAAGGCTTCAGGGGTCAATTGCAATAGTTGTTCAAGCAATTCTTCTTCCCAAAGTTTTGGTGCACTTTCCGGTTCACCGCCTTCGGCGACCTCTGACTCAATAGATTCTGATTCACGATTCAAAGTTTTTACAAAATGATTAACTTCGTCCTTATCAACGTTATGAGTTTCTTTTCCCTTTGAAGTGAGGGCCCATATACCTCTTGAAGAATTCTCTAAAACACCAAACCGTTTCAGATAATTACGAGCCCAAGCAAGCCTGTAGCTGAGTTTGGTT
>JAUSIQ010000011.1 GCA_030647955.1 bacterium | reverse complement strand
GGGTGGCGGTTAAGGCTACGGTAGTGCCGGCAGTATATGAGAGCGAGCAGGTAGCGCCGCAGTTGATATTGGTTTGAGCGGGATTACTTACACCCGTGATTGTTCCGGTGCCAGTGCCGGATTTGGTGACGGTGAGGGTGTGAGTAGGGGTCGGGGTCGGGGTTGGAGTAGGGGTTGGGGTGGGGGTTGGGGAGTTAAAAGTAGCCGTAACGTTATAATCTTGACTCATCGTCACGTTACAGGGTCCCGTTCCCGAACAACCCGCTCCGGACCAGCCCGCAAAAGTGGCTCCACCACTAGTGGCCGTCCCGAGAGTAACATTAGTCCCACTGCTATAACTAGCCGAACAAGTTGATCCGCAATTTATAGAGTTGTCACTGCTCCCCACGAATCCATTTCCAGCCCCCGTCCCCTGCTTACTGACACCCAAAGTAAAATTAGCCGCAGTGTAGGTTTGGCTTACAGAACAGGTGCCTATAAAACAGGAAGTGTCCCCACAATAATAACCTTCTGGAAAATTCATAGGAATGCTCTCGGTCGTACCGGCCTTGCTGGCGGGCACGTTGTTGGTATAAAAAGTGGTGGGCTGGCCAGCTATCCCGTTTTGCCCAACGTCCCAGTCCACAACAATGGTATAACTGCTCGGAGCAATACCTCCAGTGGGGCTGTAAGTCCGAATTGAACATTGGTTGGAAATAAATATTTTAGCTAGGGCACTAGAATAACTCTGACTCCAGTCGGGAGAATAAACTACAATTTGACCAAAAAAAGATCCCTGGCTATGGGAAATAAACAAAGTCTCAGAAAAATTACAAGTAATAGCTGGTCCACTCGAAACACAGCTATCATAGCTATTCCCGTCACTGAGCCATAAAAAAGCTCCCCAGCCACTGTCCACCGTCACACTGCCGGAAAACCCAAAAGGAGTACAGCCGCTAGAAGGGCCGGTTTCCGAGCACTGACTCCCATCAATGAACATTCCGGAATAACCGGCAGAAGCGGCCGGAATTCCAACAATATTTACCCAGACCAAAATGGCTAGGAGCCAAAGACTAACCTGCCATGATTTTAAAAATGTCATGAAGTGAGCTGTAATTTAACCAAAAGATTACGGTCGTGAATGGTAATCTTTGAACCTTTATCCGTTTTCTCTATGCGAATAATCACCAATCCTTGGGAGGTAGAATAGACCAGCGTCTTAGCCAGGTCGGAATCATTATTATCCGCTCCGGAAACAGGATTAAACTGGGGAGAAAGCAAGTTGGATTTATAAAAATTTTGGATTTCGGTAGGATTTTGTTTGCTTTGCAAAACCACCACTCCTTCAGTGGATTGATTGAAGGCCGGATCAACCAAATCATAGCTTTCTTTAACTGTTGCTCCTTCCAATATGGGAATAGCAGAAGAAAAGTTTTTTAACTCCCGTACAGCCGCTTTTTGACGAAGCAAGCCATTAGATTCTATCTGGGGGAAACCTTTTTGTTGCCAATAATAAAGCAGGCTGGCCACCAGCACCGCCCCGGTAAGAACGGCTGACAGCGCGCGAGGAGACTGAAACATAATTTTTCCACGTTCAAACATAGCGTTGATAGACTTACTGCTTATTTTATAAAGTTTAACCAGTTCGGTCAATTGTCCCCATCGACAGTGCGCAAAAAAAAGCGGGGTTGCCGGTCAGTGCATCGCGTGCACATAACCGACAACCCCTTTTTCCGACACGTCATCAATATCGCAGATTGATGGCGGCGACGGCGAAAAATACGCCGTCGGCTTTGAACTCCAAGGAGCCCCTGAACTCGCCCCGAAGAGCGAGGTACTTCTCCCAGCTCGGATCTCCCTTCAAGAGCTGGTGCAGAAGCACCGCCCTCTGAGAGGCCGCCTCGAGCCGATCGAGCTTCTTCTCCGTCACCAGTAACCCCGCATCATCGAAGACACGGAGAGTGACGTCGGCGTCCGCTCCCGGCAGAGAGTTGGCGTTGGTCAGAACCACGCCAGTCACACTGCGACTGGTATAGCCCGCTCCCTTCACCATCTCCCGATTCGAGGTTCTCGAGAGAAGAGTGCGGTAATCCGCCCCCTCAAACTCGCGCGACACCGATCCAGTGATCCCGCCATTGTTGGCGATCTCGATCCGCCCGAACCGGACGGGTCCACTGGCTGTAACAAGAAAGTACCTCTTCTCATCCGCCTTCAAGACATACTCAGGACTGGAGGCGTACGGACTTCCCTCTTTCCCGTCGACGAGGACGTCGACTAGGTCGCGTCCGCTCCAGAAAATCAGCCGGACCGGCTGATTTTCCCCGGTGTCGTTATTGAGGATAAGCACGACGCTCGCCCCGTCCCCGAAGGGTGCCTGGAGAGCATAGACCGTCTCCTGACGGTCATACTTCTCGGACCCGAAGACGGAGCCGACGAACGCGAACGCCAGCAGCAACGAAAACATTCCCTTTCTCATGACCGTGCTCTCTTTCTGCCCCTTTTTTGGGGCCTTTTTTTATTGTTGTTTAAGACCTAAACCGATACTATAATTATAACATAAATTAGTCATGAAAGTCAATAGATCAGAGGTCCAAAAAAGCCTTAAAAATTCACCTCTACGGCCCTTGTCACCCCCTTATAAGTACCTGTCAATTTCATGGGAAAAGCACTACAATCGGCAGGATTGGCGATTAACGTCGCTCCATTATTAAAAATTGGAGCCGGTGCTAAACCCTTGCGAATCATATAAAGACACCACTCCACTCCACTGTCGGCGGCATAAAAAGCTCCGGTGGAATCTTTGATTTGCCCGGAAGAACGAATCTTGGGAGCAAAGATAAGCGAAAGAGTGAAGGCGGCTGAAAGTAAAATACTGATTAGGATAATGGAAAAAAGGATCGCGACCCCTGCCTGATTGTGAAGCTTTTTTTTCATATTAGTCGTTGAGCGAACGGCCCGATACGGTCGTCTGCAATTCCATCGTCGCCTGTTGTAAAGAATTGGTACTGCGCAGACCGGCTAAAATTGTCACCCGCGGCTGTTCCCCATCCGCCGAAGCCGTTCCCAAAATACAAAACTGTAACCGTGTGAATTGCACCGTATTGGAGTTGAAAATGGTGTCAGTCGGTCCACCACCGCTGTCGACTATGCGATGCACATCATTTCCTACCAAGGTATAGGTTATATCGCCATTAACCGGATGAACCATATTTAAAGAACTGCTCGGACTCGCAGGACAATTTGTATCCACTCCGGAAATCTGGCTAACCCTGATTTCTTTGGCCATCGCTTCTAAAATAAAACTGGCATTTTCCTCTACCTGCTGAATGCTAAAAGCGGTTCTCTGCAGATTTAGAGAATGCACAAAGGCATCTCCGAAAACAACCACCACAATAGAAAAAACAAAGACCGTCGCGATTGTCTCAACTGCTGTAAAGCCTTTTGCTTCTTTCAGCTTAGATTTTAAATATTGAAATATGTTCATCACTTCCAATCATATAAATGCTCCTCCGCGGAAATGGACTTGGGATACCCCTTCTGATCCCAAGACACCGTCACCGTCACTCTTTTTTCTATAAGCGAAACCGTGACAATATCGATTTTCCTTTTAAAAAGTGTGTTGTTGCCTGTATCATAACTAAAAAGACCGGAAACGGGATCACGCAACAGAAAAGTATCTGCAAAGATTGTCAGCTGATCAGAGTCCCACTGCACAATATAGCTACCGTCACTAACCGGAGCTCCTGCTCCAAAAGAGCCAAACGCCCGACTAGCATGCCAATCAGCGTCACGAAGATTACGAACTACCTCGACTCCCTCCTGGATTAACCCGCTGGCAATATAGTTGTTACGAACCAGATTAGCGGAGGTAATATTGATAGTGAAAAGGCCCATGATGGCCGTCAAGGCAATACTTAAAATTACCACCGACACCATGGCTTCGATCAAAGTGAATCCGCTTTCTTGGAACTTTTTTTCTCTTTTCATCTTCAGTTATTAGGTTGAAATTTAGTTAGCGACACCCACACTCCCCGATCCGGAAACTGTCACGGTGGTACACGTACTGCTGATACAAGCTTGCCCTTGAGTAATAACTTGAATATCAACAGTGGTATTTAAGTTATAAGTGCCATCAATATAAACTCGTGGATCGGGAGATTCAAAAAAAATATCATTGAAAGATGCGCCACCGATTCCCACTACTCCCAATTTAGTATTATCAATTCGACTCGTACTCAATATGCTGTCTATGCCACTCTGATAATTACGATTAGCGGTTGCACAACTAGGAACACCACCTTCTGGAGCCCCGGAGTAAATAATGTAGCTTCCGGAATCAATCCAGTGCAAACCATAACCGCACACCGGCTGACCCAGATGTCCGGCTCCGGAAAGAGCCAAGGATTGCGCTCGACGAACATCGGCCACAATCACCTGACTAACCTGATGCCGCGCCGTAGCGTTAGTCTTTGAAGAACCAAAATTACTAATCAGTAGCACAGAAAGGCCCGAGAGAATCAGGACGATTATCATCATCTCTACCAAAGAAAAGCCTTGGGCGTATTTTTTACTAATCATAGCTACTGAAATTTAGCCTCCACCACGTCTCCCCTCTTGAGCATCGTCCGATTAAGCTCTGTTTCGGCAATCACCTCGTCATTGAGAAAAAAATGCCACATTCTGCCATATTCTTCGTTCACCGCTTCACCAATAGACTGCACTCGACTATTACCAGCGTCATCTAAGAAATAGCGCACCGTAAAACCGCCTTGCTCGGATGAGCTATAGAGCGCCAGCAAGACACTGGTGTTTTCATCCACCGGCCCTTGAAAAACTCTTTTCTGTCCGTTACCGAAGTCTAAAATCAGTTGCCCCTCTTGAGAAGATACTTTTTCGAGCGGAATAAAAAATAACAAAGCTACCGCGGCGGCAATTAAAATCAATACCGGCCACCATTTTAACCAAGGAATTTGTTTGATCATCGAAATAGTAAATAGAAATTTAATTGGTCGGCGAGCCACAGCCCCTGAAAGACGTACAGAATAGCCACCAGACAGATATAACTGCCCAGGGGTAATTTTGTTTTCAAATCTGCTCGACGACTAAGATATAAACCTAAACCTATTATACCACCAATAATAATGGCCGTATAGAAAATAAATAGCGCTCCAACGGTTCCAAAAACCAAGGCTATTAAACCCATTAACTTAGCATCTCCTAGCCCTAACCATGTTCCACTTGAAGCCCACCAAACTAGATAAAGCACCCCAAAAAACATGATCGCCGCCAAAAAATTACCCATGGAAAGTATGTCATACCTACCGCTATGCCAAATCCACCTTTGCAATACACCGTAAATCAGCGCCCCTCCGATACCGAACAAAATAACGCCATCCGGAAGAATAAGATGGCGCCAATCTGTCATTATCAGAACAACAAAGATGGATAATAAAAATAGGGAAAAAGCCAAATCCGGCAGAGACATTATGTCAAAGCGGAGATAGGCGCCCAGAAAGAGCAGCCCCGTCGCCAACTCTACAAGCGGATACTGCCAACTGATTTTTTTGTGACAATTACGGCACTTTCCCTTAAGCAATATCCAACTGAATACCGGGACCAAATCCACCCACGATAATGTCTTGCGACAATTTGGACAGCTTGAACGCCCTGCCACCACTCCCCTGCCGCGCGGCAAGCGATAAATTAATACATTCAAAAAACTTCCGACGATCAATCCCAGAATGGTAATGTAGGTTGCCAAGAGATAGGTCATTAATTAAAGTATAGCAGGGATAACGCCACTAAACAAAAACCCCGCCCCTCTAGAGGGGCGGGGTTGAGAGATGAGACTAGGGCTGACCCTGGTCATAAGCACAATCGCTAGCAGTGGCCGCCGTACAGTTCGTTTTGGCGTCAGTTCCACCGTTAACTCTTCCTGTACCGCCACCGGCCCAGGCAGAGGAATCAATGTCGATGTCTTGGTCTAAAGCTTTGGCCCAAACTTCTAATTCGGCCCAGACTTGGTATCTAACCGGGTTAGATACTGGATCCCAAGCGTATCCATAACACTGCGCAGAACCACTAGTGCGAGCATCGTAGACGAAGTTAGAACAGTCCGAAGCCAAAGGATCAACCGGAATCTTTTGCACATACTTAGGAGCTAAGCCTGTCATCGTACCAGAATCAAAATACTTGGCGTTATCGTCGAAGAAGAACTCGACGGCCGTACGCATCTGGTTAATATGGGCAATACGAGAAGCATCTCGAGCTTTTGCACGAGCGGTACCCAACTGCAATAGCAATAAGGTGGCTAAAATACCGATAACCGCAATGACGACCAGCAATTCTACCAAGGTGAAACCTCGGGAGAGCGCCTTCAGGGGACGCAGACTTCGACGTGTTGTTGACATTACATGGGAATAACAATGAACGCCACAACTAACGAAATCGTTAGTTGCCGGGGCCAGTTGTCATTTAAATTAGGTATGACTAATCTTTATTATACACTGATAAAACAAAGCACTACAAACAAAGATATCCACAATCAGAACAGTTATAAAGTTTGTAAAGTTCTTCAAGTTTATAAAGCAAGATTCTTTTCATGCTTCCGCACTTTATAACTTTACGAACTTGATGAACTTGATAACTCTTTTTTACGACGCACCTACTAAACTGAAGATTGGCAGTAAAATACCGGCTACTAATAGACCGACTCCCGCTCCCAGCAGTAAAATCAAGACTGGCTCAATCAATTGCGACATGTTCTGAATATCTTTTTCGGCCTCAAAATTATAGAACTTGAAGATACTTTCCAACATAAAGTCTGTTTTACCGGTCTTCTCTCCAATGGCCAACATCGAGGAAACTAGTTTTGGAAACTCCTTGTATTTAGAGATAACATCGGAAATACTTCCTCCGTTTTGAACGCTTTTCTGGGCCTCAAGAAGAATGTCGCGATAGACATCATTACCGGCAATTTCTGAAGTGATCTTAATACCATCAAGAATCGGTACTCCGGCTTTAATAAGCGTGGCCAATGTTTCAGAGATACGGGCGATATAGATGTTGCGGGCCACCACACCCAATCGTGGAACATTGATTTTCGCTCGATCCAGCTTGTAATGCCCAACCTCTGTGCGAATATATTGACGCAAGAATATACCTAATCCCAATAGACCAGCTACAATGAATACAATATAGCTATTAAAGAACCCGGTGATAGCCATTAAGGCTCTGGTGATGGGAGGAATATCTTCCGGAGCTACGCCTGATTCCTTAATAATATCAAGCAACTTAGGTAACACGGAAGTCATCATCACCAGGGTCACGGCGCCCAAAGCACAAAGAATAAACACGGGGTACGCCAAAGCTCCCCTAATTTTAGAGTTCAGGGCTTGGCTTTTCTCTAAATAATCTGCCAAGTAAACCAACGACCCCTCTAAGCGCCCAGAAATTTCTCCTGAACGCACTAAACTAATATAGAAACTGGAGAAAAGTGAGGGATAGAGAGCCATGGCTTTGGACAGAGAACTTCCTCCCCTGACCGTTTCGGTCATTTCAGCGATAATTATAGAAAAACCTTTTTTATCCGATTGAGCTCCAATGGTTTGTAGCCCTTCAATCAAAGGGATATCCGCCGAGATGATTGTGGCCAATTGTCGCGTAAAGACAACTACATCGCTATTATTGGGCTTGGTAAAGAAAGCACCGACATCTATATTAAAGACGCCCTTCTTGGCGACAGTAAGAGAAAGGAGAGTCATTCCCTTCTCATTCAGAGCTTCAATAGCGAGGTCTTCGGTGTAGGCATCGACTGTTCCACTAACCAATCCCCCCTCTTTGTCTTTGGCTTCGTAAAGAAATTGCATATATAGACTAGACGAGCATCTTTAATTCTTTTGGTCGTAAGGAGAAGAACTCCGCTTGTTCAAAAGAAATTTCTTTTTTACGCACCAGTTCGGCCAAGGAACGATTCAGAGAAACCATTCCCAAATCCTGACTGGTCTCGATGACATTATTAAGTTGTTCGGTTTTATTTTCTCGAATAAGGTTGCGGATCGCCGAGTTGGCAATCATGATCTCCACGGCCGGGATCAAACCTCCGCGTAACCCCGGGATCAATCTCTGCGAAATTACCCCCGAGATAGTGTTGGCCAACTGGGAAATGATTTGTGGCTGCTGGGCGGGAGGGAAACTATCGATAATTCTTTCTACGGTTTGGGCGGCATTATTAGTATGCAAAGAGCCAAATACTAAGTGGCCAGTTTCCGCCGCCGAAACGGCCGCGCTGATCGTCGCATAATCACGCATTTCTCCTACCATAATTACATTGACATTTTCACGAAAAGTCGAACGCAACGCGGCATCAAAGGAATTGGTATCGCGATATAGTTCACGCTGATCAATAATACTTTTATCCGAAGAAAAAAGATACTCGATCGGATCCTCAATCGTGATGATCTTTTCCACTCTTTCTTTGTTTATTAAGTTAATCAAAGAAGCCATAGTGGTGGATTTACCATGCCCGTTTGGCCCCACAACCAGTACAAAGCCCTGCGATAGACGGCTAAAGAACTTGAGAATGGGAGGCAAGCTTAACTCTTCAATGGTGCGGATTTCAAAAGGAATATAGCGCGCCGCCACAGCAAAAGCTCCTTTGGTTAAATAAACGTTCACTCTAAACCGCGCCTTCTCCCCTACTGCATAAGAGCCATCATACTCTTTCTGCTGCGAAAAGCGCTCTTTATTCTGCTCTCCAATAATCGCCATGGCATAACCCTGCAAAGTCTCCGGATCTAAAATCGCCCGTTGAGTCAGAGCCACGAGACGACCATCCACTCTAATAGTGGGATAAACCCCCGGTGAAAGATGCAAATCCGAACCCTTCTCCTGGGCAACTACTAGTAAAAGTTCTTCCAGCTCATTTTTGTAACCAGCAAGGTCTTTGGGCATAATATATAAATTATTGGGGAACTTCTTCTTTGGTATTAGTTTGCTCTTGGGCCACCTGCAACAACTCTTCTAATGAAGTTATCCCCCTTAACACCTTAATCACTCCATCTTGGAACATTTCAATCATCTCTTGGCGCTTTGCCTCCTCCTTAATCTTGGCTTCGGAGATTTCCCCTAAAATAATCTGTTCCAAACGGTCCGACATTTCTAAAATTTCAAAAATAGCGATGCGTCCCCGGTAGGCCTTACCGTTACACTCCTTACATCCTTCTTTAGAGGCCCGGTAGATCTCTTTCCAGCCACCATCCACCTCTTGCTTATAAACTGGCGGCAAAGATTTTACGGCCTGCTCGATGATTTTTCTTTCTCCCGCATTAGGCTCTGACTTAATTTTACAATTGTTACATAATTTTCTCAAAAGACGCTGGGCGATGGCAAGGTTTACGGTCGGAGCAATGAGATACTTCTCTACCCCCATATCAATTAAACGCGGGATAACTCCGATAGCGTCATTCGTGTGCAAAGTGGATAACACCACATGACCAGTCAACGCGGCATTGGTGGCCAAGCCTGCCGTTTCTCGGTCACGGACCTCTCCTACCATAATGACATCGGGGTCCTGACGTAAAATGTGCCGCAATCCACTGGCAAATGTGTAGCCAATTTCTTCGTGAATCTGCGACTGGTTAATGCCGTCCAAAAAATATTCGATAGGATCCTCCAAAGTAATAACGTTGATCCCCTCGCTATTATACCGCCTCAACAAAGAATAGAGGGTGGTACTTTTTCCCGAACCGGTCGGACCAGTGATCAAAATTGCTCCAAAGGGTTTTTCAATATTTCTTACCACTAGATCAAGGGAGTGGCCATAAAGACCCAAATCGGGAAGATCAACGTTACCCACCAAAGGATCTAAAATACGCATGACAATCTTTTCGCCGTTGCGGGTCGGTAGCGAAGAAACACGAAAGTCGATCTTGCGATCAATAAAAGTACTGAAACGGCCGTCTTGCGGAAGACGCAATTCATCAATCTTCATCTCGGAGAGAATTTTAATTCTAGTGATAATAGCAGACAAAAGATTACGCGGCAGAGAAAGAGCAGACTGCAGAATACCGTCCACACGAAAACGCACCCGAATATGCTTCTCGTATGGCTCGATGTGAATATCAGAAGCCTTGCTATCCACGGCGTGTTTAACGATAATGGCCACTACCTTGGTGATCGGCGAATCCGCCGTAATCTGTCCCAGCTCCCCACTAACCGCCATCTCCAGCTTAGCCTTGGATTGATCCTCATTGATCGGCTCCAAGACCTGTCCTACTTCCGCAGTGATCGAAGAATAATTAGAAAGAAGCCGATCAAAATCCGTATAACTGATGATATATTTTTCCAGAGACCAGCCGCGATCTTCGGCAATGAACTTTAAAGCCTCCAGGGCATTAATATCTTCGGGATTGACTACTCCGACACTTAAAACGTTACCTTTTTTAGAAAAAGGGATGAACTGATAGAAATTAATAACATCTTCGGCGATCTCTTTAGAAAGATTTTTATCAATATCAACCTTCGTAAGGTCGACGGGAGGAAGTTTATAAAGCTCGGACTTAATTTTCAGCAAATCAGCATCCTTTATCACCCCCAGCTCTACCAACATTCTTCCAAAATCTTTGCCTTGCTCCTGGCTTTGCTGTTCATAAGAACCTAGTTTTTCATAGGCAATTAAACCCTGGCGAAGCAATTCTTGAATGAGAGTTTGAGGAGTTTTGGTAGGCATGTTTGCTTCGCAAACTAGTTTAAGTTTATCAAGTTTCTATATCTTGTTTTTACTTTATGAACTTTATAACTTGATGAACTTGATGAACTTAAGCTAAGGGCTAAATGGATCGTTCTTTCCGGTATTTCCCGGAACCACGGGGATTTCTCCAAAAACTTTCAACTCTTTGAAGATAATACTGTCAAAAATACTAAAATCTAATTTTAAGGACTCCAAGCGGGTCATGCTTTCCGTATCGGAAGGCCGCGTCGCTTCAGGCTCAAGCGCTACTTGCGCCGGGATAACATCATTGCTGTACAAAATGTAGCCCAAAACCATTCCAAACACGATGATCAAAATAGCGTAGAGGTTTTCCGACTTAGATTGTGATTGAAAATATTGAGCCATGCTATTTTAAGTAATAAGTATTAACCTTCAAACTCATGGTTAGTGGAGCACCCCCTATCTCCCCCGCTTCTTTCTTGGCAACACTAATCTGCTGCACATCAAAAATACGCAGGTTTTTCTCTAATAGCTTAATAAGATTCAGCAAGGTCGCATATTGGCCATCTGTACCAAATTCCATCTGCAAAATCTGATAGTTTTTAGACGGGTCTTCGGCGGAGCCAATTTTGAAATTTCCCAAAGCCAGCCCAGCTTCTTGGGAGATAGACTCTAAATTAACCAATATATCCTGCGTATGCTTACCGGAAGAGAGCATATCCTCCACTTTCACTAGGTCTTCCTGACGAGCTTCAATTTGCTTTTTTAACTGACTCATTTTTTCATTAAACTTTTCCTTTTGAATAACCTCCCCTTCCCTGGTAGCCAAAGTGTCACGAGTTTCTTTGATGCGATCATAATTAGGCAAAACCAAAACCATAAAGGCCGCAATGCCCAGAGCAACCATCCCCACCCCCATGAATTTCTTTTTATTCATAAAAGATCCTAGGGTTTATCTTTAACCGGGTTAAGCAAGAATTTATTTTTATCAAAAGCAATGCGCATACTGTATTCGAGGAGACCAGAAGGCAGACTAGACACCTTATTCACATCGACATCTAGAAAGACCGGGTCGGCCAGCAAAGCGGCAATAGACTTGGCAATGACCGTATAACTAGGGGCGGTACCCTGAATCTCAATACGAGTCTCCTGCAAAATGGCCTGCAGATTAGTGAACTGGACTGACGGAGGAGTAATGGCTTCGATACGATCGAAGGCCGCGGACCAAATCAGATGATTTTTTGTCAGATCTCCAGCTAAAGAAAGACGCTTACTCAAAACCAATGCCTCCTGCTCAAACTTTTTGTCTCGCTTATTTTCCAGAGCAGTTATTTCATTATCCAAAGTCTCTACCTGGCTCTGTAGATTTCCTAAATAAAAGAACACGGCAAAGTAGATAGCGACAACCACCGCGACAAAAGCCAGGCCAAAATAGATCGGCTTATTCTCTCCGGGTACGGCTACCTCCAATTTTCGTCGCGATCCTGAAAGTAGTTGAATCGCTTCGGGTCTATCTGCCATGAAAAAAATATTAGATACTCTCTATTATTATACCCTGGGCCTAATGCATCGCCAATCCCATGGCGGTGGACAAGACCGGTCCCAAATCTGCCACCAAATTTTTTAAATCCTTGGGATAGGCCACTCGGGCAAAGGGATTCCCCAAAGAAACATCAAGATTAGTTTTACCCTTAAAATAATCAATGAAATTGGGCATATTCGCCAAACCTCCGATTAAAACTATCTTCTGCACTTTGGCATTTTTTGAACTTTCGTAATTAGTAATCGTCTTTTTGGTTTCAAAGACCATCATATCAATCAAAGAAATCATCGCTTCCGTAATAATCTGGGCATCGTTAGACTTCAAACCGATGGTTTTCTTCAATTCCTCCGCCCTAGCCAAATCTACGCCCATCGAACGGGCAATGGACTTGGTTACCTCGAATCCTCCAATCTCATAATTATGTCCTACTCGCTCATATCCCCCGTCCACGACTAGAATAGACGTACTGCGGCCACCAATGTTCACCACCGCAATGGGACTAAGGTCATTTCCAATCAGCGAACGAATCAAGGCGATGTTCTCTAATTCGAGCGAGACTAAGTTAAGTCCTGATTCAGCCATTATCTTACGATAACGCTCCACCTCTCCCCGTGGCACCGCGGCCAAGAAAACCTCTACATTAGGAGGAGTTCGGCCTGCATTAGCTTCGGTGCTATTAACAATGGAGGTGATGGACCAGTCCAGAACCACCTCGTCCAATGGAATAGGGATATATTTCTTTGCTTCAAATGGTATAGTCTTGGCTAATTCTTTCTCTGAGAGGTACGGAAGAGTGATCACCGTGGCGAAAGTAGAGAAAGATGGAATAGAGGCGATAACATTCTTGCTCTTGATTCCCGCTTGTTTTAAGATCTCTTGAATACCCCAAATAATATCCTGATCGGGTAGCTTACCAGCCTTTTGATTAGTCTGCATAGTCTTGTCCTGATTTTCCAACTCAAAGATGCCGTAATTGAGCAGCTTAAAACGCCCTCCATCGCGGCTCATTTCTACGGCTTTAATCGAAGCAGTACCAATATCTATACCGACTGTACCGCCAGAAGAAAATCTATCAAAAAAAGGTAATTTCATGTTATCCTCTGATGTCTGTTATTATATCACGAAAAGATAAATACCACCGTGGACAATTCCAGTGCAACAAAAACTATTTCCACTACCCCATCATTTTTAGCTCGCGGCTCTGGCGCGATACTCGATTTTCTCTTTCCGATTCACTGCCTAGGATGCCAGATCATCATGCCAACCTCCTCCCCCACCCCCTATCTCTGCCTAGGGTGTCTAGAAAAGATCAAGCCAACCTCCCAATTACAGTGCCTATTCTGTTCTTCTTTAAATCCCACGGGAAAAACTTGCCCGGTCTGCCGCGAAACTCATGCTCTCGATTATCTATGGCCGGCCGCCAACTATGACGACCCATTTTTAAAAAGAGCTTTGTGGGCCTATAAATACAAATTTGTCTCTAGCCTCCATTCCGCTCTCAGCCTGCTTTTGGTTCGTTTTTTACAAAGCCAGCACAAAGAAGAGTTTTTAAAAACAAACCAAGAGAACCTGGTGATTATCCCTGTCCCCCTTCATCCCCGTCGCCTACGCTGGCGTTCGTATAATCAATCTGCTTTACTGGCCGAGGAACTAAGTCGGGTCTTTCAACTAGAGCTAATCGATCAAGTCCTTGCTCGTCCCAAGAGACGCCGACCCCAAACCGCCATC
>JAUSIQ010000040.1 GCA_030647955.1 bacterium | reverse complement strand
TCGGCTTTTTCCGAAGTCAAGAAAGAAGCCATAAACTCCACCGGAAAATTAGTTTTCAGATAAGCGGTCTGGTAGGCGATTAGGGCATAAGCCGTGGCGTGCGATTTATTAAACGAATATTGGGCAAAGGGTTCAAACCAGTGCCAGATTTTTTGGGCGATATTGGTCGGGATTTCGTTTTTCTCACATCCTTTAATAAATTTTTCTCTCTGGTCCATTAAAAGTTTTTTAATTTTCTTGCCGATGGCCTTTCTTAAGACATCGGCTTCAGACAGAGTGAAGCCCGCCAGATCTCTGGCAATTCTCATAACCTGTTCCTGGTAAACGCAGATGCCGTAAGTTTCTTCCAGAATCGGTTTTAATTTAGGGTGCATATACTCAATCGTTTTCTTTTTATGCTTTCCGGCAATGTAATCCGGAATAAACTGCATGGGTCCTGGCCGATAAAGGGCGACCATAGCGATAATATCGTCGAGCGTCGTTGATTTTAATTCCTTCAGATACCTGCGCATACCATCGCTCTCCAATTGAAATACACCTACTGTCTCAGCTTTTCTTAATAATTGGAAGGTTGCTTTATCGTCCAAAGGAATATTTTCAATATCAATTGATTTTCCCTGCACTTTATAAATTCTGGCCAGAGTGTCCTCAATAATAGTTAAGTTTTTCAGGCCCAGAAAATCCATTTTTAAAATGCCCAAGTCCTCAATGGAATGCATTTCATATTGGGTAACGATAGTTTTGTCGTCCTGGCTCGGATGCTGCAAGGGGATAATATTATCCAAGGGCTCTTTAGAAATAACCACGCCGCAGGCATGGGTGGAAGCGTGGCGGGCTACGCCTTCCAATTTTTTGGCAAAATCAATAAGCTTTTGGGCTTTTTGGTCTTCAACATAAATTTTGCGGAATTCAGACACATTGGACAGGGTCTGGTCAAGAGTCATGCCCAAAGGAATCATTTTGGCCAGCTGGTCGCAATAACTGTAAGGGTATGCCAAAGCCCGACCGACGTCTCTGATCACGGCGCGAGCCGCCATTGTCCCAAAAGTAATAATTTGAGAAACCCTATCTTGACCGTATTTCTGGCTGACATAATCAATAACCTCGCCCCTTCTCCTGTCGGCAAAATCCAAATCAATATCGGGGGGAGATATTCTTTCCGGATTAATAAATCTTTCAAACAAAAGATTATATTTTAAGGGGTCAACGTTGGTAATACCCAAAACATAAGCCGCCAAAGATCCGCCCACCGAACCCCGGCCCGGCCCTACGACAATCCGTTTTTCTTTTGCCCAGGTGACAAAGTCCTGGACAATCAAAAAATAAGGGGCAAATCCTGTTTTTTTAATTGCCGAAAGTTCATATCCTAGTCGGTCGATGACTTCTTTTGATTTTTCAGGAAATCTTTTTTCCAAGCGCGAATAGCAAAGTTCTTTTAAATAATCATCGGCGTCTTTGCCTTCGGGCAAAGGAAAATAGGGGAGTTTTGTTTCCCCGAGTTTGAATTCAAAATTGCAGGCGTCTTTGATTTTTTGAGTGTTTTCAATGGCTTCGGGAATTTCTTTAAAGGCTTCGATCATTTTATCGGGGCTTTTCATCGAGAAGTCTTCATTCTTCATTGTTAGTCGTTCGGGATCATTAAGGTCCGCTCCGGTGTTTATCAGCATCAAAATATCCTGGGCGTCGCTGTCTTCTGGCTTTAGATAATGGCAGTCGGTAGTGGCGACTAAAGGGATATTTAATTTTTTAGAAATAGAAATTAAAGCTTTGTTTACTTTTTCTTGGGCCGGGATATGGGGGTGTGATTGGAGCTCAAGATAGAAATTATCTTTGCCGAAAATACTCTGGTATTTTAAAGCGATTTTTTCGGCTTCTTCGATTTTACCGGACATAATCAAGCGGGGGATTTTCCCCTGCAAGCAGGCAGTTAAACCGATTAAGCCCTCGGCGTGTTGGGCCAAAAGTTCTTCGTCGATCCTCGGCTTGTAATAAAATCCTTCAAGCTGAGCCTTAGTAATCAATTTTACAAGATTTTTATATCCGGTCTCGTTTTTTACCAAGAGAATTAAATGATATCTTTTGTCGTCTATATTCGGCCTCTCTTGGTGCATTCCTTCAAAGGCCACATAGAGTTCCGCGCCAATGATTGCTTTTATGCCTTTTTCTTTCGCCTTTTTATAAAATTCTACCGCGCCGTACAAAGCCCCGTGGTCGGTTAAGGCGACTGAATCCATACCGAGAGATTTTACGTAATCTAAAAGCTGGTCAATTTTTGGCAGACCGTCCAAAAGAGAGTAGTGGCTGTGAACGTGTAAATGAGTGAACTTCATGTCCTCATCTTACAAAATTTTATCGGAAAAGACAAAAACCGAGTTCCGCAAAGCGGGACGAAGGTGAAGATGAAGTCGAAGCTTCATCGCCGTCCAGAGTTAGCTCGCGTGCTTGACATAATCAAAGTAGTATGCTATACTATAGGTACAAAAGGAGAGTTAGTACCTTTCTTAAGAAGTTATAGGAGCGATCTAAATTACTGATTTATCTGATATGCCTAATCTTCATACGACCGGGCATATTAAGAAAATTCTAGTAATTTAGATCCTCCTTTCTATATAAATGTTTTCAAAAGTTTGAAGATATTTATATAGAAGATAATCTTCTCACTGAAGGAGAGAGCAGAGAGAAGAGAAATAGGATAAATTATACTTGCATGCTCTCTCCAAAAAAGAGGGCGTTTGATTTTACCAGTTCTTTATTAAATTCTTCACGGTGGCGGAGTGGCCTTTCGGGCTATATGTCAAAGAGAGGCCACCTCGCTGCCGTAAAGACGGTAAATAAAAAAGAAAACAGAGAGGGATTGAATGAATAGTAACAATATTGAGGTAGCGCGAAAATTGAGAGAGATAGCAGACTCTCTCGCAAACACGGGGGACGCCACTAAACTGGAGAAAGAACGCCAGGAGGCATTAACAAATCTCCAGAAATTCGAGAAGGACTTAGAGATGATAAGAGACTATTCTTATCGTCTAATTCCGAGCAGATTAGTGGAGGCCGCGAAAAAAGCCCTAAGCGACGGACTTCCAGATAGTTCATCTCCGGAAGTAGCTTTCGCCAATTTATGCATAAAATTGTCGGAGGAATACTTAAAACATTAAAAGGCGGGAGCTGATGATACTTCTTTAGTACAATCATTAGCTCCCTCCCAAACTTCAGCTCATAAAGTAATTTGTGAGCCGAAAGATGGGAAAAGTTCTTTTCAAATAATCTCCGAGGAATCGGAGTTGAGTTTATTCTTCCTGGAAACGGGATTGGGGTTGCCACGGTTGTTGTGTCCTGGAAACGGGATCGCATCCATCAGTAGAGAGAAAATCTCTTCAAATCTTTATGAGCTGATGGAATATTCCGGGAGGAATAAAATGAAAAAAACAGAGGAGATCAAAAGATTGATATCTTTGGCCAGCACGGCCAAGGATATCGGCGAGTATACGCTCGCCAATGCTATTTTCGTCGTTTTAATCGACGAGAAAGGCGCGAAATGGGAATGGGAAGACAGTGGGGACAATGCCTACTACGATCTCGCCGTAGTAAAATACGGTCGTTGGAAATTATGTATTCCAGCACCGATGCTGGAAACAACTTTGGCATTAAACTTTCTCAAAAATGCCAAGGTTCAAGAAAGAGGAGACCACGACAGGGTCGTGGAATTCGCCAGCGACGAGGAAGTAAAAAAACTTTGGTTGGAATTCCGTAAACTTCAGCCAAAGATGAGGAAGAAGGAACTCCTTAAAAAAGTTTCAAATTCCCTCATAGGGGAGTCAAGAGTCACGGTGTTAAAAGCCGTGAAGTCCTACTTCCCCGCTCGACTGGAAAAGGAGATCCAGGTTGCGGTAAAAATTGACAAAGAGGGGACAGAATACATATCTTGTCCTATTTGTCAGAAGGAGCACAGGGTGTTGTGCTCCCGTGATTATCGACCACCATACGGTAGGTGTGACGGGGATAATGGTCTTTGGATCGGAAGCGATCCAGAGAATGTCTCAGGACCTCGCACGAATTTAATCCGCTTAAATTATTAGCGGAAAAGGGAGGGTGATTGGGCTGTATAGTTCAACCATCCTCCTCCCTTTGAGAAATTATTAAATCTTAGTAGTTTCTCAAAGGGAATTAGTTCTTTTTTAAATCCTTCACGGTGGCGGAGTGGCCTTTCGGGCTATATGTCAAAGAGAGGCCACCTCGCTGCCGTAAAGAAAACAACAAGAAAAGAGAGGTGAGAGTTGCATATTATAATAGTAACTTCAAGAGGAGTCGCACACATTCTCACTGCAGACGAACATTTGATGTTTATTAGGGTGAGAATAGAGGGAGGATCTATTCGTCGGATTGATGGCATTTATCGTCCGATTCAAGTGGACGAGAATATTGCCAAAAAAATCAGGGAAATAGATGATTCTGTGGCGAGGGAGAGTTGAGTGATCAATTACTCCTTCGCCGCCACTTTTCAGCTCATAAAGAAATTTGTAAGCTGAAAGATGGGAAATAAAAATTAATGAAAAAGAGAAGGAGGCGTAGAGAGCGAAAATGTTTTTTCCGATTATAGGTCTCATAGTTTGCGTTTTCAAGGGTCATCGAAGTCTTGTGAAGGCGCGAAAACGGATTGGCCATGGCTCAAAAAGGAGATTAGTAAAGGGAATGAAATGCGCCGTCTGCGGCACATTCCTGTCAAAACAGTTTTAACGTCTAAAGGGTTGCGGATAGCGTATTCCTACAACCCTTCCCGTAAGAGACCCTAAGGCAATTTGGAGTTTGTTACGGGAAAAGTTCTTTATCAAAATATTTTATAGCGGCGAAATGAACATTAGTTGGAAACATTCAGAAATAAAATTATTTGGAGTGAAAAACAGGATTAGTGTTCAGTTCGCCGCTATAAAGAAATTTGAAGGCACTTTGACTGTGAAATTCAGCAAAGCAAACAGTGCGGCATTCCAACGCAACGGCTCTTAGAGCCAACGCAAGGGGGGAACAATGGACAAGAGACTAGTAACAAAGGATGGGAAAACGTTTGAAGAACCTACCGAGGAGGCGAAAAAGACCATAGCATTTGGGATTATTTGGTCCAATACGCCATGTAGCGATGACGAGGTGATATCTATATTTAAATGGAACATTACCTCATCGGTCAACCGCGATCATTCTCTTAGAGATTCTCAGGGAGAGGTCAGAACGATAGCTTGGGGTACTTATCATCAAGCTGTTGAGTTCCCAAACTGGCCCGCCTACGACAAAGCACAGACCGAGGCCGCTCTAAAGAAAGCTCAAGAGGGCATTACTGTCCTTGAAAAACAGATTAACCAGGGGCTGGATGAGCAGCAAGATTTATTTGAAAGACTTAAAAAATGTCGAGAAGTATTGTATACGATATACGACATCAATGCGACAGGTGGACCTGGCTCTCGCGCCAAGGTAAGTAAGTTATTATTAGAGTTCGGTATAAATTCCTGTGAAAAATGTGGAAAAGCCAACTGTACTTGTGAGAGTTAGTGCCTAGTAAGGGGAGGTTGTTGGGCTGTATAGTTCAACTAACCTCCTCCCTTTCAAAAGTTATCCTTAATATCTAGGATGATTTCTGAAAGGGAATTGTTCTTTTTTAAATAGAAATAAAAAATAAAGTGAGGGTGAGGGAATATGTTCAGCTTTATGGTTCTAAGCGATGCCTTCCTGGCACGAGATGTCCAGGAAGCCAAAGAAATAGCGATCAGTCGTTATTTCTCCCGGCTTGATACAATTATCCTGCATCAGCTAGACCCGGAAACACAGAAGCCAAGCTGGTCTTGGCGCTGGGTAATGGGTGACGGGTGGCGGGAGTTAACAGACACTCCCGCTTACTTACAAGTTCGCAATTATTTGTGAATTTATAAGTAAGATTTAGAAATTAATAATTAGTCATTATCAGAAATTATCACTTGTATGGCTTTACAAATTATTAAATATCTATTAGATTTAGTAGAAATAGTTAGTTCATTGCGAGAATAAACTCCGAAAGGAGATAGAAGGAGGCGCCACAGTGAAACCCAAATCCGCGTCAGCAACAGCTACCCCGCCAGTCCTCAAAAAGACAGAGCCGGCACAGGAGGAGGAGAAACCGACATATTTGCCGCGAATATGTCCCAGCTGCGAGGGCTACATCGATGCAAACGGACGCTGCAGATGCTCTAGCTAGGCATCGGCGCTGACGCAAAAGGGAAGCCAATGTTCGACTCATTGGTTTTCCTGCACTTCAGAGATTATTTTAAGCAGAAATAATCCGTGAAGTGCAAATAGCACATTATCAAAAATAACCGAGCGCAAGCTCGTGGGTATAAAAATAAATAAAAGAGCATATCGCGAGCCATAACGATATGCAGGAGGGAAAGATGGCAGGATTAATGGTAAAGTTAATAGCGCCAGAGGACGTACACATCAAAATCTCCAGAAGATCTGGAAAGGCGATAGACTTGCGAGAGCTAGTCTATTCGCACATACTACTCCCGGTTAGATCTCACTTCGGCCGGGACGCTAGATTCGCTTGGATTCAGCCGCAGGACTGGATTGGATTCTGTAACGGCGAGAAAGTTACAATCGTCGTTACGGCCGATGGACGAACTTCTTCCGTTGAGGTTCACCATGGCGAAGATAGGGTAGTCTACGTAAAACCAGAATTGGTGGCGGCAAAATGAAAAAAATAACCGTCAGTCAGACCCAGGAAGCCATTAGTTTGACTGCCACCCAGGCAACCACTATTCTGACTATCGTAAAAAAATCAGAGAGCAGTCTCTCTGATGTAGCAAAAATACGAAGAGTTGTGAGGGGCAACGTTGAAGCCGAGAATTGGCTGAAGGCGAATGAGCCTCTGTTCAGGTATCCTGTCCCACCGCTTAAAAACCATCCATTTTCCCCAACTTAGTAGTTATTCTAGGGACGGGAGAGTTAGAGGCATTTCTCTACTCTCCCGCCCAACATATTTTGAGCCCAGAGGCG
>JAUSIQ010000037.1 GCA_030647955.1 bacterium | reverse complement strand
GTTTAACTTGGAATACGGGTGGACCGGCTTATCAAGCCCGAGTAAGAGTTTGGGATTCAACTAATATGGTTTCAGGCTGGGCTGATCAGACCGTTTGTATTGGCTCCGGTTGTCAGGGGGGTGGTACCAAATGGAAAACTCCCAATCATGCCTATCCGAATGTAAACTTTACCTTTGTTCCGAACTCTCCAGGTATTAATCAAAATACCTTATTTACGGACCAGACTACTTTTTATGATGTTGGCCCGCGAGTTTGGTCGTGGAATTTTGGAGATGGTTCGCCGACTACCGGAGCTCAAAATCCGACCCACATGTATCTCGATAGCGGATTGTTTACAGTTACAAATACTGTCACTGATCTGGAAGGTTATACTTGTGCTTTATCCAAACCGTTAACGGTGCAAGGTAAAGTGCCAACTTGGAGAGAGGTGGCGCCGAGGTAGGGTATGAATCCCGTACGAAGCAGAGGCGCGCTGCGGGCCCTCGCGGCTTCGTTCGGGATGAAAAAGCCCCCCACTTTCTAGAAGATCAGAAAGTGGGGGGGGGCGGAGTCGTTCTTTCTCCAGGAGGACGAGCTCACTTTTTGTTGAGGTAATTATTGAGAATACTGAGGCGCAGGTCCAGCGCCTCTTTTCTGGCGTTGAGTCTTTTGTTCTCCGGAAACTGTTCCAATAACCGGAGAACGACAGGGAGTTCCTTGTTCTCGATGAAAACCACTTCATCGGAGAGCTTGAAGCCCGCCTCAACGCGGAACTTCTCGTACATGCCCTCGAGGACGAGGGCCGATTCGATCCAGTTCTTCTTCAGCCACGGCTCCGGAGCGCCGTAGGCGTAAGACCTTTCGAGCCACTGAATCGAGGCGGGTTTGTTGATGACGTCGCCTTCGCAAAGGCTGTTGATTTCGGCGAAGGCATGACTCGCGAACCTTACGGCCGTGCGGTTCACCCAGCTTTGAATAGACATTTGGTAGCGAGCCCCACCCAGATAGAGGTATGGAGCAAAGAAAGTGGAGTCCTCGGCCATGGACTTTTTGAACTCCCGAATCCCGTTGGCCGCCGATTGATCCGCTCTCCGCATCCCGTCGAACCCTTTGCCATCTTCAAACTTCACCGTGAACTTCGAGTCGGCGAAATACAGGGCTCCTTTGGCGAAGAGCCACTTACGCCGGCTGGCCATCTCGCCATTGCCGATAAGCAGAGCCTGGTCTGCGGTCTCTAGCCCGCGTTGGACCATGGAGTGATAATACTCGGCCCGCTTCCGATAGGGAGCGATGTCGAGTATGAATCGTCGTTCGTCGAATTTCCCTTCCAGCTCGAGACTGATGGCGGACCACTCGATGGCCGCCCACAACTCGAAAAGCAGGGGATTATTCGGGCACTTCTCTATCAAGGCGTACGCGGCGGCTTTCGCCTCCGCGTGTTTCTCGATCGAGTGCATGTTGTTGTAAAAAAGCTGGAGAATGGCTTCGACTTTGGCTTCCGCTGGCACTTCTTGGCCGCGGGTTTTTGCCATCGAAACCCCTCCTCCGACCAACCATAGTACCAGCAAAAGCATCATTCTCATTTCTTTTCTCCACGGTTAGGCATGTGTCAGGTATCCCATAATTATAGCACATTTGAACCAAAAAATCAAGTATTGTGATCTGGATCCATAAAGCTTAGGATGTATTGCTTTCGGAGGCGTATGAGGTCTGTGGATTGCTCGCGAATCGCCGTTTCAGCCCATCCGTTTCGGATAAGCTGAAATGGCGATGAGCTGGTCCGAAAAGTCTGCTTTTCGGAATCCATAGACCGAACCGAGCGAGTTTTCTTCGCTGGAAAGAAAACGAGCGTCCGGAGAAAGCAATACATCCTAAGCTCAATATTAAATTTGCGCCAACATCTGCGTTCATATATAATTCAGTCTAGAAGAGTAAAATGTTAATAAAAATTCATTATTATGACTCCTCAAATTACAATCTACTCTACTCCCAACTGTGGCTACTGCCAGATGGCCAAGGAGTACTTGAAGAAAAAAGGTTTTGCTTACGAAGAGCACGATGTCTTTAAAGATGTCTCCCGTCGGCAGGAGATGGTGAACGTTTCCGGTCAGTTGGCGGTACCGGTTATTCGTATCGACGATAAAGTGATCGTTGGTTTTAACCAAGCCAAAATTAACTCGCTATTAGGGATTAATTAGTTTATCAAGTTCGTAAAGTTATAAAGTTCATAAAGTAAAGAATGGGGAAGATTCTTACTTGATAAACTTGAAGAACTTTATAAACTTTTCACTCGATGGATGTTCGTCCACTAAAATTTACTAAAGAGCTAGTCGGTATTTCCAAGAAGACGCTAGAAATTCATCACGACAAGCTCTACGTTGGGTATGTAAAGAAAAACGATGAGATTCGCGAAAAACTTAAACAGCTAAGCCAAGAAATTATCGCGGATAAAGCTTCGGGAGGAAATCAAACTTACAGTGAATTAAGAGCTTTGAAGCAAGGAGAAACTTTTGCGGTGAACGGAGTTTATTTGCATGAGTGGTACTTTGATGTTTTGGGTGGTGACGGAGATTGGAAGAAGGCTCCGGAATTAAGCGCGGCTATCACGGAAAAATGGGGATCGGTAGAAGGATTCATGAAATATTTTTCCGAATGTGGTATGGCGGCCCGAGGGTGGTCTTTGGTAGTATGGGATACAAAAGTGGGGCGCCTGAAACAATATAATGGAGACGCGCACAACCAAGGCGGAGTGTGGGGCTGTTTGCCGATAATCGTCTTGGATGTTTACGAGCATGCCTACTTTATCGATTACGGCTCTGATCGGAAAAAATACATCGAAGATTTTTGGAAAAACTTAAATTGGGCAGAGGCCGAGGCTCTTTATCTCAAGGCTCGAGAGGTGCAGTTCTAAATGTTTTTACGGTTAATCTAAAAGAGTCCCGCGGGACTCTTTTAGATTAACGCCAGGAAGGGAACCAGAAGAGTTTATCGGATTCTTTAACGGTTTGCGAAAGGCCATACACGAGAGGAGAAAAGGTGAGAAAAATAATGGCGGCTAAGCCAATCAATACCAGGCTGACGGTTTTGGTATTAGGTTTATGATCAATTAAGTAGCCTAAACTGAAAATGGCAAAGATCAGGGCGGGGAAGTAGTGGTACAAAAACATGACGCGCTGAACGCCCATGAAGGGCAGAAGGTTTAAAAAGTAAGCTCCTAAAATGAGATGAACCACCCAGGGACTATTTTTTCTCTTCCAGGTTTGGGAGAGGAAGCTAAGCGCGAGAGTAAGAATGGCGATAGTGGAGGCCCACCATACGACGACGTTACCCATTAGATAAATTTTTCTTTCTTGCGGCTCATTATTATCCATCGGTTCAGCCTTGTTCCAATAGTAGATGGGGCGAGACATTAATGGCCAGGTGTACCAAGCACTGCCATAGGGATGAGTGGCGGTGAGGCGCTGATTGGCGGAGTACATTTGCAAATTAAGCTCGGTAAATTTTTTCAAAAAACCTTCTGTCTCTACGGCCGGATCACTCTGATAACGGCTACCTTCTAAGGTTTTTTGAAAAGATGCCGACATAAAAGCATCACCCGGACCCGTTTTAGGAAGAAGATGAAAGTGAATAGCAAAGATAGCGAGATAGATCAAAAAAGGAGCCACGATCAAAGAAAGTACGAAAGCGAGACGATGGCGATGATGATTTTTCCAGAACTTGAATAAATTAAAGTTGGGCCAGAGACGGAAGAGTTCCATAACAAGCACCAAGGCCAAGAAACCAAAGCCGGTCCATTTGATTGATCCTGATAGAGCTCCAAAAGCTCCGGCCAGCCAGAGATTATAAAAATGAGGCGCGTTCTCTTCAGCGGTCTTTTTAAAGCGAAGGTAAAAGAAAATACTTAGGAAACCAAAGAGTAATAGGAAGGCATCTAACAGAATAAAGCGAGACTGGATTATTAAGGCTCCGTCTAAAGCGGTAAGAGTACCTACCAAAAAAGCGACGACGGGAGAAAAGCCCAAATAGAGGGCGATACCAAAAAGAACTAAGGGTAGCAAAGCTCCGGCGAGGATAGGCAAGAAGCGCAGGACCATGTAGTGCCAATTAGGGAAGGCCGAACCGATAGTGTCAAAAGCGAACTCCGGGCTAAAGCCACCCAAGTGAGCCACTCCGGTAAAAAGCAGTTTGCCCAAGGGGGGGTGGATGTCAAAAAAGTATTCGCCGGCTAGATAACCGGAGACAAATTTACCAAAATGCACCTCGTCGAAGACGGTTTGATTGGGATGACCAAAAAAAGCAAAATGGGTGGCGACGCTGACGGCTAGGAGAATGACGAATAACAGTTTTTTATTATTGAACATATAGTTTTGCAAAAGGTATAAATTTAGTATAATAAATTTACAAAAACATGGGAAACGACCAAGTTTACGATTTAATTATTATCGGAGGATCAGCGGCGGCTACGGCCGCCGGAGTTTACGCTGCGCGACGTAATCTTAATTTTAAAATTATCTCCAAAGACTTTGGGGGAGAGGTGGCTACTTCGGGAGAAATCGGCAACTGGCCGGGAGTCAATAAAACCGATGGTATCACCTTAGCTCAACAGTTTAAAGAGCACTTAAAGTTTTATGGCGTGGAGCCGGAAGAGGGGGTGTGGGTGGAAAAAGTTACTAAACAGGTGGATGGTCTATTCTGCATTACGGCTCAAGCGGGCGACGAGCTTTTAACGGCGGCGGATAAAGTGTATGCA
This sequence comes from bacterium, assembly GCA_030647955.1. GTDB lineage: Bacteria > Patescibacteriota > Minisyncoccia > 2-02-FULL-40-12 > IGHO2-12-FULL-4 > JAUSIQ01. The sequence continues at coordinate 8,939 of JAUSIQ010000037.1, read as the reverse complement.
CTTCGTAGCTCCGAAGGAGCGCAGAAGTGTGACTATTTAGCCAAGTCGGTCATTATCGCCACGGGTGTGCATCCCAGAGAGTTGGATGTTAAGGGGGAAAAAGAATTTCGCAATAAAGGAATTAGCTATTGTACTGTCTGTGACGGGCCTTTGTTCTCCGGAAAAGTGACAGCGACGATCGGAGGAGGCAACTCGGCTTTGGAGTCGGCTTTGATGTTGGCGGATATTTCCAGTAAAGTATATGTCATTAATAAGAATATGGAATTTAAGGGTGAACAGGTGTTGATCGATAACCTAAAAACAAAAAAGAATGTTGAAATTATTTTTGGCGCGAAGACCACAGAATTTTCTGGTCAAGGATTTTTAAGTGGATTAAAATATACGGATCAAAGCGGAGCGGAAAAAGCCATTGCGGCCGAAGGAGCTTTTGTGCACATTGGTATGATTCCCAACAGCTCGATTGTTCCAGATGAAGTAAAGAAGAATAATTTTGGAGAGATTATGGTAGATAAAAATGCCGCCACTAATGTTCCGGGTTTGTTTGCGGCGGGGGATGTGACCGATGTGCCGTTTAAACAGATTGTTATCGCCGCGGGACAGGGGACGACGGCATTATTGTCGGCTGTAAATTACCTTAATCGTTTATCTACTACTAAAGCTTAATTATGATTTATCTTGGTGCTGATCATCGCGGGTTCGCGTTGAAGGAAAAAATGAAATATTGGCTTTTGGATTGGGGATATGAGTATGAGGATTTAGGAGCCGCGGAAGTGGATCCTCAAGATGATTATCCGGATTACGCCAAAGCCGTAGCCGAAAAAGTAGTTAGTGGGACGGACCATCGAGGGATTTTGATTTGCGGTTCTGGAATTGGAGTGGCGGTGGCCGCTAATAAAGTAGTAGGAGTGCGAGCCGGCACAGCCACTAACTACGAACAGGTGGCATCGGCCGTGAATGACGAAGATTTAAACATTTTGGCGTTGCCTGCAGATTTCCTTAATGAAGACGAGGCCAAGGAAATTACGGAGGCCTTTTTAAAAGCGAAATTTTCTTCCGCAGAAAGACATATTAGAAGATTAAATAAAATTAAAGACTTAGAAAAAACCTATGCCTAAGATATTTGTAACCCGTCCGATTCCCGATGCCGGTATTAAGATGCTCCAAGACAAGGGGTACGAAGTAGTGGTTAACGAAGCGGCGAAAGATCGTGTGGCGACTAGAGAAGAAGTCTTGGCCGGAGTCAAAGGTGTCGATGCGTTACTTTCGGTTCTGACCGAGAAGGTAGATGCCGAAGTTATGGATGCCGGTTTGCCCACTTTGAAGGTGATTGCCAATTACGCCGTCGGTTTTGATAATGTGAACCTGCCAGTGGCGAAAGAGAAAAATATTGCCGTAACCAATACTCCGGGAGTTTTGACCAACACCGTAGCGGAACACACCTTTGCTCTGATGCTCTCCATCGCGCACCGCATTTCAGAAGCGGATCGCTTTAGTCGAGCAGGGAAGTATACGGCTTGGGGTCCACAGCTTTTACTCGGAACGGATTTGTCCGGAAAGACTTTGGGAGTAGTGGGACTGGGAAGAATCGGTTCCCGGGTCGCAATGCATGCCGCCAAAGGATTCGGGATGAAGATAATTTATACCGATCCCAAGCCTAGTGCGGAATTTGAAAAAGAAATGGGGGCGGAGTACGTGGCCACCATCGAAGAACTCTTACCTAAAGCGGATTTTGTTTCAATCCATGTACCTCTATTAGACTCGACGCGCCATCTCATGAATGCTGAAAGATTAAAGATGATGAAGCCTACCGCTTATCTGGTGAACACCTCGCGCGGACCGATTATTGATGAAAAAGCTTTAGCGCAGGCTTTAGCGGAAAACTGGATTCAGGGCGCGGCTATTGATGTCTTTGAATTTGAACCGGATATTACTCCGGAATTAAAAAGTTTAGAAAACATTATCATCACTCCACATATCGCTTCGGCAACGTTAGAAACGCGTCAGCTGATGTCAGTTTTAGCGGCGACCAATATTATCGAAGCATTGGAGGGTAGAACTCCACCGAATTTAGTTAAATAAAAATGATCGAGATTATTCCATCCATTCTGGTAAAGACTAGGGAAGAGTTTTTAGAAAAAATAATGGCTGCTGAAAAGCAGTGTGAGAGAGTGCATGTGGATGTCGCCGATGGGATTTTTGTTCCGAATATGACGGTGGGCGGTTTTGAAGAAGTGAAGGAGATTGAGACGACGCTGAAGATCGGAGCCCATCTTATGGTTTCCAAGCCGGAGAATCATATCGTGCGTTGGCTCGACACGCCGGTAGATAAAGTGATCTTTCATATTGAAGCCACTAAAAAAGCTCAAGAAATCATCGCGACCCTCAAGGAAGCGGAGAAGATGGTGGGCATTGCTTTAAATCCCAGTACTCCTCTGGAAGCGCTCAAACCTATTGTGGATAGTGTCGACTTTATTCATTTCATGACCGTGGAGCCCGGATTTTACGGCGGTAAATATATTGAAGCGGTGATTGAAAAAATTAATGACTGTCGCTATTTTTATCCTGATAAACTTATTGAGGTAGACGGTGGGATTACTCCTGAAAATGCCGCCGCTTTAGTAAAAGCAGGGGCGAATATGCTGGTAGTGGGCAGTTATCTGTGGCAAAATGGAGGTTTAGAGAAGGGATTGGAGGAATTCAAAAAACAATTAGCCTAATTAATATTCCATGCACGATTTTATTACCTTGGGTTCAGCAACGAGAGATGTCTTTTTTAAAGCGGGAGATTTTGAGTTGCGACCACATGAGCACGATGCTCCTCAAATGGAACAGTGCGTACCCCTTGGTTCTAAGTTAGAGATGAAAGAGATTGTCTTTGCTACCGGTGGAGGTGGAGCGAATGCGGCGGTCACTTTTGCTCGGCAAGGCTGGCAGACGGCCGCTTTGGGAGTAGTGGGTGCTGATTTTAACGGAGAAGCGATTATCGCTGAATTAGCTCAAGAGGGTATCGAGACAAAATATTTTCAAAAGCACGAGGGGGATCACACTGCTTACTCGGTAATTTTAGTGCATGGCTCCGGCGAGCGAACGATATTAAGCTACAAAGGAGAGGGCCAGCATTTTAATGTGCAGGCCATTCCTTTCGAAAACCTCACTCCGAAATGGTTCTATCTCAATTCGTTGGGTGGTAACTGGGACTTGCTTCAGGCCATATCTGCTCACGCCGCGGCGAACCAAATCAAAATCGGCATGAACCCTGGAGGAAAAGAAATTGCCCATGGTTTGAAAAAACTGACCCCTGTTTTAAAAAATATTAGCGTGCTGATCACCAACAAAGAAGAAGGGGCAGAAATGATTGGTACTCCGGGATTGGAACATCGCCAAGTCTTGGATAAATTAAAAGAAGTGGTGGGAGGGATTGCCGTGGTTACCGATGGGCCAAATGGGGTCTTGGTTAAAGATGTAGACGGTAAGATTTACAAAGCCGGAGTGCCGGACTCGCCGGTGGTGGAGAGAACGGGAGCGGGGGATGCTTGGAGCTCCGGATTCATCTCCGAATATTCTCGAGGAGGAGATATCTCCAAAGCCATTCAGTTTGGTACGGCCAATGCCTCTGCGGTGGTGACCCAGTTCGGAGCTCGCGCCGGTATTTTAAAAAAGGATGATTGGGGTTCTTGGCCCTTGGTAGAGGTAGAAATTTTAACTTCTTAATTATTAATTTTTATGAGCGCTGCACACGAAACCTTAGCTAGAATTTTAAGAATTACACCAGAGGTTCTCTTGGATTTGGATGCCAAGATGATCAAATTGACTAATAAGAGCGGAGTGCTTGATAAAATTGTCGAAGAGAATAGTATTCTTACTTCGCGAACTTTGGATGAGTTGGGTCTATCGAAAGAAAAAGCGACCGCGGAGGAAGTTTATGGCGTATTAGTAGATCGGCTGAAGCACATGGATAAAGATCTTTATGATTTTTTGGATAAACCCAAATTAGCTGATCTTTCCCAGGCTTGCGGAAAGATTTGTGATACGGCGCGCTTACTCAATGATCCACAAAAGGGATTTTTCCTAAAAAAAGAAAAGGCTTTGGCGATGCTCGAGAAGTTTCCTCCGCAAAACATCTTAGACTATTTCGGATACAAAACGGTGGCGGAATTGGTAGAAAAAGAAGGACTCTCTTCGGTATTTTGTGCATTGCGTTTCGCGCAAGACGAAGCCTGGATGCATCGTTTTTTTGATGAAGCGTACGATGATTTAACCATTGATGATTTTGAAAGACGAGAGGTGGAGATAAAAATATTGGAAACCAAGTGGCTAAAAGTGGCAGAGAAATTTTTAAAAAAGAAATATCATAACCTTAGCCACCTTAAAGAGTTGGGAGTTATTTTTATTATCCCGTTATCAATTAGTACTCCGGGGGAGACGATGCGCATGTTCACCTTGCTCTTACACTATCTAAACGAAGTGCCATTTTATTCGAAACTTTTTTATGAGTTTTCTACGCATCCGGACTTTGCCACCAAATTGAAGTCTCTATTACGAGGAGATGTACCAGATGGTACGGCGCCCGTTTCAGAGAATGTGACGTGGAGAATTGTTCAGCGCTATTTATCCAAGGTGGACTTTAGTGATTTTCGATTATTGGAGCCGCACATCAATCCGGAGGCGGAGCATTGGTACAAGGCGACCGGAGATCTGGCTAAGTTGAACGCGATTATTGCCGACAAGGGGCATTTGCTGGGTTTCTGGCACGGGTTAGATTTTGTCGGTGATTTTTTCCCGAACGTTCAAGGAGAAGAGAAATTAATCAGTTTTGATCTGATTGATTTAGTAATGAGTTTAGTGGAAAAAGGCGAGGCGAAATACCTCTATCATCAGCAGGAGGCTTTGTGGAATAAAATTTTTATTGAATATTTGGGACGTGATAAAATGGATAAATTGATTGAGCAAAATATTATCGACGGGTTTATTAAACTCTAAATGAAAACTTTACCGGAGTATTTTAAGCAGGCCAAGCAGGAGAAGTGGGCGCTCGGTCATTTTAACTTTTCTACCGCTGACCAGCTGCGCGCCATTGTGGAAGTCGCGGCGGAGATGAAGTCTCCGGTGATGGTGGCTACCTCCGAGGGAGAGGATGCTTTTTTGGGACACGAACAGACTGTGGCTTTAGTAAAGTCATGGCAAGCGGCCGGTTACCCCATTTTTCTTAACGCTGATCATCATAAGACCTGGGAAAGTGTTAAAGGAGCGATGGATGCCGGCTACGATACGGTTTTAATCGATGCCTCCAAGCTCCCTTACGAGGAAAATCTTATTTTGACTACCAAAGTTGTGCAATATGCCAAGAATAAAGATCATACTATGATGGTGGAGGGGGAGTTGGGGTATTTGATGGGGGAATCGAGTGTCCAAAAAAGGGTAGACATTAAACCAGAGGATTATACTAAGCCAGAAGAAGCCAAGGACTTCGTCAGAAAAACTGGTGTCGAGAGATTGGCTATCGCCTTCGGTAACGCTCACGGCATTATCACCGAACAGGAAGAACATCTCGATTTGGAATTGCTTAAGAAGATTGTTAAAGCTGTTCCGAATACTTATTTAGTATTGCACGGCGGCTCCGGGTTGCCGCCAGAAGAAGTGCGGCAGGCTATCGCGCTTGGAATTACTAATGTGCATATCAATACCGAATTACGTTTGGCTTATCAAGAAGCATTAAGGAAAAAGCTGATGGATGATCCAGACCAGACTACACCATATAAATTCTTGGGGCCATCCTTTGAGGCTGCCAAAAATCTTGTACGCCAAAAGTTGGATCTATTCGGCGCCGTCGGCAGGATTTAAATAGAATAAACTTTTTATATGGATAAGAGTTATCACGCTGTCAGTCTCAAGCATCTATTTATTCTAGTTGTCCTTTTGATCGTCGTTATTTCCTTCTCTTTTGTTGAAACCGAAGCGGCCGCTCCAACGAGCGGGCTAGTCGGTCATTGGAAGTTTGATGAGGGGAGCGGTACAACGGCCGCGGATTCAGCCGGTTCAAATACCGGCACGTTGACCAATGGGCCAACCTGGGTTGCGGGGAAGATTGGAACCAATGCCGTACAGTTAGATGGATTGGATGACTATGTGCTTCTGAACAACACCATCATCGGTACGCAGGATTTAACTGTTTGCGGATGGATCTATCAGAACTCTTCTCCGCCAAATCGTTTTAATAGTATTATAGATAATACACGGTTTTCAGTAGTGGTGGATACCTTTAATTCTCCGAACGTTAATCTTACGGGTTCAAACGATGGTGTCACTGCGGGTGCCTCTGGTATATTACAAGTCAACACCTGGAATCACTTCTGTTTTTTGAGAAGCGGCAGTACCGGCACTTTTTATATTAATGGAGCGCTGTCCGGTAATGCTAATCAGAACATCGGCAGTGCAACGACAACGGGTTATCCCACTGCAATTGGTCAATACAGCAGCATTGACGCAAATAATTTTTTCGGCAATATCGATGAAACTCGTATCTACAACCGCATCCTCTCCGCTTCGGAGATCACTGAACTGTATAACTACACTGGCGCCGCCCCTGACACCCAAGCCCCCTCTGTCCCCACTGGTTTAACCGCCACTGCCATCTCTTCCTCCCAAATCAATCTCTCCTGGACTGCCTCCACCGATAACATCGGAGTGACCGGCTATCGGATCTATCGAGGAGGAGTAGAGATTGCCACTTCTACCGCTACTAGTTACTCCAATACCGGCTTATCGGCTTCTACCAACTATACCTACACCGTCGCCGTCTATGACGCGGCCGGTAACCAATCGGCTCAATCTTCTTCTGCTAATGCTACCACTCAAGCACCCTCTGCCGACACTACCCCTCCCGTCCGATCCGCGGGAGCACCATCCGGATCTCTAGCTTCCGGCACAACCCAAACCACTCTTTCCCTCACTACCAATGAATCTGCCACTTGTAAATATTCCACCACCTCCGGAGTATCTTACGCCTCCATGACCAATACCTTCTCCACGACAGGTGCTACTTCTCACTCCACCTCTGTTACCGGCTTAACCAATGGTTCTTCTTACAACTACTATGTCCGTTGCCAGGACACCGCTACCAACGCTAACATCGACGACTATGCCATTACTTTTTCCGTAGCCAACACTAGTGTAGGCGGCATCATCAACGCCGCCAGCTGTTCCCGCAACGATGTCGGCAATGCGGTTACTTCCGCTGTGGACGGGGATACTGTGGTGGTTCCGGCTGGGACGTGCGGATGGTCAAGTGGTCTTACTATTAATAAAGCTATCACTCTGCGGGGTGCGGGCGTCGGTAGCACCATCATTAGAGATGATATTACCAACCAAACCGCACTAATGACTTGGACGCTGGTCGCTAACAAAACATCCCGCATGACAGGTATCGAGATACGTGATGGAACGGGGGGCAGTAGTGCGATCAGAAAATACAACGGTGTCATTTTTGTCGGTGGTTCGAACATAGATGGACGCCGGTTTCGTTTTGACCATAACCGCCTTTACAATCTCAATGGTTCAGGGATTTTCACGCAGACCGTTGTCGGGGTGATTGATCACAATGATTTCTATAATAGTCTGTGCAACTGTATTTTTATATACACTTACCATGAGAATTGGGACGGCGTCCCATACTCGGATGCCTCCTGGTCAGAGCCGCCTAATCTTGGCAGCGAAGAAGCTCTCTACATTGAAAACAATACTTTTGAGTATCAGATTGGCGCGCCTTACGCCATTGCGGATGCCTATCGAGGTGCTCGCTATGTCGGGCGGTTCAATACCGGTACTAATGTATGGTGGGAGGCGCATGGGACGGAAAGCGGCGGCCGGCCGCGCGGCACGCGGTTTGTTGAGGCCTACGGCAATTCATTTAATTGTACTACCTACTGCAGCTATGTGAATAATTACCGTAGTGGCACCGGTCTCAACTTCAACAATACCACAGCTGGATATACCGGACCTCTTATGGCGCTTTCTGCGTATCGTATGTTGTATCCTTTTTCTCCTTGGGAGACTGCCGATGGTACCAGTTCTTGGGATGTCAATCAGGCTGGCGGTCCGTTTTATTCCGGAACCGCCGCCAGTGGTACGGAAGGTACAGTAACTGTGACTGGTTCACCCTGGACACCAAATCAATGGCAAGGTTACTCGGTAAAGAAAACCTCTGCTTGTGTGCCGATAGATAATCAATGCTCCTCCAGGATCATATCGAATACGAGCAATACCTTAACCTATGCCGGAACGGGCGGTTTTGATTTCGGCAATCCTGATAAAAGGCTGGATTTTGTCGCCGGTGAGACCTTTTCGATTCATAAGGTGCTGGAAGTTCTTGACCAGCCTGGTCGTGGACAAGGAACAAGACTAAGTGGCGCAACGCCATCGGTTCCAGTCATCCCTTACGACCAAGTGGATGAACCGCTGTATGAGTGGAACAATACCCAGGGAGGAACAGATATTGATTATGCAACGGGTTACTCGGAACAAATCCGGGCGGATGAACATTTCTATAACGACACGCCTACTGGAGCTATTGCTTCTCGGCCTGCGACGTGTACCATGGGTACGGCGTATTGGGCTACTAATGAAGGGGAATGGAATAGTACTAATGGCTCAAGTCCGGATGGTCGGTTGTATAAATGCACTTCAACGAATACTTGGGCAGTATACTATATGCCTTTAGTCTACCCCCATCCTCTCATCTCCGGCGCCACTCCCACTCCCACCCCTACTATCACTCCCACCCCTACGCCAACACCGACTCTTGACTCCACCTCTCCCACCATCTCCAGTATTGTCACCTCTAATCTCACCCAAACATCTATATCCATCTCTTGGCAAACCAATGAGAATGCCAATACCCAAGTAGACTTTGGCCTAACCTCTGCCTATGGCCAATCTTCTGC
>JAUSIQ010000036.1 GCA_030647955.1 bacterium | reverse complement strand
GGTCGCTCTGAACCTGTGGATTGCTTAGCGACTCGTTTTTATAGCCCATTCGTCTTCGAATAAGATATAAAAACGAGGAGCTGGACAGGAGGAGTACAATATTTCTCTAACTCCTCCTGAATCCATAGGTTCAGCGCGAGGGAGTCCCGCCGCCGGAGCGGGACGAACGGACCGGGAGGGGATGTTAGTGATGGCTATTATTTTAATACTTCCTTGATAGCCTGGATTAGTTCTGGATAGTTGAAGTAGCTGGTCAGTTGTTTAGTCCAATCTTTGTCGTTAATATTGACGGTCGGCTCTATGCCGCGTCCTTCAATTGGCTGACCGTCATCGCGCAAGGTTAAGCTGTGCACCAACATAACCGAATAGCTTTCATCCGGATTAAGCTGTTGTTTAATAGGAAAGATTTGCTCGACGGTACCCCAGCCTTTAGTTTTAGTGCCGACCAAAATGCCCGCATTATATTTCTTTAAGGTAGCGGCCATAACCTCGGCAGAGGATTGGCTTTTTTCGTCAATTAAAATAACCACTTTTTTGTAGCGCACCAAGCTCTCTAGCCAGCCTACCTTGGTCTTGTATGGAGTGGTGTCGCCTTGATGGAAAAAGTCGTAAGCATAACGATCCGGGCCAATAAACGGACCTAAAAAGTATTGCAGAATATCAATCGCTCCGCCGATATTAGCGCGCAGATCAAAGATAAGAGTGGTGGGCCCATTTTTCTGCTTGGGATCAATGGTGTTCGCCGCTTTTCGTAGTTCATCAAAAGACTGAGGCGAAAACTTTGTCAGGCGCATGTAAAAAATATCCGGATGAACTAATTTATATGTCACTGTCGGTTCGGCCCCGGTCTTGTCATAATTTTCTTTCTTTTCTGGGGTAGCCAATGCTTCAAAAGCTCTATCAAGTAAAGCTAATTTTTTGGCTGCTTCGGGGGAGGTATCTTTTTTAAGTTCAGCACTTTTCTTTTGATAGGTCTCTTTGATCTGTTCCGGAGTAGCATCTTTCTCAATCCCAAGAGTGGCGTACAGATCGGTGGTGGAATCGATATTCTCCACGGTTTCTCTAAGCTTTTTCTCCTGCTTGCTGGTATAAAGACGGCTGCGGCCGAAAGGCTGGAGATTAGATAAAACTAGATCAGCAATGCCGGTGACGCGTTCTTTTTTCTTCTCTGTGGTCTGGTCTTTGGTTAGTTGACCGATTAAGGTCGTGACTCCGGCTTTGTCTTTGGAAACTAGAATCTGGGAAGTGCCGGTTTGTTTTTCGGCTGCTAAGCGAAATATTTCGCTTAATTTGTCATCCTCGATCTTTTCCCAGTAATTTTCTTTGATCCCATCGTAGATTTCTTCCGCAAAGGCAGTATAGGGATCTTTGGTTTCCGGTATAGCTAAAAGGGCCTGTTGATTTACGGAGGAGTTGGGTTGATAAAATTGCCAATAACCTCCGGCGGTTCCCGCTAAGGCAATAAAAAGAAAGAAAATAAATTTGCCCAATGGAAAATTGCCCTTCTTTGGTTGGAGATGAGATTCGGTCATAGACCAGCATATTATATCACCCACCTCGTGGAGCTTGAAGTGGATATGTCTTGCATTCTGTATTTTGCTTGATAAAATATGTGTATGGATAATATTAACGTTTGCGGTAAAGAGGGTTGTGGTAAGCCGACCGATGGCTACAAGTGTGTCGATTGCAAGCAAGAGAGTGGCAGTCAGGATGTCCAACATGCTTGCGGAGACGGTAAATGCATGCCCAAGTGCTCGGGATGCTCCGAGGGAGAGGCGCAGTGCTCTTGTTCTTCGGAAGTGGTGCAATAACCACCACTCAAACTAAAAACTCCTTTAAAGGAGTTTTTAGTTTGAGAAAACGCCAAGGTTTTGGTATAAAGATAAGCATATGACAGACAATCGCACCGAGTTAATGCGAAAAATTAAGGAGGAAATAATTGTCCTCAAAGAATCTCCGCTTTACGAAGAGAGAATTAAGAATAAAGTCTTTCCGGTCATCGGAGAGGGTAGTCACCACGCTAAAATCATGTTTGTGGGCGAAGCTCCGGGGAAGAACGAGGCGGAAACCGGCCGGCCTTTTTGCGGCGCCTCCGGAAGAATTTTAGACGAATTATTGGCCTCGGCAGAGATGAATCGCACAGAAGTCTACGTCACCAATATCGTCAAAGATCGCCCGCCATCTAACCGAGATCCCTTTCCCGACGAGATCGCGGTCTACGGCCCGTTTCTAGACCGTCAGATAGATATTATTCAGCCCCAGGTGATCGCCACCCTTGGCCGTTTCGCTATGGCCTATATTATGGAAAAGTTTAATTTAACTCACGAATTAAAATCCATCAGCCAAATGCATGGTAAAAAATTTGAAGCCGGCGCGTCTTATGGCAAAGTGCACATTATTCCTCTTTACCATCCCGCTGTGGCCGTTTACAATGCCAACTCCAAAGACGAACTCAAAAAAGACTTCCAAATTTTACGTGAATTTAAATAGTGCGTAAAATTATCTCCGCAAAATTTTTTAATCGGGCGGTGTTGGAGGTGGCGCAGGATTTACTGGGCAAATATTTGGTTAGGAAGATAGGGGATGAAGAAGTAGCTTTGATGATTACCGAAGTGGAGGCTTACGATGGCCACGAAGATCTGGCTTCACATGCTAGTCGGGGAAAGACGAAACGCAATGAAATTATGTTTGGTCCCGCCGGTTATTTTTATGTTTACTTCACTTACGGTATGCATTGGATGCTCAATATCGTCACCGGACCGCAAGATTATCCCGCCGCAGTTTTGATTCGAGGAGCAGGGGAGATAAGTGGGCCAGCTCGCTTAACCAAATTTTTAAAAATTGACCGAGAATTAAATTTAAAAAAAGCTGAGCGTGCTAGTGAATTGTGGTTTGAGTCCCGTACGAAGCAGAGGCACGCTGCGGGCCCTCGCGGCTTCGTTCGGGATGAGGACAGGGGAGTGGAGATTAGTCCGTCTAAAATAAAAAGAACCCCGCGTATCGGAGTCGATTACGCGGGGCCAATCTGGGCCAAAAAGAAGTATCGGTTTGTTTTTAAATAAAAAAAGACCCCCTTCTCGCTTCACCGCAGTGCGGTCGAGAAGGGGGGTGTCGTGTCGGGTTTCCGCCGACACTCGGTAAAGAACTAATTCGTTAAAAGAGCCGGGGGAGGATGAGTCGCGCTTCCTACTCATCCTCCCAATCAATACCGATCCGCTAGGCAAGTCCGCCAGCGGGATCGGCCATCCCAGGTTTCTCTTGTACGCGCTGGGACGGTACTAGAGGGGGAGGGGCCTTCACGAGGCGCCCTCCCCCGAGGTCGGCTGAAGTTCCCTTTCGAGTCGCTCTGCTGCGGATCCCGTTGGCCGATATTTATCGGACCTGTGGGACGTTCCGCGCAGAGCGGGGATTGTGGGAGGAACAGCTTCCGGTTGAGTTGGCTCTGATTTAGCCCTGGCTCGGTCTCCGGACAGCTAGGCCCAACACACTTCAGTCTACCCTTACAGTATATCATAATAGACACATGCTTGTCAAGTACTTTTCAAGAAAGATCAAAAAGTATTATAATTTAATGGATTTTTGCCAGTCGGTAAATTCTTGTAAATAATACTCTTATGAAAGGCATTCTTTTGGCTGGCGGTTTGGGAACACGCCTAAAACCCCTCACTAATATCACCAATAAGCATCTCATCACGGTTTACGACAAACCGATGATTATGTATCCTCTGGAGCTTTTGATTAAAAGTGGGGTTAAAGATGTGCTGATTATTCTTGGCCGTGAGTTCGCCGATCATTTCCTGGGATTTTTGGGTTCAGGTCAGGA
>JAUSIQ010000020.1 GCA_030647955.1 bacterium | reverse complement strand
CTGGTCGAACCCTCCCCTCATCCTTTATCATCTTGGCCTTTACTTCCAAAATGGCTCTGAATTATATCACCCTCCTTGCGCCGCCGCTAAAGCCTCTGGCGACACGCGGTCGGATTAGCTGCGAAAGGGATGGGGTCGCTTGATTACAATTTCAAGGCCCGACCCCCACCGCTTTCGAAGGCGTATGAGGGCTGTGGATTGCTTAGCGACTCGTTTTTATAGCCCATTCCGAAGGAATAAGATATAAAAACGAGGAGCTGGTCAGAAAGATTCTGATCTTTCTGAATCCATAGACCGAACCGAGCGAAGTCCCGCCGCTGGAGCGGGACGAGCGTCCGGAGAAAGCTGTGGGGGGAGGGCGACATTAGGAAGCGAACTAGGTCACGAAATGCCAAATGATATTCAATAGTTTCCTACGAAACAACTCTTTTAGTATTTGGCTAGAGGATTGCGTGCACCGTGGACTTCGAAGTGTAAATGGCAGCCAGTAGAGCGCCCCGTGGTACCCATTAGAGAGATTTTCTGCCCTTTGGCGATGACTTCACCTTGAGAGATAAGCACCTTGCTATTGTGGGCATATAAAGTTTCGGTACCATTAGCATGGACTAGCTTAATATACTTACCAAATCCCCCATTCCATCCCGCAGCATCAACTATAGCGGCAGTTCCATCGGCAGCAGCATACACAGTCGTTCCACAGGCACTAGCAATGTCTACGCCATTTCTACCGTGAATACTGCCCCAATTATGTCCGGAAGTGGGAATCATGAAATAGCTGGAAAGATCCGGAAGGTAAGCAAAACGAGCAATGGGCGTTGATTTTGTTGGCGTAGCCGTCTTAGGTGCGGTAATTTTTCCGTCCGGGACTATAATCTCGTCGTTTATCTGGATATAGCCATCCTTAGGCAAGACGTTGAATTCAATGATTCTTGCCTCATCGGCGCTGTACTTTTTGGCAATAGTAACAATCGTATCCCCTTTCTTAACCTTGTGAATAACACCATTCACAGGAGGAATTTTTAATTCGGTTCCGAGCTTGAGCGTGTTAATATTTGTCAAATTATTAGCCCAAATAATCGTATTCATGCTTACTCCGAAGTCCGAAGCGATAAAAGAAAGCGTGTCACCTTCTTGGATGGTATAAGTAGAAACTTGATTACCACTGCCCGTGGAAATTTCTGAAAGGTCATTTTCCATGGAATTAAAGGACATTAAGGCGCTGTGTTGAACTGTATCGATACTGCTTGTATGCTGGGGTTGGCTTTCCAAACCGACAAAAACTCCTCCCGAGCTTAATTCTGCGGATTGGGCTTGGCGCGTTAAAATAATCGAAGAAATCGTGGTTTCTTCGATGTAGTTTTTGAAAAGATTTTGGAAGAGGCGAGTTGCGTCGTTAGTCGAGGATCCTTTGATTATAACTAACGAACTGGCCAAAAGAATGATAAAGGTTAACGCAAAAGTGTCCTTTTTGATATATGAGGTTATTTTAAGCAATTTTCCTCTACCTCGGTTATCGATTTTTCGTACAAATTTACGAAAGAGAGAGGGGAGTTTTCTTAATTGAGCGCTAATGGTGTAAAAAGTTTAAAGCTAATAAAATAGGGCTTTTTTCACGTTTTCTGCTTATAAAGCAAAAATTCTCTAGCGAGAACTGATAAGAATCATTGTATCCGGTCAGGACTCTTAAGTCAATGAAATTATGAAGACAGTGTTAATTATCAAGGATTTTCTAAGGAACATCAAACTATGACTCTGGAAAGGAAAACAATTGGGGCTTGGGGAGAGGAGATTGCCGCTAACTACTTAAGGAGTAGGAAGTATCGCATTGTGGCTCAGAATTATCGACAACCCTGGGGAGAAATCGACCTAATCGCTGAACACGAGGGGGTGGTGGTTTTTTGTGAGGTCAAGACTAATAGTAGAGACCTGGGTGGGGGATTTGCTCCAGAATTGAGGGTCAATAGTAAAAAAAGTCGGCACATCCTGCGCACCGCCAAAATATTTTTTAATAAGTATTATAAAGGCCAAGCGAAAGAATGGCGCGTAGACATTATTTCCGTTATTTTAAATCGCATTTTGGATCAGGCCACAGTGCGGCACTTTAAAAATGTTTTAATTGACACTAATTAAATTAGAGCATATCCTTTAGTAAACTACTGGAAAGAAAAGGGCAAGTCTTAGAAAACTAGGATTTTCGACTCTATTCCTAGGTAGATGTTGTGCGATGCTCGTTGACAACATTTTTCTAGTGAAAGGGGAGACGAAGGTCTTGGTTTTTTTATTGCTCGAAGGAAGGGGATTTTATGCGTTTTCGTTCCGGGGCGCTGATACTCTTATTACTATTTTCTACGGGATGCGTCCGGATTTTTAGTCCGGGACGACCATCTATTCCTAAAGCGCCATTGGGCAAAAACCAGATGGCGGCTGCTAATGATTATTTAAAGGTGATCGATTATTATGACGTACAAGTCAGAGCATTGGATGCGCAGATCTCTATTAAAAGAACTGACGGGTATAATACTTCCGCTGCCGAAACTATTCATAAAGAGATGGAAGAGAAGGTAGAGTCAGCGAAGGCCTTGACATTTGAGAGAAAATTCAGTGAATTAGAAAATGTTTTTAAGGCTATCGACGAAGATATAAAGCGCGTAAAAGCGGAAGTAAAGAAGGCGCCGCGTTTTGGTAATGAACCGGCTAAAAAACCCGTAAAACAAGCTAGGAAGTTTCTTGATGACCGTGATTGGGTCAAGGAAATCAGGGGAGAGCCCCAAAGAAGTAACAAGCAAAGCCGCTATCCTACTACTTTGGAATTGCGTTTTTTTAATCCTCCCGCGAGCATAACACAATCGATGTGTTGGAATTCTATTGGGCAAGCTTTCGTTTTGCAGAATCCTCCGAGTGTAGAAACTTGGTATTATCAGGAAGATCAAACCATGTATGTATTCATGGAAACGAATTCTATTGTTGAACAGTTTATGCTTCGAAATGAGCTACCGGAGAATGAGCTGGGAATACTTTTGTCTAACCTGTGTATGGCTCAAACCTATTCAAGCTATAAGCTAATCTATGCCGGTCCGCCCATAACGGATGCGAGTTTTATCCTTGAACAGATATTTGGGGCCAAGATGAGGTCGGCGGATATGTTTGGGGTTGGGGCTATATCGCGTTTAGCGCGAGCGACTGCGGCCTTGCCAGATTTGGCTGTGGCTTCCGTGGCTTTTGACACAGCCTTCTATGGGCTTAATAAGTTACAAAGTGCACAGTTTGACAAGTTATTTGATCTCATGGCTATTCAAAACCCGGAAGCGGTGGGAGTAATGTTCGGTGTTTCCAATAAAGAAGGATTCGATAAATTCTACGCCAATGTGCAGGCGGCGGGAAAGTCTTCTGTATTTCTAGAAGAAGTAAAGAAAATTCGCGAGGGCATTGATGTCGACGAGGTTAAAGGAAAAAAGATTAGTAAATTAATTGATAACCAAAGTAAGGAATTTAAAAAGCGCCTCCAGGTTCTCAAAAAGGTTTCCAAGTGGAATCAGACGATGTCTCCAGGAAAAGGGGAGATGCAGGAGTTGGCCAGTCTTTATCCGGACAAAGACACGGAGATCTATGCCTTGGCCGCTCCGTTCCGCGAAACTATCTTAAAGATAACGGCTAACTTTGGGATTTTGCGCCGAGACCTCTTAAGATTTAAGAAGCAGTGGCCGGAGCTAGTGTTCAGTCATAAAGACTATATTTCCATCTTCTTTCTGTTGGAGGGGGTTAGTTTTCACGATAAACCTCTGCCCAATGGTGGAAACGTAGAAGAACCGGATCTTTCTTTCAAGGTGGTGGTGAAGATGATGCAGGGGAAGTATGATCCCCCCGTCTTTGTTAAGGAATCAGAAGAAACTAAAATCAAAAACGCTAATCGGTATATCGATGAGGTAAAAGAATATCGACGCTTAGCGAGCTTTGGAATAATCTTCCCGTTCCGTCTGCCTCCCGGGCGGTATGAAATTACGATGTTCATTACCGACAATCTTCGGGCTAAAACTGTTCAGCAAGAATTAATTTGGCAAATTTCAGAAGAAAACGAGCCATAACATTGATATGTAAAACGGGATTGACGATCTCGTTTTTTTATTTTACTTTAAGCTTAGCTGTACGTTAACAAGGAGGAAGTATGCGAACCAAAAGAGCTCTCTGTGGATTGATGATTTTGACGATGCTTAGTTTGAGTTTTCCAAGCGTGTCGCAGGGTTCTCCGCAGACCGGTTTAGAAGGGGTAAAATTTACTAGTTTACCGATAGTGGTTGGGCTTTTGGACAGGGTAGATATGGTGAACGAAAAGATCTATATCGGCCTGGATAAAGATAGGAAAAAGATGGAAGAGGTAGAAATTAAAAGGATACGCGCGGTCTATTTGATTCAAGGAAATCACGAAAAGCTGATGAATTATTTGGTCGGTGGAGCTGGAGGGGGAGCGCTGGGTTTATCGGGATTGTTTATGCGAAACAAATTACTAACGGAAAAAGAAGCGGCGACCCAGGTTCCTATTGAGCCGGGCGAAGTTCTGCTGTGGTCTTCGGTAGGTGCAGGGATAGGCCTGGTGGTGGGTTGGCTGCGTGGTCGGGGAGTGGAGAATGTGCGAGCTTTTCCGGTGTATGATCTGGAAATGACTCGGGATGAGCCGGTAGCGGCAGGGAAGCGTAATCTGCGAGATAAAAACAATATTGCCAAGATTTCTCCGGGTACGATGATTCATGTAGTGATTGGAGTTCCCGAATGAGAAAAGCACCGACCGTATTATTTGTTGTCTTTATACCAATTTTCGCTATGGCTGCTTTTGGTGCACAAGGAGGCCAGACCATCCGCGTGGCGGTTAAGCAGGTTTATCTCCAAGTGCGCGCCTTTGATCACGGTAAGTCCCTTAAGCTTCGACAGGAAAATTTTCGTATCTGGGAGGAATATAAAAACGAGCAAGGAAAAGTCGAGAAGGTTGAGCAGGCAGTAGAGGGATTTGCACGCTACGAAAGTGTGCCTATGGCCTTGGCTGTCACGATTGATTCTAGTGGGTCGATGGGCCTCTACACGAGCAGTGCCGCAGAGGTTCCCCGAAACAAATTGGAATTAGCTCGAAATGCTTCGCGTAACCTTTTTGACTCAATTTTTAGAGAACAAAAAGACAGGGGATTGGTATCAGAATTTTATTTCGAGTCGCCGCGCCATGTTGATGAGGGCGGTAAGCATTTGGTCATTTTGACTAATCTTACGGTGAAGCAAAGCTGGACGCCTAACTTGAAAGAGATTTACGATGGTCTTGGTAAGATCAGAAGGGCCGGTGGAGCAACTCCTATCCGTGATTCCGTTTTTAATCTCGCTCAGCATTTTAGAGAGATCGATGGCGACTATTTGCGGGTAGCGGTCGTGTTGTCAGATGGCGAGGATGCGCCGGACAGTGCCAGGGTGGGGCAGATAAAAATTAACTCCCATAGTTTGGAAGAAGTCATTAGGGAGTTGCAGAATCATCAGGTGATGGTCTTCTCCATCGCCCTCTATAATAAGCCGATGCTTAACATTCGTTTTGGCCGGAACAGAGCCGATACGATGCAGTCTTTGGCGGAGGAGACGGGCGGAGAGGCTTTCTATGAAACAGATCTGTCTAAATTATCGGGCATCTTCTCTAAGATCGGAGAAAGAATTCGGGATGTAAACTTCTTAAGTTATATCCCTAAAAGTGACATCGAAGGAAATCGTACTATTAAGGTTGAGGTAGGCGAGTGGGACGAGAAAAAAGAATGGCATTCCCAAAAAGCCAGCCTCCATTACCGGAAGGGTTATTATCATAAGGCTCAAGATTGAGATTTAACCGCTATAAAAATAGCGGTTTTTACATGTCAAAATTAGCTTGAAAAACAAGCCTTTTTGAGCGCTCTTGGCACTTGACTTTAGTGGTCAAAATATGCTATAATTAAAGCATAGAATAGCACTTAAACAACTGGGTTTTTAACGCCCCAAAAGGGGCAGAAAGAGAGCATGAAATGAAGAAGATTGGTTTGTCGCTGTCGTTTGTTATGCTGTTCGCGGCGTTCGTTCCGGTCAGTGCTTCGGCACAGGTTGGGCGAAATATCCGAGAGGAGTTGAGGAGGGCCGCCAATTGCTACCAATTTTTCGGTAACAATGAGCGGGCACTCCACAACTGTTTGAGGCGCAACAACGTCGGAGCTCTTCAGGCCGACACATATAGTCTGCTGGAGGGTGCCCAGCGCGAAGGTGACTACGCCAACGCGAGGGCGCAGATCTATAAGATGCGCCGTGACGGTGGAGTACCGGTCTTCGGTGGTCCCCGTATGGGTGACGGCCGAACCGGTCCGGTCACTCGGGCCATTCTCGGCGGAGCAATCGGTTCCGCGATCGGTTACGTGATTGGTACCGACGCCCGTTCATCGGCTATCGGAGCCGGAGCGGGTGCGGTTATTGGTCTAATGATCGGCCGCAATCGCAACGGAGGCGGCTCGTCTAACAACGAGCAGATTCTCCTTCGGAACTCGTTCCGCAGTGCGCGGGTCCGAGTCTATGAAGGCTCGAAGTTGATCGAGGTGCTTCAGCCGATGGAGACGGAGCGGAAGAAGGTTCGCTCCGACGCTCGTATTTGGGCCGAGGCTGAGATGCGAGATCCGTCGACTGGAGCTCCGATTATCGTCCGTCTCGACGCGAACGGACGGGGAATGCGGCCTCTCGGCGATGGTGCCGGGGTCGAGTTCTATAACCCGATTTATTAGGAGTAGGAGGTTACGATGCCAGCAGGGTTACGTACTTTTTTCCAGTGGGTGGGGATCGGTGTGAGCGTGATTCTGCTTCTCAACGTGATTTACTATGTCGGGAAGCAGAACGCTAACGGGTCCCAGCAGGGAAGCGAGAGGATCGAGCGAGCAATCGATCGAGCCTCTCAGCGACTCGAGAAGACGATACGGGAGACTGTGCCCCCGGCTTGCCCATCGTCCGAGGCTCCGCCAGCGGATCAGCCGCCCGTGCCAACGCGACGGCACGCGATGACCGTAGAAGAGGTCGAGCTATGGAAAGCGAATCCGTAGCTCGATCCTACAGTTCTTTTCAACGTTCTTTTTTCCACACCATCCTCAACGGATGGGACGCCTGTTCAAAGTCGAGCTTTGCTCGACCCCACGAACAGGTGTTTTTTGTTTGCCAAAAAGTTTATAGAATTGACTGCTTTATTAATTTAGCATATGCTAAATTAATAAAGCAGTCTTGTGACATATGAAAGGGAAAGTTTCTTCAACCCAATCTTTTACCCATAAGTTACTTAAAGCGGTGGCCTTAAGCGGAACTATAGTCATTGTTGCTAGCAACCCTTATTTTGGCTTGTATCTTTTCAAGGGCATCCAAAAAGAACTAAAGCGTAGAAAATGGCGTCAATTTTATAACACACTTCATCAACTGAAAAGGCAAAAACGACTGGATATTTTTCACAATAACGATGGGACCTATAAAGTAGAGTTAACTGATTTAGGTAAAAAAGTTGTCCATCAATACGATTTAAACAGTCTTAACATTCCTAAACAAGAAAAATGGGATGGCCGGTGGAGATTCTTTTCTTTCGATATTCCTGTACATAAAAAAGAGGCTCGAGCTGCTCTCTTGGGCAAACTAAAAGAGTTGGGTCTTATTCTGGTGCAAAGAAGTCTATGGGCCCACCCCTTTGAATGTAGGAAAGAATTAATGATTATTGCAAAGGCCTTTGAGGTGGAATCACACGTTTTGTACATTGCGGCGCAGGAAGTAAGCGGGGGAGAGTGGTTAAGAGTAAAATTTAACAAGCAAAACCAAACAATGTTAATCTGAACCAATCAGACTGCTTTATAAATTTAGCATATGCTAAATTTATAAAGCATGTTGAAGAGGTTAGAAAATACGTTACTATAAAGCTATGGAATTTGTTTCTCATGGCGACAAAGAGACCCAGAAATTAGCTCAAATTTTGGGAAGAGAGATCGTCAAAAGCTCTGCACAAAAGAAGAAGGCAGTGGTCATTGGCTTGGAAGGAGAGCTGGGGGCAGGTAAGACTACTTTTGTGAAAGGCTTTGCGAAAGGTTTGGGCATTAAGCAAAAAGTTTCCAGTCCCACCTTTGTTTTAATGAAGGTTTATAACTTCAAAACGAAAGGCGAAAAAGAGCCTAAGTTTTTATTCCACTTCGATTGCTATCGTCTGAAAGATCATCGGGATCTAACGGCGCTGGGAGCGCAGGAGTTCTTTGCCGATGCGCGGAACATTGTGTTGGTGGAGTGGTCGGATCGGGTCGAGAAGGTTTTGCCTTCGCGTTATATTAAAATCCATATCGATCATTTGGATAATAAGACCAGGAAGATTACGGTTCGTAAATGAAAAAACTAATTCTTATTGACGGTAACGCGCTTGTACACCGGGCTTTTCATGCTCTGCCCCCGCTCACTTCGCCGGCAGGCTTAATCGTGAATGCGGTGTATGGGTTCGCGGCCATTTTACTTAAAACTATCAAAGATTTAAAACCCGACTATATGGTGGCGGCTTTTGATTTGGCGGGGAAAACTTTTCGTCACGAAGAGTTCGAAGATTACAAAGCTCATCGGGTCAAAGCTCCGGACGAGTTATATGCCCAGATCGATATGGTCAAAGACTTGCTGCATATTTTCGGTGTAGCTACTTTTGAAAAGGCCGGTTTTGAAGCGGATGATTTGATTGGTTCTGTGGCCGAACAGGCTAAAAAGATTAAAGATTTGCAGACGATCATTTTGACTGGGGACCTCGATACTTTGCAATTGGTGGTGGACGAGAAAGTACTGGTCTACACCTTGCGAAAGGGGATGTCCGATACTATTCTTTATGACGAGCAGGGCGTGCGTGATCGTTACGGATTGGAGCCTTATCAAGTTATCGATTTCAAGGGATTAAAGGGAGACCCTTCGGATAATATTCCGGGCGTACCGGGCATTGGCGATAAGACCGCTACGGCGTTGCTACAGAAATATAAGACGATTGAGGATTTGTATAAAGAGTTGGCCAAGATAAAGGAATTTAAGAAAGGGGAAGTGATTACCGAGAAGTTGGCCGCTAAACTCAAAGAGTACGAAAATCAGGCCATTTTCAGCAAGAGATTGGCCACGATTGTGCGCGACGTAGACATTGAATTCTCTCTGGATGCGGCGGATTGGCGTACTAATATTAGTCAGGAAAAACTCGAAAAAGCTTTTAAAGATTTTGGATTTTTTAGTCTGATTAAAAGAATTGCGGACTTAGGACTAAGCGGTCAGCAAAACTTGGATTTAGGTCCGGTGGTGACGCCAGTCAAAGAGCAATTTAAAGCCGGAAAGAATGAGGTCTATTTTGTCTCGATTGATCATCCTCCGACCAAAAAACAGTTAGCCGATCCAACCCAAACGATTATCGGACATGGTTTGAAGCCTCTCCTTAAGCCGCTTCTCGCCGAAGGTGCGGAGTTGCGGGCGGCTTTGTTTGATACGCAGATCGCTGCTTACCTAATTAACTCAGAGTTTCGGGATTTTGAATTTGAAAAAGTATTTTATACGGTGTTCGGATCTTCGGGCGATCCTCAAGATCCGGTAGATGTCCAGAAGCTCAAAGAAAGTTTATGGGAGAAGATGAAATCGAAGGATTTGCTCAAAATCTTTGAGGAGATGGAGATGCCGCTTATTAAGGTTTTAGCCGAGATGGAATTGCGGGGCATAAAGATTGACACGGAGCAACTTGGAACCCTTTCTGAGAAAGTAGGAGAAGAGGTAATTGGGCTAGAAAAGAAAATACATAAGTTGGCTGGAATGGATTTTAATATTAATTCTCCGCAACAACTCGGAGAAGTAATTTTTAATAAACTAAATTTAAAGGGGAAGATCCGGAAGACCGGTGGGGGAGCGCTTTCGACCGCCGCTTCGGAATTGGAAAAACTGCGCGACGAACATCCGATCATTGAACTAATTATGCAGTACCGCGAATTACAGAAATTAAAGAACACCTATATCGATCCTTTTCCGTTGTGGTTAAGCGCGGGCGATAAACGGTTGCACACTACTTATAACCAAACCGGCACGGTGACGGGGCGTATCTCCAGCCAGGACCCTAATCTACAAAACATTCCCATTCGTACTGAACTAGGCCAAAAGTTCCGCCAAGCTTTCATTGCTGAAAAAGGATTTGAACTGGTTTCTTTTGATTATTCTCAAATTGATTTGCGCGTGGTGGCCCACGTCGCTCAAGACCAGAAGATGATCGAGGCTTTCAGAAGGGGAGAGGATATTCATACTCGGACAGCGGTGGAGGTTTTTGAAGTGTCGGCGGATAAGGTGACGGCTAATATGCGCCGAGAGGCCAAGGCGTTGAACTTTGGATTAATCTACGGCATGGGTGTCTTGGGATTTTCCCGAGCGGCGGGAGTGGACCGTACCCGTGCTCGAGAGTTCATTACCAAATATCTTAACGAGTTTTCGGGCGTGGCCAGTTATATGGAGAGAACCAAAGCCGAGGCGCGGCAAAAAGGTTACGTGAAAACTGTTTTCGGACGCAGACGTGATCTGCCCGAGATCTTATCGAGTATGCCCCAATTAGCCGCCCAGGCGGAACGTATGGCTATTAACGCGCCCATTCAGGGTACTACCGCCGATATCATGAAGCTGGCCATGATTGAGATTGATAAATACATCGAAGAAAAGCAGTGGGACAAGATGGTCAGGCCTTTGCTTCAAGTACATGATGAGTTAGTATGCGAGATACAAGTTGGAAAAGCGGAAGAAGTGGGTAAAGAATTTAAGAGAATCATGGAGGGTATTTGGCAGGCGGATGTGCCTCTAATCGCCGATATTAAAAAAGGTCAAAATTGGGCGGAGATGAAAAAAATCTAGATGACGAAAAAAATCTTAAAACATATTATAGAAAAAAAATGGTGGTGGAGTGCGGGAGCGGCCGTGGTCTTAGTCTTGGCCGTTTTTGGGTTGGTTAATAGTAATCAGCTCGACATCGAAAAAGGCCAGTTAACTTTGGAGGGAATGCGGTCACCAGTTTCGGATCTTTCCGGAGAGCGCTGTGACAACGGCCAAGAGCGTCCGATAGCGGTGATGCTGGCCAATGACCCGGAGGCGCGGCCCCTGTCTGGTTTGTCTCAAGCTGACCTTGTTTTTGAAATGCCTGTCACGGACGGAGGGCTGACGCGTCTAATGGCTGTCTTTCAGTGTCATCAGCCCGAAGAGATTGGATCAGTCCGTTCTTCGCGCATCGACTTCATTCCTCTAGTACAGGGCCTAGGAGCGGTCTACGCGCATTGGGGAGGAGAAAAGGAGGCTTTGGCGGAGTTAAATAGAGGGGTAGTCGATAATATCGATGGAATGAGATACGAAGGCACGATCTATTATCGCAAGAAGGGGGCTAAGCCTCCGCACAACGGTTTTACGAGTTACGAGTTATTATCGGGAGAAATGGTGCGCCGTGGCTTTAACTTAGGCAAAGGCACGAGTACCTATTTGGCGGAAGAAAAATCTATCAGCCAGGGGCAGATCTCTCCGGGAACAATTTATAGCAATGGCTCAAGTGTGCAATGGAAGTATCAGGCGGGTGTTAATAAATACCAGCGGTGGAGAAATAATGAGTTGGAAATGGATGGAGTACCGAACAAGCCAGTGGAAGCGGCCAGCGTGATAGTAATGAAAACTACTTGGACACCGATTAATCGTGACTATATTCGAGTGAAAACCGTCGGCTCAGGAGCGGCCATTATTTATCAAAACGGAATTGAGATTCAGGGCACCTGGGAAAAGCGCGGAGATCGTGAGAAGCTTTTCTTCTACGACTCCAAAGGACAAGAGATCAAGTTTAGTCCTGGTCAGCGCTGGGTAGAAATTACCGTCTCTTAATCATGATTACTTTTTTTTACGGAACGGGAGTGTCTGAAATTCGAGAAGCGGTGCACAAAAAAGTGACCGCTTTTTTGAAATCTAGACCGGCAGGATTGGTGCAAAGATTTGATTTGAGTGATATGGGAAAGCTCGAGGGATTTTTAGAAGCTCTGCAAACGCGCTCTTTCTTTGGCGAAGATAAAATCTTATTGATCACGGGAAGTTTTTTTAAGGAAGAAATAGCCGAACAGGTTTTGGCGACCCTCGGTATTTCTCTGGGAAGTTTGGAGAAAGGAATTGAGCTGGTTTTTCATGATACGGAAATTCAAGCCACCTTGGAAAAGAAACATAAAAAACTTTTTGCTTTTCTAAATAAGAAGGCGGATTCCACCAAAACTTTTGTGGAAACCAAAGGTGTGAAGTTGGAAAAGTTAATTGAAGATAAGCTCAAAGAAGAGGGCTTGAGTATCGCTCGCCCCGCCCTCTCTAGATTGGTGGGAGCTTTAGCAGCTTATCCCGACCGTTTAGATCAAGAGCTGGCTAAAATTATTGCCTATAAAAAATATCAGGGACCGTTGCGTGGGGAGCAGTCGGCGAAGATAGAAGATAAGGAGGTGGCTCAATTAGTGGCCACCGACACTATTTTAAATAACTTCGCTTTGGCCGATGCGATTGCGGCGCGTGATCATCGTCAAGGATTAGAGTTGTTGTATCGCCACCTTACAGCCGGAGAAGATCCGTACGCGATCCTCGGATTATTGATTTACCAATTCAGGAATTTATTAAAAATTAAGTCTTTGACCAAAGCGGCGGTGCCTTATGCCGAGCTGGTCGCGAAAACCAAGTTGCATCCTTTTGTCGTCAAAAAAACCTACGAGCAGGCGAAGAGTTTTGACTTAGAGGAACTGAAAAACATTTATCAGCGCCTGTTTGCTATAGAAGTGGGGATGAAGGGGGGATACCTTGATCCCGCTCTTATTCTTTATGACTTAATCTTGAGAGTGTAGCGCCCTTGTTGAACTTCGCCGTCGTTTATCTATACTGGATACAAAGAAGAGAGGGATGGAATGAAATGGATATTATCCGAGGACAGAGGCCGTTCGCGCTTTTTTGGGAATGGGTCGATGGTGCTTGGCGCCACCAGGCTCTTCCGGAAGACCTCATTGCCGAACAGTACTTGGTCCAGGTCTTGGAGCGATTTTTAAGAGAAGATCAGTCCGATATTCTCTATGAACCACTCTTAAGAAAGCTGTATATTTATAGTCTAAATCAGCGGGCAGAAGATAGCTCGGAGGTGCGGCTCATCGGAGATGCTGCGTTGTTTATTGCGGGAATCATGTCCGGACGTTTGCGTCGTTCAGCGGTAGGCATTGATCATTACATCAAAGTAGGGGAGGCGGCGTATCAGATGCTATGGACCAGAGAAGCCGAGCGAGACGCCCCTGTTTTCCCAGTGTACCGTCGATTCTCTGATGATTTGCGCCCATTCGTCAGGGTTTTAGCGGAAATTAGTCGAGAGCATATTTTTAAAGCTCAGCTCGAAGATATTTTAATAGTTTGGAGTAGGTATATGGCTACTCACGACGACAGAGATCGGCAATGGTTATTGAGTCGAGGCGTTGCTTTATTGGAAGGAATGCCAAGAACGAATCTGATAAGTTAACCCGCATCTAGTGGGGTTTATTATTAAAAGAGCCCCGCTTAGCGGGGCTTAAAAAATAGGAGTATTCATTGAACTTAGTCTGGAGTCTCTATGTTGATACCGTTCTCAACATCTTCCTCTAAGCCATAGATTACTATTTGCTCTCTGCCTTCGTCTTCGCTTTTTTCCTTGGTCTTTATCCAGACTGGACGGCCCCAGACTCTATAGAGTGCGCGTAGGGAGTCTTCTATGTAGCGCCGGTCAAGTCCATGACCTTCAAAGTGATGTTCCAGGAAAAGTTCTCCGCGATTATCGTAGTTTCCATCCTGGACATAGATATGGGGTTGTCCGGAGTTAGTAAGAGAGAAAAGTAGCTGCTGTTTTACTGCTTGAAAGTCCCGGTCGGAAATAATATAAACACCCACCTCTTTATTGTATCTATAAACAAACAGCTTTTGTTTTTGGCAAAATTCGTAGGTCAGGAAGCTATCAATAAAAGTTACGTCGTTATGAATTTTACGCACCTCGAAGATTTTTTCTCTTCCCATTCCTAGCTTTTTGTCCCATTGTTCTCTGATTTCAAAGTCATCGCATTCATCGTATTCTTTACCAAACTTTCCCTGATTCCAACGCTCCTCGATGTCTCGAAAGAGCTCTAAACCCAGTTTGTATGGATTGAGGCGGCCGGGGCTAGTGGCCACTGTTCCAGAGTGATGTTCCGCGAAATCGATAATTTCAGAATCAGCAAGAATAGCAGGTTTGGCCTGCCCGCGCTGATAGGGGTCGGTCCGGTCTGAACCGGTCATGATCTTCGTGTGCCAGTAAGAAGCCCAGCCTTCGTTCATAATCTTGGTTTGCGCTTGAGGGACAAAGTAATAAGCTTCCTCGCGGACAATCTCCAATACTCTGCGTTTCCACTCTTCGGTCTTAAGGAATGGGGCGTTTTCGATTAAAAAGAGCATGATGTCTTTTTCGGGATTTTCAGGAAAGTGCTGCTCACGCCTTTCTTCTTCGTCTATTTTTTTCTGCTCTGCTTTTAGAAAGTCTGCCGGGTTCATGTAAGGCTCGAGATAGGACCGATCGGTCGGAATTTTCTTTACGGTTTTTTTCTCTTCTTCTACCTCTGGGTTTACTAAGGAGCTTGTTCTTATAACGCGACGTTCAATGAACGGGGCATGGCGATCGATTAGGTTCTCAAGGGAAAGACAAGTATCGATAAAGGTCTCTACGACTTCGTAGCCGTATTTGTCGATGAACGCTCGGATCTCAGCTCGGTGGTCAGCCATTTTATCGAGCATCTTGCGGTCGGTTTTAGAAAACCAAATGTTATTCTTGAAAAAATCGGCATGACCAAAAACATGCGCCATAACCATTTTCTGGTCAACAAGATTATTGCAATCCAAGAGGTAGGCATAGGTCGGATTATTATTGATGACCATTTCGTATATTTTCTGCAATCCATAAGCATAGGCTTTGCTTAAGGATTCATATTCCATTCCGAATCGCCAGTGAGGATAGCGACCGGGAAACCCCATGAAGCTGGCCGTGGCGTTTAACTCTTTGAAAGGTAGAAGCTCAAAAATCGTCTCGAAGAAATCTAAGCCGTAGCTTTTAGCGGACTTTTCAATGATCTCTTGCCATTCGCGCAATTCTTTGGTGAGGTCCATTTTCTATCTCCTTTCTTTTTCTTGTTAAAACGCGCGCAAGTTGCAGGGTATGCTTACTTGCGCGCGGGGAGTTATTTTCCTTTACCTAGGAATGTTCGAATGGAATCGTAGATATCTTGTTTGCTGTTGATGAGCGATAAAGCCAGATTATCGGCCTTCTGCTCGGCTAGGATAATCTTTAGATTTTCAATAAACTGTCCAGATACGAACTGGTTGCCAACTTGTCCATAGCAGAACAAGTTCACCTTAGGTAGGATCTGATCGGTAAGGAGCCGGATACTTTCTGCGTTATCGTCGCCCCAATTATCGCCATCGGAGAAGTGAAAGCCATAGACATTCCACTGAGAAAGGTCGTACTCCTCCGTTACGATTCTATCAAAAAGATGATAGGCGGTAGAAATTTTAGTGCCGCCGCTTTCACGTGTATGATAGAAAGCGTCTTCGCTGACTTCCTTGGCGGCCGCATCATGGATAATATAACGGGAGATGATGCCCTTATACTGGGAGCGCAGCCACGTATCAATCCAAAATGCCTCAATACGAACAATCTCTTTCATGTCGTCGGACATCGATCCGGAAACGTCCATGAGATAAAAAATGACAGCATTGCATTCTTGGACCAGTTTGGGTACTGGAGCCTTGTAGCGTTTATCTTCTCGAATAGGAATGATGACCGGATTTTCCGGATCATAATCTCCGGAGGAGATTAGGCGCCGCATCGCTTCTCGATAGGTCCGTTTGAAATGCTTTAATGATTCAGGACCGGAACGGCGGATGCCGATATAACGATACTTCTCCGTTTCAATTCTTTGCGAGCCCTTGGGTTCTATTCTGGGGAGCTCAAGTTCGTCACCGAGTATCCGGGCCAGCTCTTCGATGGTAATGTCAACTTCTTGAATATGTTCGCCTAGACCCTCTCCTGCTTCGCCGCTATCGTCTTCGTTTTGACCGGAACCAATAACCGTTCCTTCTTCTCCATCACCTTGTCCGACGCCGCCGGTTTCTCGGTTACCATAGCGGAAGGTGGGGATATCGATTTGTGGCACGGGGATACTAACCAGATCTTTGCCTTTTCGGCCGATCATTTCCCCGTGAGTAATATACTTCTTAAGGTCTTTCTTGATAGCGCCTTTTACAATTTCCCGGAATCGTTCATGATCCTGGTCAATTTTGTGATTAGCCAATTTATCCCCACCTCCTTTCTCGTGCTTTAGGCGCTAGCTTTGCTTAGTTGTTCCGCGAGCGAAGATGCTGGCCACAAAGTTTAGGACATCCGTGGCGCATACATCACAATAACCAAAGTGATCGATCATGCGCTGCTTTACAACATCAATCTTAGCTTGAGTTTCCTTGTCCATAATACCGGAAACCAGGTTGGTGATCTTGATGGTATCTTTCTGGTCCTCAAATAGCTTTAGTTCAAGAGCCTTAACTAGGCGCTCATTTTTTCTATAATCAAACGCTTTGCCTTCGATGGCTTGAGCGCCGATGTAATTCATGATTTCGCGGCGGAAGTCGTCTTTACGACCGTCCGGGATGTCGATCTTCAGCTCGATGGAGCGCATTAGCCGCTCATCGGGCTCTTCTTTCTGTCCGGTGAATTTATTTTTGACTTTTTCCTTGACCGTATAGGCCCTGACGTTATCCAGATAGTTGGAAGCAAGGCGTTGGAGAGCTTGCTCATCCGAAGACATCGCTCTCTGGACTTCGTTTTTGACAATGTCTTCATACTCTTGTTTGACGGCTTCGATCAGTCCGTGGTAGCGGTTTCGATCGTCTTCGCCGCGTATTAAAGAGTGCCTTTTTAGCCCATCGGCCAGTTCGTTTAAGACCATGAAGGGATTAATACAGCTTTGGGTGTTTACAATCTTTTCTTTAGCTCCTTCGGCTCCTTCTTTCTCAGCTGGGAGTCCGGAGTCCGTTTCGTTCATCACTAGAGCGTTGGAGATCTTGTCTTGGACATAGCGCGGAGAGATTCCGATCATGCCTTCTCTGGCCGATTCACTACGGAGTTCTTTGACAGTGTCTTCAGTGAATCCCGGAATGGTTTTTCCTGAATACAGCTTAAGTTTTTGCAGAAGAGTCAGTTTCGCCTTCTTAGGATCTTCCAGTCGGGTGAGGATAGCCCACATGGCCGCCACTTCAAGAGTGTGGGGAGCGATGTGCTTTCCCTTTATTTTTTGAGGATTGTAATCCTTCTCGTAGATACGGATTTCCTCGGCCAGTTTGGTGACATAGGGGACATCAATGCGGATAGTACGGTCTCGTAGGGCTTCCATGTATTCATTTGATTCAAGCTTACGGAACTCCGGTTCATTGGTGTGTCCGATGATGACTTCGTCGATGTCGGTCTGGGGGAATTTCTTAGGCTTGATCTTGTGCTCTTGCGAGGCTCCCAGTAGGTCATAGAGAAAGGCGACGTCTAACTTCAGTACTTCGACGAATTCGATGATGCCGCGGTTGGCGACATTGAATTCACCGTCAAAGTTAAAAGCTCGCGGATCCGAATCCGAGCCGTATTGGGCAATTTTCCGGTAATTAATATCACCGGTTAATTCTGTAGAATCCTGGTTTTTCTCGTCCTTCGGCTGAAAGGTTCCAATACCAACTCGATCTTCTTCAGAAATAATCAGTCGATACACCTTGATATGATTGGTAATTACTTTGGTCCAGTCTCCGTCGTAACTCCGGAGAAGCTCTCTGAAGTTTTGACGGCAAGCCGGACAAAGGCTTCCCTCAACGAAGATCGGATTCCCATTTATTTTCGCATTAATTTCGGCAATGAACTTCTCTCTATATTCCCTAGGAATCAAGTGCAGAGGTTCTTCGTTCATCGGGCAACGCATGATTTCTGTCAGTGGTATCTTTGTATCAGCGCTTCCAGATTCATTGGGAACCCAACGAAATGAATAAAGGGCTCCTTCGGGAGTTCTCGAATAGGCTTCCAGACGCTTCTTTAATAGTCTAGCGATGGTGCTCTTGGAAGAACCCACCGGGCCGTGTAGGAGAAGGATGCGGCGTTCCGGACCATATCTCTTGGCGGCTGACTCTAAAGCTTCCACTAAATCGGAAAGGCGAATGTCGATGCCAAATACGGCATCTTGTCCGTTTGAATGTAGATCCTCAAAGAATTTATAGCGGACTATTTTTCGCTTGTATTCGGTGTATTCCTCTTTGCCTTCCAGGATAATCATGTCGTAGACGCGCTGAAAAGCGGTTCGGGTAACTTTGGGATTACGCTGTATAAGGTCAAGATACTCTTCAAAAGTCAGTTCTCGGCTATGATCGTCGTGCTGCGCTTGTGCTAATTGAACCTCTTGCCCGAACCTGTCTATTAGTTTGGACATGCTTTCTCCTAATTTTTAAAGTTCAAACGATTACTTGAGGTTAGGACAACTATCAGAAGTTGTCAAAATTGACGAGATTATCAAGATAATTTATGATCATGACTAGTAAGTATATGGATTACACTAAACTTAGCCGGGCGACGGACCTTTCTGACCCCAAAGAAAGGTTTTTATATAGATTTTTCGAGACTTTACCGGGAGTTTTGGCGTGGGCAACCCTGCTTTTAATTGTGCTTTTCTCCTTTACGGCGCCACTGTGGATAGCCATTTTTATTATTCTTTTTGACATCTACTGGTTAATTAAAACTATCTTTCTTTCTTTTCACCTGCGCCAAGCCTTCAAGCAGCTGCGGGAAAATATGACCGTGAATTGGATGGAGAGATTAAAACAGTTGCCGACAGCGAATTACGAGTTACGTTCGGTAAAGTCTTGGCAAGACGTTTATCATCTGGTCATTTTGCCGATGTACAAAGAGAGTACGGAGCTAGTTTCGGCTTCCGTAGAGAGCGTGATGCGGGCGGACTATCCAAAAAACAAAATGATTGTGGTTTTAGCACAGGAAGAGCGGGCAGGGGAGGAGCATAATCGGATGGTGAGAGAATATCTAGAGAAAGAATATGGCTCGCAGTTTTTTAAATTTATCACCACTACTCATCCCGCTGATCTGCCGGGAGAGATACCGGGCAAAGGAGCCAATGCCACTTATGGAGCGAGAGTTGCTAAAGAAAAAATTATCGACGCTTTGAATATCCAATATGACCACATCATTGTTTCTAATTTGGATATTGATACTGTCGTGCCGGCGCATTACTTCTCTCTTTTGACGCATCTCTACCTCACTACCCCCGACTCTTTACATACTTCTTTTCAACCGATCCCTCTTTACACGAATAATATCTGGGAAGCTCCGGCTTTGGCGCGAGTGGTTGCTTTCTCAGCGACCTTCTGGCACACCATTCAACAGGAAAGACCGGAACGTCTGACCACCTTCTCTAGTCACTCTATGCCTTTTCAAGCTTTGGTGGACATCGACTTTTGGCAAACTAATATGGTTTCAGAAGATTCACGTGTCTTTTGGCAGTGCTTTTTGCGTTACAATGGGCAGTACCGCGTAACACCGATGTTTTATTCTGTGGCCATGGATGCTAATGTTACGCCTACTTTTTGGCAGACGCTCAAAAATATTTATAAGCAACAGCGCCGCTGGGGTTATGGAGTAGAAAATGTTCCGTACTTTTTATTCGGGTTTCATAAAAATAAGCAGATCCCATTACGCAAAAAGATCTATTATGTTTTTAACGTCTTGGAAGGATTCCATTCTTGGGCGACCAATGCGCTGATTATCTTTATGCTCGGATGGTTGCCGGTCTGGGCGGGTGGTCCGGAATTCAATCAAACCGTTTTGTCTTTAAATCTGCCGCAGCTAACCCGCACCATTATGTCCTTGGCGATGGTCGGCATGATCTCTTCGGCCGTCCTCTCCTTGGTTTTACTGCCTCCGCGTCCTCCGCAGTATCGTCGCTTCAGTTACGTTTGGATGGTGGCACAGTGGATATTGTTTCCGATCACCACTATTCTATTGGGAGCTTTTCCCGGAATCGAAGCGCAAACTCGCCTGATGCTCGGAAAGTATCTGGGTTTTTGGGTTACTCCTAAGTATATGTTGAATAGGAAGTCCTAACATTTTGTGGACTTATCGATCAAGCGGTGATATAAATTTATTAAGCAAGAATTGAAAGCAGGTGGACTGTGTTTAAAAAAATTGACATCCAGTTTAAGGAGCCTCTTTGTGGATGCGAAGAGGACAGGTTAAAGTGGTTTCTCGTCTCGGATAAAAAAAGTGGCGTGATCTTGGGGGTTTATTGCAGTTTGTGCGGATTAAAAATCTACATACCATATGCAGCGATGCAGGCATCAATTTCTTTTGATAATCAGTATCCCAAGAAAAAGCCCCTCGCCCTTCTTACCGAAAATGCCGGTTTTAGCGAGGACGATAAGACCTTTTTAAAAAGGATGCGTATCGATCCCGATTAGTTCTACTCAAAGTGGCGGATTTTTTGAAACTGGGCCAGATTGGCCCTCAAGAGAGGATAGTCTTTTAATCCCGGGTCAGATTTTAGTAAGAGCTTGGCCTCGAGCCGAGCTTTTTTAATTAGATCTAAGTCCGTCAAAGAAGCCATGGCCAAATCGGGGATCCCCGATTGTTTCGTGCCGACAAATTCTCCCGGTCCTCGCAACTGCAAATCCTGTTCGGCTAATTTAAATCCATCGTCGTAGTTTTCCAGTGCCTTAAGTCGGCGATTCTCAAACTGCTGATTCCCGCCATTAATTAGCAAACAATGTGATTGATGTTCAGCGCGCCCGACGCGTCCACGAAATTGATGCAACTGTGCCAAGCCAAACCGTTCGGCGTTTTCGATGAACATCACCGAAGCATTCGGAATATCAATGCCGACCTCGACAACGGAAGTGGCTACCATGATATCGTAAAGATTGTTTTTAAAGTCGGCCATGATCTTTTCCTTTTCGGCTGGTTTCATTTTGCCGTGCAGCATGACAATGCGGCGATGCGGAAAAATATCTTTAGAAAGTTTTTCGTATTCTTCGGTAACCGCTTTCACTTCCGCCCAGAGTATATTCATCTTGTTTTGAGTAGCCCGAGTCTTTACCGCATCTTGGGGATTACTTAACTCAATGCGCGGACAGATCACAAAGACTTGCCGTCCGGCATTAATCTCTTGGTCAATGAACTGATAAGCCTGGCGTTTCTCTTTTTCGTTCACGACTTTGGTGATAATTTTTTTGCGGTTTTTTGGTTTTTCTTTGATAAGGGAGATGTCGAGATCGCCATAAATGGTTAAGGCTAGGGTGCGGGGGATAGGGGTGGCGGTCATCGAGAGTAAGTGGGGGACAGCCTTGTTAGCCTCCTGTTTAACAAGAGCCATACGCTGTTGTACGCCAAAACGGTGTTGTTCGTCGATAATTACTAAGGCCAGATTTTTGAACTGCACTCCTTTCTGTATTACGGCGTGCGTACCAATGACAATATCCACCCCTCCGTGATCGATTTTATCGAGCATCATCTTTTTGCTGATCTCTTCTTCGGTGATGGCATCGATGGGCCACTGTTTGGCCTTGCTACCTGTGAGTAAGCCAATTCTCAAGGAGGTATTTTTGAGCAGGGTAGTAATGTTTTTGAAATGCTGGTGAGCGAGAATTTCGGTCGGAACCATAAAGACACTTTGATGTCCTTGGGTAGCGGCCTGATAGGCAGCCAAGAGTGCTACGACGGTTTTGCCTGAACCTACGTCTCCATTTAAAAGCCGATTCATGGGATAAGACTTCTCGATATCCTTGAGGATTTCAAAACTGCACAGGCGTTGGTCGTCAGTTAATTCAAAAGGCAGAGAGGATACCAAGCTTTTAATTTGCTCGGAGTTAAAGGTAATCGAAGGAGCTTTGAGTTTCATCAGTTGGCGGCGGCTGATAATCGATTTTAATTGGAATAAAAGTAATTCGTCGAAGGCGATTCTTTTTTTCGCTTGAGTGGTATCGGTCAGTTCGGTGGGGAAGTGCAGTCGCGCAATGGCTTCACCTAAACTCGGTAAATTATATTTCTCGGCGATGGCGGCCGGAAGAGGATCGGGAATGTCTTTGACTAAAGGCAATAATGGCCTAATCAAGAAGCGGAGGTATTTTGAGGTGATGCCATAGGTTTCGGGATAGACTGGAACCAGGCGACCGGTATGAGTTAGTCCTTGGTCCATGGTGCGAGAAGTAATTTTTTCAAATGAAGGACTGGCGAGAAATAAGCCATTTTTATCTAGTTTTACTTTTCCGGCCAAACTGACTTCTGAATCCAAGGAAAGGGTTTCGGCAATGTAGGGACGATTAAACCATACCGCGCGAATAGCGGCACTGTCATCCTCGATGATGGCGTGAGTAATAGTCAGTCTTTTTTTCCAGCTTCTCTGGGTATCAATTTTTACTACTCGCCCTTGAATGTTCACGTTCTCATCGCGGTTAACGCTGGAGATGGGTCTGATGAGGCTATAGTCCTCGTAGCGGGTGGGAAAATGCCACAGGAGATCTCTGATGGTTTTAATGCCGAGCTTTTTGATTCGCGGCAGATTCCGCGGCCCCACCTTCGGGAGCTTTTCAATTGGCGTAGCGAGATCTAACATTGGTGCTTGGATTAGGAAGATTCGTCTTTGCCTCTCAGCTCGCAGTCGCTCGCGGGGAGTGGCGGCAAGTTTATGGGACTTAGTTCATTACAAGTCAAAAATTGATATCAGCCCATTGTAGCCGAATTTTAATCCAAATGCGACCAAGAAAGCGCCGGCAATGAGTGAGATATAACCCATGCTTTTTTCATTAAGAAATTTTTTACCCCAATTTGTAAGCAAAGCAACCGTAAAGACCCAAGCAAGGAGACCCACTATGATAGCCATACTGTGGAGTAAGGCTGAAAACTTATCCACTGATTTATTCAAGGATTCTGTTAAAGCGGAACCAAAAACTCCTATCCACCATACAATTGTCATTGGGTTGGATATGTTAATCAAAAAACCATCAATAAAAGAATTTTTCTCAACCGATCTCTGATCCTCGAGATCTATTCTTCTAAAATTTTCCTTTATGCTTTGATATCCTAAGTAAAGCAGAATGATTGACCCGAATATCCAAGTTACACTTTGTATTATTGGAATGTTTAATATTCGGGATAACCCAAAATATATGAGAAGCAAATAGAATATGTCTGCTGTAACTACGCCTATGCCGAGGATAAACCCCGAAATGAAACCTGCGTTAAGCCCTTTTTTAATAATAGCAATATTTGCGGGGCCAATAGGTGCGGCCAATGATATACCGAGAATAATATTTTGAAAAATTACCGACATATAGCCATTCTTTTTAATCTACAGCCTGGTGCCCCCACGAAGATTCGAACTTCGATTACAGGATCCGCAATCCTGCGTCCTATCCATTGAACGACAGGGGCATTCTAAATTCCTAACTTTCGGATGATAACCTCGATAATAGTGTCCTCATGCCTTTCTTCCGGTAGAAAAGCTAATAAATACTCTCTAATTTCCAAGGGGTTTTCTTTGCGGAGGGGTATTTTAATGTAGGAATGGTACCACTTTTTACTCTGAAAACTCAACTCCTTCAGCTGTTGAGGCTCATATTCAACCCAAAATGACTTTAAATCGGTATAACGGTGAGAGACGTCGTCAATGGTAATACCCAGTGGCCCCAGCTCCCAATCGATGGCCACTTTCTTTTTAAAGCCTACGATAAACATTACAAAAACGACTAGAAAGAAGAAAATACCGGTAATGGTGCTTTGCTGGAAGACGATAAAAGCGACTCCGATCAAAACGAAAATAATCCCAATAATAACAAAGAGGGATTTGTTGGCCGCTTGCTCTTCGGGAGTGATCTGGCCAGAAATTTTTTCTCTTAAATCAGACATAATTTTTTGATTGACGAGATAGCAATTTAAATGGTAAAAATTTAAGCAAAGGAGGAGCACCCGTGTCCCGACTTTTACAGATCATCCGTTTCGGCGCTGCTGGAGCCACTGGTGTTCTTTTGTACTATATCACTATCTATGTCCTTACTGAATGGATAGGGGTTTGGTACATCGCTTCGGCGGTAGCGGCCTTTGTTATTAACTCCGTATCCAGCTTTACGCTTCAAAAGATTTGGACTTTTCAGGATAAAAGTACTCAAGCCGTTCCTCGACAACTCGTGCAATATTTTCTAGCAGCCGCAGTATTTCTTATTGCGAACACTGGTTTGCTTTTCGTCTTGGTAGAATATTTTCACGTCTGGTATTTAGCGGCTCAATTAGTCCTCACTGTTCTGTTTAGTATTGTGAACTATTTTGTTTCGCAGCGAATTTTTTCTTCTCAAGCTCTGTGACCATTCCTGTAGTAGGGGGATAGTGCGGAGCTTTTTTAAAATTGATCTCTCCTTCGCGATCTCCAGCGGACTGCGTCCGCGTGCCGTCGCTAAAGCTATGGCGACGTGCGACCGTAGCTCGCTTCGGCGAGCGAAGGCGGAGAGGGTGAGATTCGAACTCACGGTAGGGTTACCCCTACACCGCATTTCAAGTGCGGCGCGTTAGACCACTCTGCCACCTCTCCTAATCTTAACCAATTTATATATTCTACCATTTTTGAGCTTAAATTTCCAGGTCTGAGCAATACTCCACGGTGGTGGCCGTATTGCTCAGGGAGGGACAGGAGACGATCAGAGCCTGTATGTGGATAATATCTTTGCAATTTTTTTGCCACTAAAATATACTGCCTTATATGTATACAAAAAAATCACTTTTTATTGCCATGGGCATCTTTTTGTCCTTTGGCTTGGTAGCCGGCTTTATTACGGCTAATAATTTAAGTTCGGTAAGCGCACAAGAAGATGCGGCTAAAGTTAACGATTCAACGCTTGAGCAGCTGTATATGGCGGCATTTGGACGTCCTGTTGACGAAGGGGGAAGGAAGTTTCATGTCGGCAGGGATCTTAAAGATGTTCTTCGCGATATAAATAATTCCGCAGAGCGCAGGTACTATTCGGCTTTGTTCAAAGCGGTTAAGGCTTATGAAGAGGCACTAAGAGCACCCGGCAATATGAATTCCGATGATAAGCAGAAATATTTAGACAACATTGATTCGGCCTTGGCTACCTTATTGGCTTGGGTTGAAACATTGCCTGAACAGAATATTTGCGATGCCGTTGTGGGTATTGTTCAGGCTCGCCAAGCCATACAAGATGCTTATGATAGCATGAATCCGGTGGCGAAAGCGGCCGCAGAGAAAGGCATTTTTAAGGCATTAAGTAATCTTGGCAGACCCAAAGACCTTCCACTCCCGGCTAGGCGCTGCTTAACTACTCCGAGTCCGAGCGTTACATCTGCCCCAACGCCAAGCTTAACTCCAACATCGTCTCCGACTGAGTCTTCTACCTCAACCCAAACTCCGTCCCCATCTCCTACGCCTAACGAATAGGGCGCAGCAAAAACACCGCCACAGAGAGCGGTGTTTTTGGAGAATTAAAAAGCGGGCGAGGTTATCGCACCGCTTCAAGATTCTGTCTGTCATCCACGTACGCAGGTACACGACTTACCAGATTTTTGACCAGGCTTAGAACCATGACAACCACACCCGCAGTCATCTTTGAGACATCTAATGTGGCAAAATTTCGGGTGTTCTCCTGCGGTGGCAGTTGCTGGATAAGAATTGTTTTCCTGGACATTGAACCGCTCAACTGCCAGGCTAATTTTGAGGTTCTGGACCTCCTCTGACGCATTCCACCAAAGCTTCGCAGAAACCAAGGTGAGAAGGATTGAAAAAATGGTGACAACCTTCAGTGTAGTCTGCATCCCTACCCCCTTTGTCATGGTAACCGTATTATACCATAAAATAAAAGTTCTGCAAGAGCAACGTAAAAAAGAGAGGAATTCCTGCTCCCTCGAATCTCGGGTTGGGAGGGATTCGCCTTCGCCTCTCGTCGCGCCGTCGCGCTCCTCGGGCTAGGCACCGCCTCGCGGTGTTCGTTGCTGCGAACACATCGCTCCGGCGTTCGAATCCCTCCCTCTCTTCTCAACGCGATATTAATATAAATGGGCCTTGAGGCCCATTTATATTAATTGGCGGAGAGGGAGGGATTCGAACCCTCGAAGGGCTTTCACCCTTACATCTTTAGCAAAGATGCTCATTCGGCCACTCTGACACCTCTCCATTACTCGGCGAAGCATAAATTTCAATATATTTTATCACAAATTTTACCCTTTCGCAACGACGAGGCCAATCACTTTTTCGGCTCCGGCCGCTTTAAGTACCTCTGCGCAGGCATTAAGCGTAGAACCGGTGGTGCAAACGTCGTCGATCAATAAAACCGTTTTTCCATTAAGTTGAGCGGTTTTTGCGCAGGAAAAGATTCCGGCGATATTATTTCTTCTTTCCTCGGGATCGTG
>JAUSIQ010000018.1 GCA_030647955.1 bacterium | reverse complement strand
TTTTATGCTATTCTGGAGACTAGAGAGAGGATTCGAACGCCGGAGAGATGTGTCGCTAGTAGGCGACACCGCGAGGCGGTGCCTAGGCCGAGGCGAGCGACGGCGAGCCGAGAGCCGAAGGAGATATCCTCTCGCCTCCGCAAGTGTTTTTGAAAGATATGGACGATTTAAATAAAACTTTTTACGAACTCGAAATGTCACTTCTTGAACCAGAAGTGCGGTCTTCTCGCGAGCGGTTGGATAAATTGCTTACTGACGATTTTATGGAGTTCGGGAGTTCCGGCTCTTTGTATAAAAAAGCAGATACACTTGAGAATCTTTCGACATCTACAGATAAGGTTGTGTTTATCGTAAGCGACTTTCAAGCAAGAGAGCTGTCCGAAAATTTTGTATTAACGACTTTTAAAACAGAAAGGACGATTAACGATACCGATAAGGTAACCTCGCTCCGAAGTTCAATCTGGAAAAAGACGAACGATAATTGGCAGATGTTTTTCCATCAGGGAACGCCGGTGAAGCGTTAGTGGAAGGCATTTTCGCAATTTATTGGAGAGATGGCTGAGTGGCTGAAAGCAGCGGTTTACTAAACCGCCAGGGTCTCACGACCCTCGTGAGTTCGAATCTCACTCTCTCCGCATCAATAATAAAGAGTGGCTTTAGCCACTCTTTATTATTTGTTATGATTGGAGTGTGATTCGAAGGGTATTGAGAAAAAGTGAATAGTTTCACTTTTTAGAAAACCCGGACTCTGGAGGAGAAAATTTCGATATGCCAAAGGCATCAGAAATTTTCGGAGGAAGAGAAATCTCACTCTCTCCGCAGAATCAATAGTTAACATATGTTAACTATTGAAAAATGCTTGGTTTTGTTATGCTTTGACTATGGAAGATAGGGATTTCATATCCATTTTTAGACTATCTATCAATGATCGATAAAATGAAAAAATATAAATGGATTATTGTGGCAGTGGTGGTGATCTTGGCGGTGACGGCCGCGGTGGAATTTTCGATGGGCCGGTTGCCGTGGGGACCGGATGGGAAGCCGGGTCTTTGGGAAGCGGATGTGTGGAGTAGTGAACAGTCTCAGCGCTTTGCCGATCCGTACACTTTTTCGCATATCATCCATGGCATGCTGTTTTATGCCTTCTTGTGGCTGGTGGCCAGAAGACTACCCTTGAAATACCGGTTCATTGGGGCGTTGCTTTTGGAAGCGGGTTGGGAAATTCTGGAAAATTCTCCGCTCATTATTAACCGCTACCGCGAAGTGACCATCTCGTTGGGCTATGTGGGAGATAGTGTCTTTAACTCGCTTAGCGATGTGTTCATGGCTGGATTTGGTTTTTATCTTGCTTATAAATTCCCGGTTTGGCTTACGGTAGTTTTGATTATCGCTATGGAGCTGGGCACACTTTTCTGGGTGCGCGATAATCTCGCTCTGAATGTCATCATGCTCCTTTATCCTCTCGAGGCCATCAAGGCTTGGCAATCGGTCGGCCATCTTCCGGCCCCGTAATGCAGTAGACGCAAGCCTTTACCCGCAATTTAAGGAGTGATAAAGTGTGAAGAGTACTTTTTGAAGGAGAGAGAAATGGGTTTTTTGTTCGAAGATGTTAAGCGTATTAACGGGGAATTTGTGAAGGAATATTTTTTTGCTCATCCGTATTCGAATTATGTAAATTCGTGCGGGATTTCCATGGTTAGTATTTGTGATAAAGAGGCCAGTCCAGATACTAAAGATGATTTTTGTCTTTTGGTCGGGTTTCGAGAACCATTACCGGGCAATATTCCCTTTCCCACTGAATACCAAGGAGTAAGAGTATTTACCAAAGTTATCGGAGAAATCCGACCTTTGTAGTCGACTAAACGTCGGCTTTTTGATTAAGCCCTTTTCTTTTTGGTGAGAGAAGAGACGAAGGAGAGGAGGGCGAAAAATCTTCATTGTGCCTACTCGCGCTTGCGGTATACTATATTAAAGGCTATGAGAAAAATGATCTACAGCTGGATTGTGGCAGGATTGATCGTCGGTGGCTTTTTGATTGCCAAATCAGAATGGGGTACAATTTTTAATATGGAAAACGCAGCAGAAAACCCGTTGACTTTAAGTTTAAGGGTGGGAGAGAATGGAGAACTCGTGGCGGTTATTCGTAACAACTCGTCCACCGAGAAAGTCTTTTTGGAAAACAGCGTTTTGCAGCCCTCCTACCTAGTTTTAAAAGATGCGGCTGGTCAGACGATTAAAGCCGAAGATGACTTGGCGGCGATGAGGTTTGATTCCAGTATCTACCAAGACTACTATGTGCGCTTGGCACCGGGAGAAGAAAAGGAATTTGCGAGTAGTCTAAGAACACATAAAAAGAGCGGCGGCGTCTTGAGTTGGGGAATTTATTATTTTAGTAATCTAGCTCCGGGAAAGTATATGGCGCAAGTGGAGTGGACGAGCAAGAAAGATTATTGGAAGGCCAAAGATTCAGAGGAAAGTGGCATAATGGAAAATGTATGGAAGGGGACGCTCGTCTCCAATGTAGTGGAATTTGACTGGACGAATTAGGCCGATATCCGATCGAAGTCGTGGTGGCCCTCGCTCTCGGGGGTCTTATTTTGTCTTCATGATTTGCAAGTTTTTTTGTGATTTATTATAATCGTTGATTGGTATAATTTTATTTAAATAAAACAATGCAAAATAAATCTTTGCGTCAGATGCTTGTTATGTTAGTGATAGGGTCGACTGTAATTTCTACTGTTAATCTTTTGCCCGAGAATGCTTTGGCTGCGCCCAGTCCCATTGCCGCTTATCCTTTCTCGGAAGGCTCCGGTACCACTACGGTCGACGCTTCGGGTAATAGTAATACCGGTACACTTACCAATGGCCCAGTCTGGACCATGGGGAAAATCGGCGGCGGCCTCTCTTTTGATGGAAATAATGACTACGTTAATCTCGGTAATAGCCTAGTTAGTACTGGAGCAGTTAGTGCCTGCGCTTGGGTGTATTCTAATTTACCAAGCGGATTTACTTCTGTACTTGATAATACGCGTTTTGGTTTGTATGTCCGTGGGTTTAATCATGCGGTGTACTTTACCAGTAACGGTGGTGCTTCCGCCGTATCGGCCAATAATAGCGTTCCAAATAATACATGGACGCATATATGTGTAACCAGAACAGCCGGCGGGACCGGAAATGTTTATGTGAACGGAGTTTTATCTGGTACACCAAACCAAAGCACCGGTAATCCGCTCTCGACGGCTTTCCCAACTACTATTGGTGCCTACGGCGGAGTTGGGCAATATTTTAATGGCAAGATTGACGAAGTGAGAATATATAACCAGGTGCTTACTTCTCAAGAGGTGACTGATGTTTACAATGATACCGGTGCTCCGCCAGATACAACGGCTCCGATGATCTCTGCCGTTAGTGCCTCCCCCGTGACTTACAATTCGGCCACTATTAACTGGACGACGGATGAGCCTGCCGATTCCCAGGTGGCTTTTGGTCTTACCACGGGGTATGGCTCTTTGAGCACACTCAATAGTACTTTGACTGCTAGCCATAGCGTGGTTTTGAATGGTCTTGCGCCCAATACTTTGTATCATTATCAGGTCCGTTCGCGAGATGCGTCCAATAATCTTGGCCAATCTCTTGATTTCACTTTCACGACACCGGTGCAGACTAATGATGCGCCGTTAGTAAGTGCGGGGAACGATCAGAGTATTGCTTCGGGCAGTGTCGCCAATTTAGACGGTATGGTTAGTGATGATGGGTTGCCGAATCCGCCATCTACGGTGACTACGATCTGGACGAAGATTAGCGGTCCGGGCACAGTGACTTTTGGTAATGCTGGTGCGGTAGATACTACCGTCACTTTTTCTGATGAGGGTATATACACTTTAAGATTAACCGCCGATGATTCGGCCTTGTCGACGAGCGATGATGCGGTGGTTACCGTAAATCCACCGAGCAGTGAGCTGCCAGGTCTAGTCGGCTCCTATCCTCTAGATGTTGGCACGGGTACATTAGCGGTAGATACCTCCGGCAATGATAACAATGGTACTTTGGTGAACGGGCCAACTTGGATTGCAGGCAAAATTGGGGCGGGGGCTTTAAGTTTCGACGGAGTTAATGACCATGTCGTATTGAATGACACGATTATCGGCACCCAGGACCTCACGGTTTGTGCCTGGCTGTTTCAGCGCTCTGGCGCCCCTGTTCGGTTTAATGACGTTTT
This sequence comes from bacterium, assembly GCA_030647955.1. Classification (GTDB taxonomy): domain Bacteria; phylum Patescibacteriota; class Minisyncoccia; order 2-02-FULL-40-12; family IGHO2-12-FULL-4; genus JAUSIQ01. The sequence goes on along the minus strand of JAUSIQ010000018.1, from coordinate 42,612 downwards.
GGATAATACCAGATTCTCTATTGTGGTGGATACGTATGATTCCAATGCTTTAACTTTGCTCGGTACCAGTAATGGGATGTTCACTGCTGTATCTAGCCAGTTCCCGTCCAATGTTTGGAATCATTTCTGCTTTATTCGAACCAGTAATACCGGCACGTTCTATGTAAATGGGGTTTTGTCGGGAACTATCAATCAAAATATCGGAACAGCTACAGCTACTGCTTTTCCGGCCACTATTGGCCAGTATAGCAGTATCGGAGGAATGAATTTGTACGGTAATGTGGACGAATTAAAAATATATAACCGCCCACTGTCTTTCCAAGAGGTTTTATCGGTCTATAACTCCAATGGCACTATTCCTAGCGACGCTACTCCTCCGACGGTCTCGGTTACTTCTCCGACAAGTGGAGCACAGCTTTCTGGTTTTGTGACGCTTACCGCGACGGCGGCGGATAATGTCGGAGTGTCTGGTGTGCAGTTTTTGTTAGATGGAGCGGATCTTGGTGTGGAAGACACCAATGCTCCGTATACCATTTCTTGGGATACTATTCCTACTTCCAATGGGTCGCACACTTTGACTGCGCGCGCTAGGGATGCGGCTGTTAACATCACCGTCTCGTCCCCAGTTAATGTGACTGTGTTTAATGCCGGATTTTTCCAGAACGAAATTGTCGTCACTGGAACGAACTTTGCTACTAATCTTGAGTTTTTGCCAGACGGTAGAATGCTTTTGGCCGAGCTTGGCGGGGTGATTCGTGTGGTTCAGCCGGGTGCCACCCAACCGGATCCAACCCCTTTCTTACTGTTGAGTAATATTGGTACATCTCTGGGTGAGCAGGGTTTGATGGATGTGGTTCTTGACCCTAATTTTGCGACCAACGGATACTACTACGTGTTTTATACTTTGGGCTCTCCTAACCGTGACCGAGTGTCGCGCTTTACAGCCAGTGGTAATGCTACTGTCTCGGGAAGCGAATTCGTTGTTTGGCAAGACATTGTCGATGCCGATGTTCAACACCATGGTGGGGCTCTGAATTTTGGAAATGATGGGAAGCTGTACGTCACAGTGGGCGAACATTTTGTTCCGTCTGACTCGCAACTGCTCACTACTTATCACGGAAAGATTCTGCGCATCAATTCAGACGGAACCATCCCCACCGATAATCCATTCGATGATGGTGCCGGTCCCAACCTGGAAGCCATCTGGGCTTATGGATTGCGTAATCCGTTCCGAGCGTATTACGATATCCCCACGGGAAGATTCTATATTGCTGATGTCGGTGGAAACGATCCGGCCGTGGCTAAAGAAGAAGTCAATATCGGAGTGGCTGGCGCTAACTATGGTTGGCCAAATTGCGAGGGTGCCTGCGGCAATCCTGCCTACACTGATGCGCTCTTCTGGTATCCTCACAATAATCGCGATGCTTCGATTACCGGAGGGTTTATTTATCACGGCACTCAATATCCATCCGAATACCAAGGTAACTATTTTTACGCAGACTATGCTCAAAATTGGATTAGACGTCTCGTGCTCGATGTCAATGGTAATGTGGTGAGTACCCAAAACTTCGAACCGATTGATGGTTCTTTGGACGGACCCTACGGAGACATTGTTTACTTATCAGAGGGTCCGGATGGGGCGTTGTATTATGTGGATTTGGGAATCTCTGATGGCATAAGTAAGGTGCGAAGAATCCGCTATGTTCAGACTAACCAGCCGCCGGTAGCCATGGCTGCGGCTAATCCCGATTCTGGTCCGGCACCTCTGACGGTGGATTTCTCTAGCACTGGTTCGTCTGATCCCGAAAATCAACCCCTCACCTATCTTTGGACTTTCGGAGATACGGCCTCATCTACTGCCGCCAATCCCAGCCATGTCTATACTCAAGCTGGGCAGTATACTGTGCGACTGGCGGTTTCTGACAGCATTAACACTACTCTGGCTGAACCGGTCTATGTAACGGTAGGAAGCAAACCGACCGCAACTATTCTTACCCCGCAGAACAATGCTCTATTTCGAGCGGGGGATGTGATCAGTTTTTCTGGACAAGCCACTGATTTAGAAGACGGTACATTGCCGGAGAGTACGTTTTCCTGGGAAGTTAATTTTCTGCACGAGGGACATGTCCACCCTGGGCCGACTTTTATGGGGGTGACTTCAGGAAGCTTCACCGTTCCTACTAGCGGCCATGATTTTCAGGGCAATACTCGTTACGAGTTTAAATTAACGGTGACTGATTCTAATAGTCTGACTGACACGAAGTCGGTGGTTGTTTATCCCGATAAAGTTAACCTTAGCTTTAATACCTCGCCGAGCGGACTAACTTTGAAGCTTGATGGTATTAGCAAGACCGCTCCGTTTGTACTCGATACCTTAATTGGTTTCCAGCATACCATGGAAGCTCCGGATCAAAACCAAGGACTCACTTCGTACAACTTTGTTGCCTGGTCTGACGGAGAAGCGAGATTACATACTATCACTGTCCCCACCAGTGCCCAATCGTACACGGCTACCTACAACGTTATACAAAGTCCTTTGCCCAGTGGCTTGATCTCCTCTTATACCTTTTCCGAAGGTTCTGGCACTGTCGCTGAGGACTCTTCCGGCAATGGCCATCTCGGCACCCTCACCAATGGTCCTGCCTGGACTACAGGGAAAAGTGGCGGCGGATTGTTGTTCGACGGAACCAATGACTATGTGAATCTTGGTAGTAACCTTATTAGTACTGGGACGATTAGTGCTTGTGCCTGGATTTACTCAAATTATCCCTCTGGCTTTAACTCTGTTGTCGATAATACCAGATTTGGTCTTTTGGCCCGGGGCTATGATCATAGAGTGTACTTTACGAGTAATGGTGGGACAACCGTCGGCTCGGTAGATAATGCTCTTCTAAATAACACTTGGACCCATGTTTGTGTGACGAGAACTGCGACTGGCACGGCCAACCTTTATGTCAACGGCGCGCTTTCGGGAAGTGCCAATCAGAATAGTGGTACACCGACCTCCACTGCCTTTCCTACTACCATTGGTGCTTACGGGGGAATTGGTCAATACTTTAACGGCAAGATCGATGAGGTTCACCTTTACGATCGAGTACTTACTGTTTCAGAGGTTCAGCAAGACATGAGCAATGCTAACCCCTAAGATGATCACTGAACCAAAAACCGCCGCTAGGCGGTTTTTGGTTCAGTTGGTGTTTAGTCATCATTAAGATATACTAAATCTCAATGACGGACGTCATCGAGATCTTAAAAAGAGTAGGCGCGATATTGGGGGATGGGCATTTTGTGGGTACCTCCGGACGGCACCTGCGCACTTATATTAATAAAGATGCCCTCTTTCCGCATACGGAAGAAACGGCTCGTATCGGTCAGCTTTTGGCGGAAGTTAATCGAGAATATCCAATAGAAGTAGTCGTGGCCCCCGCTCTTGGGGGTATTATTTTATCTCAATGGACGGCTTATCACCTCTCGCAGTTACTAGGGCGCAAAGTTTTGGGAGTATATACCGAAAAGATTAACGATCAGCAAAAGTTTACACGCGGACACGAATTATTTGTGGCTGGGAAAAATGTTTTGGCTTTAGAAGACCTAACCACTACGGGCGGATCTTTAAAAAAAGTTATCGCCACGGTACAGGAAGTCGGAGGAAAAGTGGTGGCGGCGAGCGCGATGGTTAATCGAGATGCACAAAGAGTAAATGCCGAAACTCTCGGGGTGCCATTTTCCAGCCTGGGAATTTTGCCCCTGGAATCGTATGAAGAAAAAGATTGTCCAATGTGTGCATTGGGATTAATGATTAATACCCAAGTGGGACATGGGCGAAAATACCTAGAAAAAAATAGCAAAAAGTAGGTTCACCCCGCCCATGTTTAGACATGGGCGGGGTTCATCATATTCTCATTTAGTTTGCGCTATGCTCTCATATAGAATTCATATTCAGAGAGGTTGCCCTTGTGTTCTTTGATTTTAAAATTTACTTCAGATATACTGATAGATAATAATATTTTGATCTAATTATCTATTTCTATGGACATCGAAATTATCCCTGAAGGCAGTAGTGCGGCCACTGAAAAGAGATCTTCTTCCCTAGATATTAATAAGCTAATTTTGCCCGTGGCGATTTTAATCGCGGCGGTGCTCGTCTCCGGCACGCTGTTGTATGTTAATCGAGATAAATTAGGCAGTGCCGACACGAATAAAGGAGCGCAAATTGTCCAGGGAGACGAAGAGGGGAAAGCAGATGTTAGTGTGGATGACGATCCTGTTCTGGGCCATCCCAATGCCACGGTGACGATTGTGGAATTCAGTGATTTTCAATGTCCGTTTTGCCGCAAATTCTGGGAGGATGCTTATGTGCAAATTAAAAAAGAATATATTGATACTGGAAAGGTAAAATTAGTTTTTCGTGATTTTCCTTTGGATTTTCATCCGGCCGCAGAACCGTCGGCTCAAGCCGCGGAGTGTGCGGATGATCAGGGCAAGTTCTGGGAGTATCACGACAAGATTTTTTCGGCTCAAGCTTTGCAAGGACAGGGTACGGTGAGCTATGGTGTTCCGGAATTGAAAAAATGGGCCCAGGAAACCAATTTAAATACAGCCCAATTTAATCAGTGTTTAGATTCAGGAAAATATAAAGAAGAAGTAAGTAAAGACTTACAGGCTGGATCAGCGCTTGGAGTGAGTGGCACACCAACTTTGTTTGTTAACGGTAGAAGGGTAATCGGTGCCCAACCCTTTGCTACTTTTAAGGCTATTATCGACCAGGAATTAGCAGGTGTGGCCAAGTAAAAATATAGACCTCGAATGATTGTTTTACAAAAGGTCTTGTGTTATAATGGAATTTCTGCAGCTTTAAAAGCTGTTGTTTAAGCTTAATTTTAAGCTAATTTGTAAAAATTTCTCTATTTTGGAATGGATGGCAATATCGAAAAAATCAAGGACCGTGTGGATATTGTCGAACTTATCTCCAGTTATTTGAAGGTACATAAGGCCGGGGTCAATTACAAAGCCAACTGTCCTTTTCACAACGAAAAGACCCCCTCTTTCTATATCTCACCCAGTCGCCAAATTTGGCACTGTTTTGGTTGCTCAAAAGGAGGCGACCAGTTTGCTTTCGTGCAGGAGGTAGAGAGTGTGGATTTTCCGGAGGCCTTACGGATTTTAGCCAAGCGGGCTGGAATCGAACTAGAAAAGTTTGATCGCACCTTTCAGGATTCGAAGACTCGACTCTATGAAGTTTGCGAGTGGTCTGCCAAGTTTTTTCAAAAGCAGTTGGAATCGAACACCGGCAAAAAAGTACAGTCTTATCTGCAAGGCCGAGGCTTGCAGGAAGAAACGGCGAAGAACTTTCGCTTAGGCTATGCTCCAGAATCTTGGGATAGTCTCATTTCCTTTTTGCGGGATCGCGGTTATACCGAACAGGAGATCATTGATTCCGGCATGGCGATCAAGAGAGATCGCGGCGGGATTTATGATCGCTTTCGTTCGCGGGTGATGTTTCCGATCGCCGATGTTAATGGTCAAATCGTGGGCTTCACGGGACGCATCTTTGGCAAGAAGGCCGCGGATGAACTGGCCAAGTATGTGAACACTCCACAGACGATTCTTTACGACAAGAGTCGTATTCTATATGGTCTCGAGAAGGCCAAGTTAAGCATCAAACAGCATAATCGCTGCGTGGTCGTCGAGGGCAATATGGATGTGATTATGTCGCACCAAGCCGGAGCAGCCAATGTGGTGGCTTCTTCGGGAACGGCTCTGACTGATCAGCATCTCAAGATCATCAAACGCTACACCCAGAACCTTGATTTGTGTTTTGATGCGGATTCGGCGGGACGCCAGGCGATGGAGCGAGGAATTGCTTCCGCCTTACAACAAAGTTTTAATTTGGCGGTAGTCAGTCTCGATGATCCGTTGTGCAAAGATCCGGCGGATTACGTGCAGAAGTACGGTGAGAAGTGGCAGGAACGTTTGCAAGCTCCGCAACCGATCTTTGGTTTCTATCTGCAAAATGCTTTGAAAACTTTCGACGTGGCTACGGGGACGGGCAAAAAAATGATCACCGAAAAAGTTTTGCCCATTTTAAAAAGTATTCCCAATCGCGTTGAGCAGTCTCATTGGATTGCCGAATTAGCCATGCATTTAAAAGTAAAAGACGATTTGCTTTGGGAGCAGATGGACAAGATGGCCATTGGGCCGGCGATGCAGGCGGGCAAATCCTTACAGGACAAGCAAGCTTTCTTGGCCACAGCCAAGTTAAGTGTTTTAGAAGATTATCTCGTATCTTTATTAATGATTAAGCCGCAGTTGATCACAATGGTCTCCTCGGTTTTGAGTGAAAAGGAGATAGAGATTTTAGCTTTGCATTCTTTTTTCAATATTTTTAAAAATTATATTAACGAACAGCAACAAGGTCCAGTGATGGATTATATGGTGCAGAAGATGCCGGAAGGCGGCGAGCAATCGCCGATGTACCTGGAACGGCTCTATCTGCAGGCGCAGGAATTGTGGCAAGGGTTTACGGATTATGACCTAGAGCTTGAGTTCATGTCGATTCTGAACCAGCTCTGGCGAAGAACGATTAATGCTAAACTCGCTGACCTGGAATTCGCCATCAAGCAGGCGGAGAAGAATAAAAATCAAGAGGTAGTTTCCGGCTTAGTGGGACAGTTTCAGGAAACAGCCAGTCGTCTTAATCAGATCAAAATATAACTATGGCGAAAAACAAAAAAAATAAAAAGGCCAAAAAGACTGTGCCGGTAAAGCGGCCGAAAGTAGATGCGGCTAAAAAAGCGAAACCGGCGAAGAAAAAGGCTGAAGCCAAGGGGGCGGGAAAGGCCGCTAAGGCGATTAAACAAGTCATCAAAGAAGATGACGTTTTAAAGTTGATCGACAAAGGCCGTCACCGTGGATTTGTCACGGAGGCGGAAATTTTACATGCTTTTCCTCATATCGAAAAAGATATCGAGGGGTTGGAACAACTCTACGAGCGTTTGGAATCTTCCAATATCAACATCATCGAAACGGGAAAGATTTTCGAACAGGATCGCGCCAAAGAATTTGAAGAGAAGAAGAAGTTGGAAACAGAGTTAGGAGATATTTCTTCGGACTCGGTGCAGATGTATTTGCGTGAAATTGGACAGTACCCGTTGTTGCGCGCCGAAGAAGAGGTGGATCTGGCCAAGAAAATTTTGTTAAGTGACGAGGCCGCTCGGCAGAAATTAATTTTATCGAACTTGCGTTTGGTGGTTTCGATTGCCAAAAAATACATTGGCCGTTCGGCGAATTTAACTTTGCTTGACCACATTCAAGAGGGGAATATTGGATTATCGCGCTCGGTGGAGAACTTCTATTACAAGCGCGGGTACAAATTCTCAACTTATGCCACGTGGTGGATTCGTCAGGCCATCACCCGAGCCTTAGCCGACCAAGCCCGCACTATTCGTATTCCGGTGCACATGGTAGAAACGATCAATAAGTACCAGCAGGTGGTGCGTCGTTTGGTGCAGGATTTGGGACGTGAACCGTTGCCGGAAGAAATTGCCGTGGAAATGGGCATGGACATCGAGAAAATCCGTCACATTATTAAAATTTCCCAAGATACAATTCCTTTGGAAACGCCAGTGGGAGATGACGACGAAGACAGTATGCTCGCCGACTTCATTCCGGACGAAGACAGTATTGCACCGTCGGTTTCGGCTGCGCGACGTATTCTCAAAGATCACTTGATGGAAATTATTCAGGACCTTACTCCGCGCGAGCAGAAGATTCTTGAAATGCGTTTTGGTTTAAATGATGGCGTCATGCACACTTTGGAAGAAGTGGGGAAGGTGTTCGCCGTTACTCGCGAACGTATTCGTCAGATTGAAGCCAAGGCCCTTGAAAAAATTCGCCAGCATCACAAGGCGGATAAACTAAAAGGGTATTAGAGATAAACAAAAAGACCTCGTACGAGGTCTTTTTGTTTATCGAGTGACGGAGATGGTGTCGCCTAATTCGGCCATTGGCGCGTTGACGACGATGCGGCCGTTCACATCGCGATAAATACTGTAGCCGCTGGAAGCGAGAGTACCGTTATTGGGGTCGACAACTAAAGTAGAAACATAAGTTGGTACTAAGCAGGGTTCAAGATTAACATTGCCGGCTCCGGATCCGATGATGGTAGGAGTGGCGGGAAGAGCGACGCTACAGCCTCCGCTAATAGTCCAAATACCGCGGTTATCGATCATGCGTTGCCAGGTGGCGTTTAGGATCGTATTAACATTCGAGGTGCGTTGGGTGTTGCGGGCTTGCGCGAATTGTCTTGCCGGATTAAGAGCAACAATAACCACTGCGGCTAAGATAGCGATAATACCGATAACGACCAAAATTTCGATTAAGGTAAAACCTTGTTGTCTATTTTGTTTCTTCATCCCGTACGAAATAGCTGCTACGCAGTTATACATGCGCAATAAGCTATAGTGTTAATTTTTAGATATGAGTTCCGGACCGGCTAGGGCTATTTCGTCCGGGATTCAATATAAATATTGTACTACAAATCGTTCTAAAAAATAATCCACAGGGAATGAAAAAGCACCATAGGGGTGCTTGGGTTAATCTGGCAAAGCATGACAATGGCGACAACGGGCCTGATAAAGTTCGCTATCGCCGACTTCAACTTTCTGTTTAGAGTCTCCCAGTTTATAAGTAAGGTTGGCAGGATTGGTGCGGCAACGATGACAAATAGCGGTGAGCTTCACTACTTCATCGGCCATGGCCATCAAGGCTGGCATCGGACCGAACGGCTCTTTTAGGAAGTTCATATCCAGACCAGAGACGATGATACGAAAATCATCCCTGGCAAACCTGTCCAAAGTTTCTTTGATGATGTCAACGATCCATGGTTCGAAGAATTGAGCTTCATCGATCGCTAAAACTTGAAGGCCAAAATCTTTGATGGCCCGTTTTAACGTTTCGGGATTATCGAGAAAGCCGGAGCGAATATTTTTGTAAGAATTTAAGAAGTTATTTTCATTAATTAAGTTGAAAATATTTCTGGTAACACGATCGTCTAACCTGGGCCGTAGCGTAAAAATACCCTTTCTAGCAAAAGATGATCGCACTAGCCTTCTGATCATTTCTTCGGACTTTCCACTAAACATCGGACCGGCAATAACTTCTAATCGGGACACAACTTCCTCCTGTATTTTTAAATAACCGTGCTAAAAATTATATCAAGGTGAGTGGAGTCGGCAACTTGAATAAATAGGGAATTGCTGGTAAAATGCTAAAGTCCAAACAAATTCCGCGGTAGCTCAATGGTAGAGCGGCGCGCTGTTAACGCGATGGTTCTAGGTTCGAGTCCTAGCCGCGGAGCATCATTGACAAAATACCACTTGAGTGGTATTTTGTTTTTTAGTTCTAATTGTAGGAGGGTTCGTGAAGCACCTAAATTCACTTCTAGGATTTAAGTCTGTCAAATCAATCTTTGAAAAAACTCCAAGATCCGCAGTATGGATTGGCAAAAATTTTTTCTGGATTGAGGATTGTATCGAGAAAGTTGACGGCATCTGGGAGGGCACGCTAGTTAACTATATTAAAGGAACTGACGGTTTCGTACGCGAAGAGGAGCGTGTCTCGTTCACTCCTCCCCAACTCGATCCTCACAGCCTCATTCAGGGTGGTGATTGGGGTCATGATGATCTAAGGGCATACACTACGGCCATAGAAGAACATGTAATGCAATGTTCTGATTGTGAGAACAGGATGAAGCGATCTAGCGGAGCAGTACTACTACCCAAACTCAGGGCTAAAATTACTGTGCAGTTTCCTGTGCCAAAAAGTCACCACGAGCACATAACTCAACTGCAACAGCTCAAGCCTGGTCAGTGTCTATCATGTGGTTGCATGGTGCTGGATATAAAGTGGACCAGGCAGCAAGCAGCGGAAGCTTTCTACAAAGCGTTAGCAGAAGTTATGCAAGTGACAGAAGATATTGCTACAAGAGTTGAAGGGCCTACCAAGCTTCTCGACCTTCCTCTGGTAACCAAGTCCCTGCGCAGGCTTCGTGACAAGTTCTGGCTCCCAGATGGTTCACTCGGATCAGCAGAAGGTAGAGATGCGGAAGAAGGAGATAAGGTTCGACAGTTACCTGAAACTATTGGAGAATTTATTAACCAAATTCTTAGCCTTCATTCGGGCATGTCATATACCGAATGTTCTGAACATTGGACTCCTTGACCGAGAAATCGGTCTTTTTATTTACTTCAAGTCAGGTTCTAACACCAAGGATTAAGCGGAGCAAATCACGAAGGTGACTTCATAATCGTTCTAAAAGATTGAAAAATAACCACGGATGGTGGTTCGAGCAAATTCACTGTGACGAGGACGGAGTAAGGACACCGGAGAGTGAAACACACAGATTGTATTGAGGAAATAAGGAAGATTCGTTAGGTTCGAGCCAAAACAGACTCTCTCTATCCGAGATGTAGAGCATCCCAGACCTTCTTCATCTGGGTCTTGAGCCGATCTACTTCCTCCCGCACATCCAGCTTGCGTTCGACTTCGTCGAAGCGTCTCTCTACCATTCCGGCGAGCTCATCGATTTTGTCATCGGTGTATGACTTTAAGTCTTGGGTCTGCAGCGCCAAATCAGCCTTGGTTGCCAGGTTGCCTAGCTGTTTATCAAAATATTCTTTAGTGAGATCGGACATGGTTCTAGTTTAACAAGTCGGAGTGGCTTGTCAAACGGCAGCAGTTCTTCTAAGTTAGCCGCATATGCACATAACTCCTGAGGAGCTTACAGAGTTCAAAAGAATCTATCGAAATCATGTCGGTGAAGACCTCTCCGATAAGCGGGCCTTTGATTTGGCTCTAAAAATGGTCCAGCTCTATCAATTGGTCATGCGGCCGTTGCCGGAAGGGCATCGATGTCAGGCGTGTGAGACTGAAGTAAGGACTAGCCTACATGGAATCTGGTCTGGCTTGACGTTTTCTGAAATTTAGATACTATGTAAATAGTAAGTGAGCATGTCGGTAGGGCCCAGCGCCGGGTCCTTCCCGCCGCTGGAGTGTCCTATCGCCTTATTGGAGGCGGTATGAATCAGCGGGGGAGATCGCAGCTTCAATCGAAATTGGAGCTGGAGGATTGTATATTTGGAGGATTGTGTGTTGGAGCAGGTCTTGTGCTCGGAATAATATTGCTGGGTAACGCTCGGCGTTTGGATAGAATCCTGAGGCAACATGACGAGTTAAGGATGAGCTTCAAAACCAAAGGGTAACCCTTTGGTTTTTTAATGTTCGTGGGAAGGGAGACGATATGAATGGGCCTATGCAGTCGAACATGGAAGATCGGATTGCTAAATTGGAGAGTGAGTCTGAGGAGTTAGAAAAGTATCGGAAGTTTTGGGAAGTGCAGTGGCCAGAGACGCTCAGGATGTTTAGAAGTGCACAGCGAGGTTTGGTGGTCGGAGCAGTGATTGCACTTGGCGTCGCGGTTTGGCATCTGAAGCGATTAGGTGAGAGCGTGCAGGCGACCGAGGATGCTGCAAAGCGGCAATTGGTTTCGAGTCTTGTTACGGAGTACGCATCGCCAGATATGGGTAAAGCCATGAGGGAGCTTCACCGGTTCAGTGAAAAGTGTTTACGGTCCGGAGTATCGCGCGCTGCTGCAGAATTCATTAGACAGGTGTCAGAGGGAACAGGCGACGAGTTGGATGATTGGCGACGTTTGACGTATCGTTATTTTCACAAGGTTCGTCTGTTTGCAGAGGACGGTGTAATTGACTCGAGTCTGTTGGCGCATATATTCAAACCAGTCGCTGTTAGATTTGTGGTCGAAGTTCTTCAGCCCCTCACGGAGGCACACGGCGACAGGATCACAGGTGTAGACTATGATCGGGCTACGTTTGAGTTTTTCGAATCGTTGTAGGGGGGGGAAAGTCTGCCATATGTGGCAAATTGTAGCGTCTTGCAGTGGTCTTGAGCTCGACCTATCGTGAACGCACAAAACGTCAGCATCAAAAGGCTAGGCCACCTCTTGCTCGTCCTCCCGAGTCTCTTTAGAATTAGAGCAAGTTAACGGGAATGAAGGAAGCGCCCAAAACTTGACGTTTGAGAAATAGCAGGTTCGAACTTCGTTCCAGGTCCGGAGCCAGATAGGACGGAGAGACTTTTGCTTATCTTATATAGTGATAAAATGATTTATGAGAAAATTTATTGTACCCGGTATTATCGGTATCTGTCTCCTAGCTTTCGGTCTATATGTCTTCAGCGAATTTAATCATGACTCTACACTAAATTCGGAGGTTAGTCCGAGCAGTGTGCCTAATACCAAACCAAATAATACAAATAATACAAAACCGGTTGTAAACCAAACACAATCTCCAGTGGTTCAGCAAGTCAGTGGTGATAAACCCCCGGTGCTTTTAAAAAGTATTGGGATCAACTTAGACTACTATGATCCAGGATCAGGCCGAGCCGGTGATTTTCTTTTTGCAAAACAAAATCTACAGTTTAACCGTTTGTTTATGGGTTATGGTTTTTTTATACCGTCCAGTAGCGCATCTCCGAATAAATATAATCCACAGCCTACTTATATCTTACCCCTAGGCACTCCCGTACGTTCTTTGGTGGATGGAATAGTAGCCAACATGCCAACCCTTTGGAGCGGTGATTATTCTATCCAAGTAACCAAGAGTGGTGAACTCGAAAGGTGGGTTTATGAAACAGAGCACATAATAAATCCAAAGGTAAAAGTTGGTGATAAAGTAAAAGCTGGTCAAATAATCGGTGAGGTAAGTAATTTTGATCATGGAGCGCCTGCCGGATTTGGTGCAGTAGAAATCGGGATTTTGCATGGTGGGGGAGATGGGCCACCAGAGCATGTCTGCCCGTTTACTTATCTTGATCCGAGTATAAAGGAAGAAATAGGAAAGAAAATCATTGCTTTTTATAAATCATGGGAAGAGTACGTTGGTGACCCAACACTCTATGACGAGTCTATCAGTACTCCCGGCTGTTTAATTCTAGATCCGATAGAGGGGTAGTCAGTTGTATAAGATATAATAATCGTCTAAAAACCTTATACCAATAAGAGCATCCGCTGGACATCTCGAATTACTAGTCTGGATCATAAAACACTATCGTCAATGATAGTGTTTTCGTATAGAATTAAGATCATGCGTATAAATAATCTTATTAAGTTACTCGTTGCGATCGGCGTATCCGAATTTGCGGGTATACTCGGTTCCGTGTTTACTATCTCGGCAATTCCAACCTGGTATGCGACACTCACAAAGCCGGCGCTTAATCTGCCGGCATGGATATTTGGTCCGGTCTGGACAACTCTATATCTCCTAATGGGCGTTTCGTTGTGGCTGGTATGGAAAAGTGATTCCAAAGAAAGAAGAAAGCGATCTGGCTTTTTGCAGTTCAACTGGTCTTAAATGCCATCTGGTCCCCAATATTTTTCGGTGCTCAATCTATCGGTAGCGCATTGGCGGTTATCGTACTCTTGTGGGCCACTATTATTTTGACCATTTTAATATTCAGGAAAATCTCTAAAACTGCTGCCTGGCTTCTGGCGCTATATATTCTTTGGGTTAGTTTTGCCGCCTACTTGAACTTTGCAATTTGGATTTTAAACTAACGAAACTAACTGTTGGACGTAGCGGATAACTACGTTAAAAAAGGTGTCCCTCCTTTGTCCTGAATTTACCGAAGGACTAGGGCGGGCAAAGCAGGTGCCGTTTGTCAAAGTTTATTAATATGATATTGACCATGCATGGGGCATAATACCTAGCATAAATATCGGGAATCAATTTTATCACGTGTTATAATTTCCTTATGAAGTTTCGACAGAAAATTATACTCTTTTCGAGTTTGGCAATAGCTCTCATTCCAGTACCGACGCTTGCCACAGTTGATAATAAATTGGTAGTCACTTGGTTAGTCTTTGTGTGTCTATGTGTGGCGTATGCAATTTATCGGCGTTCTGTTGGGGAAGAGCTTCTCGTGGCTTTGTTTTTTGCCCTTGTCGTTACCTCTTATAAGGCAACCGTATATACCGGCAACAATTTATTAATAGGACACATAAATGTCTATCCTCTCATTCTGTGGACAGCAGGATTGGTAGCGCTACGGGAGATATATAAACGTTTGCGCGTTTCTTATAGATGGGTAGTTGTGAGCATAATATATGTGTCTGCCCTTTTCTGTCTGGAATATATCGGTTACTACCTTCTTGGGATCCGAAGCGCAGAGAGCTCACCATCATTTTTTGGACTTGGAATCATTCACGGCTCCCTTTTTATTTACTGGTTTTATATATGTGCCGGTCCTTTGTATCTTTTAGCGACAGACTATCTGCGCGTCAAATAGAAGTAAAACGGTACATGCTTTGCCGATAAACGATATTTATTTATTGACATACGATAAATTAAGGAGTAAGTTTAAGTTATTAATGAATACTCCTCGCAGCAAGCTGCGAGGTATCAATAATGTCCTAGACATTATTGATACCGATGCAGAGCATCGGGGCATTACCCTTTTAGCTTCGCTGTGCCACCGCTAAAGCTTTAGCGACACGCGGTCGGACAAAATGTAAGATCAGAATCTTCCATTTTGCTCCTCGCTCAGTAAAATAAGATGAAACAAGGTTCAATAATATTTCTAAAGATAGTAATTGTATTTATAGTAATCGTGGCGCTTGGAGGCATGATTCGGTTTCCCTTGACCGAGGGGAGAGCTGTAAACTTAGACTTGTTTAGTATTTACTGGGATCCGTTCATAGTGTACATGTATATAGCGTCTATTCCGTTTTTTGTCGGGCTGTATCAAGCATTTAAATTACTCGGATACATTGGGCAAAATAAAGTATTCTCGCTAAGCTCCGCGAAAGCTTTAAGGACTATAAAATATTGTGCAATCATGCAAAGCATCTTAATTGTGATGGCAATACTATACATCAGGACGTCTCACAACGTAGATGACGATCCGGCGGGCTTTATTGCCATCGGCATTTTGGCTACTTTTATTTCTGTTGTAATCGCCACCGCGGCGTCTGTGTTTGAAAGAATTTTACAAAATGCCGCAAACATAAAATCAGAAAATAACCTGACGGCTTAATAAATTAATTATGAAACAGGCGTCAACATTTTTCTTGAAGACAACCCTTTTTGTGATGGGTGGTCTCGTACTAGCTTTTTGCATTTTTGCGATACCCGCTATAAGTAAGGGAGTGGGTATAGAGTGGCCGGAGCTCGCTGGCTTGAAATACCCCATCTTCATTGGTGGATATATGACAGCGATACCGTTTTTCATTGCCCTGTATCAAGCCTTTAAGCTTTTAAGCTATATCGACAAGAACACCGCTTTTTCGGCAAATTCGGTAGAGGCTCTTAAGTATATAAAATATTGTGGAATCGCAATGAGTATTTTGTATTTGGCGGGTATGCCAATCTTAATTCAAATCGCGGAGGCAGATGATGCCCCAGGTGCCATACTAATCGGATTAGCCTTTGCTCTTACTCCAACAGTGGTGGCCGTCTTTGCGGCAATCCTTCAAAAGCTTGCGCAAAATGCCATAGATATAAAATCGGAAAACGATTTAGTAGTTTAATGCATTAAAGTAGCCCGAGCAGAAAAGTTTATATGGCAATTATAATCAACATAGACGTTATGCTGGCTAAAAGGAAAATGAGCGTTACAGAACTTACAGAAAAAGTCGGAATAACGATGGCTAATCTTTCTATACTAAAAAATGGAAAGGCAAAAGCGATCCGATTATCCACTCTAGAGGCGATTTGTAAGGCTTTAGAATGTCAGCCCGGGGACATTTTAGAATACAAAAAGTAATAGCTTAAAAACCATACCATACATAGAGTGTTATAAACACGCCGGACGGGGGGCGTGTTTTGTGATATAATTTAACCATGGAAAATATGCGAAACGTAAACATAAATGAAAACAATCGAGGATTTGCTCATCTATTACCCATAATCGTAATAAGCGCGTTAGTTATAGTCGCCGCCGGTTTTTGGTTGACGCATAACAAAGATGGACAATTACAGAGCAATGAGGAAATTCTCTCCGGGCTTGAAAGTAATGAGAAAATCCTCTCCGCACTTGAAAGTGATGTGGAAAGGGGTTTGCAATATGGCGGTATACACCCCGATGTGTATGGTTCAGTTGATGCCAAGCTTGCGGAGCTGGAAGCGCAAGGTTTTGATATTGAAAGAACAACAGCGCTAAGGGAGAAAATGTCGCAGTTGAGCGTAGGAGGGAGAGGTGAAACATCCGCGCCCCAAACTCAACAACCGGTTGTTTCTCAACCTGCAGATACACAGAAGAAACTAACGCCCACCACAACGCCCACCACAACGCCCACCACAACGAAAACCACCTCTTATCCTAAAAGTCCTGCCGGTTGGTCTCCACCATCAACTTGTTCCGGCACCTCCGTCACATTCACTTCTTCACCCGTAAATGTATCAGAAATAAACCACATTGTACCCATGGGTCAGCTTTCCAGTTCTCATGTTACCCCAACAGACCACGGTTATATTCACAATAGTAAAAACAGGGATGGCGTGACCAGCAGTGACTTGCGTTCTCCGGCAGACGGATATATTACAAGTATCGGTGCTTTTCCAAGCGCCAATGATTACCGAATTATTCTTTGGCATTCCTGCACGGTTTCTACTATTTATATACATGCTTATGAAATAGCGCCGGAGATTTTATCCCAAACCGGACCTCTGCCGCCCGGCTCCCGCTGGGAAGCTGACCAAGGGCCGGATGACAATCGAATAGCGCCTATTCCGGTAAAGGCCGGACAAGTGATAGGGAAAATGAGAAATAGCGTTGATTTTAGCGTGCACGATACTTCAAAAATTTTATCGGGATTCATTAGCCATGCTTTTTACTATGGTGAACGATGGAAGATTCATACCGTAGATTTGTTCGGCTATTTCGAATCAATCCTACAAACACAACTTAAAGATAAAAGCATTAGAACGGCTGTACCGGTCGGCGGTAAAATAGATTATGATGTTGATGGCCGATTGGTGGGAAATTGGTTTAGGGAAGGAACAAATGGCTATGAAGGTAATGGAAGTGATTGTACATATTATGAGTGTCATCTGGCCATTGTTTATGACAATGTGACGCCGAGTATTATTCGCATCGCTATTCCAAACAGCGGCATTGATGCTTCTTTATGCAATGTTTGTTTTGATGTTTATGGTGTTAAGGGAAATAGCCCCGATCCGGTCAACATTGACCTTAAAACCGGGATTTTGAAATACGAGCTGATCGGTTTTCAGTTTACGGGCAACGAACGACATGGAATACGCTCTGCTGTAAATCTTGATAATAAGATTTTGGGAGTGTTTCTTGTTGAAATGTTTTCTGACAATCGCATTAAAGTAGAAGTTTTTCCAAATAAAACAGCAAGTGAGGTCGCCGGCTTTACCTCCGCGGCCAAAATATACGAAAGATAGGCGCGTAATTATGAAAAAATACTATCTCATTGCCCCAGTTTTGATAGTGGCGGGCGTAATTTACTATACCGGACTATACACTTATTTTATACGAAATGATGTGCAGGAATCATTGCCAGCCACCTCTGATAAACCCGAAGCCTCTGTCCAGACGTTGGCTAGTGGAAATTTTGTCAAAGTGGATTTAGTTCATAAAGGTTCCGGTGAGGCAAAGATCATCCGCTTTGACGATAAAAATATCTTGCGTTTTGAAAACTTCAATGTTACAAGCGGCCCCGATCTCTATGTGTATCTTACAAAATCCGTACAGCTCACGGGAGATATTAAGAGTCTTGGCGACTATGTGGACCTGGGTCTTCTCAAGGGCACATCGGGCAATCAAAACTACGAGATTGGCTCTATCGATATTTCCGAATATAAAACAGCCGTTGTTTGGTGCAGACGATTCGGGGTGTTATTTACCTATGCGGTAATGAAATAGATTCTTATGACAGAAGCACTCTTTTTTATCTTGGCATTTATCTCTGAGGTCGCCGGCACAGTAATTGGCTTCGGCTCTTCAGCTATTTTTTTGCCTCTTGCCTTACTCTTCGTTGATTTTAAAACCGCTCTTGTGTTGGTTGCGTTTTTGCATATTTTTGGGAATATTGGCAGAATCACTTTTTTTCGCCACAGGATTGATAAAAGATTGATTTATATTTTTGGGATACCGAGCGTGGCATTAACTATACCAGGGGCGTTGCTAGTAAACCACATTCCGCAAGAGATTTTGAAAGCCGTTCTAGGTCTTTTCTTTTTGTTATTTGCGGCCATCTCTCTTGTAAGGCCGGCTTTGAAGTTCCCCGCAAACAAACCCAATGCAATAATTGGCGGCGGACTTTCTGGATTTTTGGCCGGTCTTATTGGGACCGGCGGCGCTTTGCGGGGAGCTTTCTTGACTGCTTTCGGTTTAGAAAAGGGAGTATATCTTGCCACCGCGGCCGCCATAGCTTTGGCGGTAGATATTACCCGGATACCGATTTATTTTGCAGGAGGATTCTTGGAGCAAAAGTATTATGCCTACATTCCGGTTCTTTTTGTCCTTGCGATAGCGGGCTCCTACATTGGAAAAAAAGTCGTCAATAAAATACCTCAAAAAATCTTTAGAAATATCGTCTTGGTAGTTTTGGCTATAATTGGTCTAAAGTTTATGTCGGGGTATTAAGCTTGCGGCGAGTCCTATCGAACCGCTCGCAGGCTAGGAGGGGATTGATAAATTCATAAGTATTGTGGGCCTCTCTTAGGGGGCTAGATTCGGTTTTTTGTATGTGTTTGATAAAATACGCGGAAGTGTTAACTTGGGATAAGTTCATTATATGAAGGAGAGGGCAATGGGCGTCGACAATCGGGCCGAAAAGTTGGTGGGAATTGATTTGACTGGTTTCTGGGTAGGAGAGATGACGGAAGTTTACAGGACGGATGAGGATGGTAGGAAGGTCGAATCCTTGGGATTTTTACATAATGAAGATGTTGCTAAGGCGTTTGCAGAAGCATTAAATGATTCTAATTATACTAAGATCGGAAAGGCTTTTGTTCTTACCAACGGTAAGGAGGGGTTTCTGGTTGGACAGCCCGTCATTCTTTTGAATGAAAGGGAAATCGAGGCCAATGTGCGGATTATGATAATGGGTAAGTTAAGTCCTGCACAGCGTAAGCTTTTAGGCCTGAAGGAGTAATCCTGATGGTTAGGAAAGTATATAAAAAAGCGAAGCTTACTAAAAAGCAAAAGAATTGTTCTCATTATTAAATGCCGACCAGGAGTCGGCTTTTCTAATCTTAAAATCTATCTTTGTGCATAACTAAGCATGAAGAAAAGACTAGAGAGGCGGTTGAGCCATTGGTAGGCGAGGGGTCGGACTTTTTTGGCGCGCAAAAGCTTCACTAAAAATGTCTCAAGCTCTCGGCAGCGAATACGCGCTTCGTTGTAGATAATTGCTTTTTCGGTATCGAAACGAATAAACTTTTGCGGAGGCTTACCTAGGGAGTCAATGTATTTTTCTAGTCTATTAATATCTTCGGCGGTGATGGGGTCGATAATGCACGTTTCATCTGCGCAGGAAATTTCTCCGGCGGTTTGCCAAAGTTTTCTCTGGATCCACCCTAAGAAAAGTTTATGTTTCTTAGCGCTCTTGAGTATCGCCAAGTCGATAGCGGACTGCAGGGTATCAATTTTGCCACCGGTAATAACTAGGATATGGTCTTTGGGAATTCGTCGTCCGGAGTAATCGGCAGTAAAACCCCGGTCACCTTTTTTGGTATAGATTTTATCCATTGGATTATTATACAAATATATTCATAATAGTAAATATTGACAAATTATCATAAAAACAATATGATGTCATCAGCTGTGTTTTAATTAGGAGAGTAAAATGGCCACCGATTGCGAGAAGCTTAGTCCCAAGGCTTTAGAGATATTTGAAAAGATTCAGAAGTTTTATCCGCCAACCCCATGGAGTAATCCGCGGTGTACGCCGGGAGGCATGGTGTGTGATAATAGGTGGTTTGATTTATGTAAGAGCGAAGACCGCAAATCTCTTATGGAGGGCAAAAAGTCCTCTCTTGGCCACATGGTCGAGATACAGGCCTCGGTATATATAAAAAAGGAAGGATCCCTGAAGAGATTTAGTCGTCGCAGTTTTGGACTAATGATTCAGAATACTGTAGAGCTGTTGCTTCTGCTTAATGATTTAGATTTTCAAATCGAAACCATGGATATTGTAGAATCGTAAAACCCCATATGGGGTTTTGTTTTGCCCAATTTTTGTCATACTTAAAGTATGCGGATTAGAGAATGGTAGTACCGCGCCAGATTAAGATAATACTGATGGCTATCGAGAAACTTCTTAAAAGTCCGAGTAATTTTCGACTAGTCATAGTTGCAGACAGGCAGTAATTATTGATATAATGATGCTGTGAAAACTTTCTTGGAAAAAAATAATCTCAAAATTCTATTTGTGGCTTCGGAGGCTGGCCCGTTTGCTAAAGTAGGGGGGCTGGGAGAAGTGATGTTTTCTTTACCGCGCTCACTGCGGCGTCTTGGTCACGATGCCCGTGTAATGATTCCTCGCTATCTTTCCGTCGATCAAGAAAAATTTAATTTAGAAACTGTGATGGAGGGACTAAAAGTTCCTGCGGGCGGGGAGCACGAGCCGCTTATTTGTAATGTAAAATTGTTCAATGCCACTGATAAAGATGCCCCGGCCCCTACTTATTTTCTCGAAAATGAGGAGTATTACGAAAAGCGGGCTAATATTTACGGCTATAGTGATGATAGTGTCCGTTGGGCCCTTTTATGCCGTGGAGCCCTCGAATTTATTAAAAATTCAGAGTGGAAGCCGGACGTAATCGTCGCCTCCGATTGGCAGACGGGCCTGATTCCCAACTATATGCACACGCACTATAAAAACGATGCGGGATTGAAAAATATAGCCGTTTTATTTTCTATTCATAATCTCGCGTTTCAAGGTTCCTTTGACCACCACTTTGCAACAGAGATGGATTATGATGCTGGTCAGGCGGAAATTCCGTCCATATACGATCCTAAACTCCTTAAATTAAATTTTATGCGACGGGGAGTGATGTATGCCGATGTTGTTAACACGGTCTCGCCTACCTATGCCCAAGAAATCACTACACCTGAGTTCGGCGAGCTATTACACGATCTTTTGGCAGAACGGCGCGGGATATTGTATGGCATTTTAAACGGGGTTGATTATGACGAATGGAATCCAGCCACCGACAATAATTTAAACTTTAATTTCAGTCATAAAACGTTGACAGAACGTGATAAGAATAAAGCGATTCTACAAAGAAAGTTTAATTTGCCCGAAGACGAA
Source organism: bacterium (assembly GCA_030647955.1). Classification (GTDB taxonomy): domain Bacteria; phylum Patescibacteriota; class Minisyncoccia; order 2-02-FULL-40-12; family IGHO2-12-FULL-4; genus JAUSIQ01. The sequence continues at coordinate 21,254 of JAUSIQ010000018.1, read as the reverse complement.
CAAGCCTTCTTGGTCGGCATTGTTTCTCGCCTTGCTGATCAAAAAGGGTTCGATATGCTTATGGCCTGCGGCGATTCTTTGCTTAATAATTTTAATATCCAGATGGTTGTTATCGGTACCGGCGAGGGTAAGTATATTAATTTTTTCGAAGAACTTAGGCGGCGTTATCCAAAAAAGCTTGGCATTCATTTATCGTACGACTCTATTTTGCCGAGGCTGGTTTACGGTGGTGCCGATGCCATGCTCATCCCTTCTAAATATGAGCCCTGTGGCCTGACTCAAATGGAAGCAATGCGCTACGGAGCAGTACCGATCGTGAGGAAAACAGGCGGTTTAGCCGATAGTGTTGAAGATTTTGATTTACAAAAGAACACCGGAGACGGATTCGTTTTTGAAAACTATGACAATTATGCCTTATTTGGAACCATTATTCGAGCGATGGAAGTAAACAAACGTAAGGCCATCTGGAGAAAAATACAAGAACGAGCGATGAAGAAAGATTTTTCATGGGATAACTCCGCGCGTGAATATGCAAAAATACTTGATCGGACGATTGAGTTTCATGCCAGAAAAGCAATCTAAATTATGAAATGGGCTAATTTTCTTCATATCTATCAACCAGCCGGCCAGCAGCCGGATATTTTAGCCGCAGTTGTCTCCCAAAGCTATCGGCCAATACTTGAGGGCATTCGCGATCACCGGCATGTGCAATTAACCTTCAATATCAACGGAGCACTCCTGGAGTTATTTGATAAAAATAAGTACCATGATTTGATTGATATTTTGCGCCAAGCGAGTAAAGAGGGGAGGCTGGAGTTCACGGGTTCTGCCAAATATCACGCCTTTTTGCCATTTTTATCGCCGGAAGAAATTATTAGGCAGATCCAAATCAACAATGAATCGCTGGCTTACTTTTTAGGCAAAGAAAATAAAATTAGAGGATTTTTTCCGCCGGAAATGGGGTACGATTCTAAACTGCCGGCTATTATTAAGTCGCTTGGCTTTGAGTGGATCATTTTAGATGAGATCGCGTGTAGCGGTATGCCCGGACAGGTTGACTACAATAAAATATACGAGATAAAAGGATCGGGGCTTAATGTATTCTTTCGTGAGCGGCGACTGAGTAATTTGATTATGAGTGCCGTGGTGCGCTCGCCCGAAACCCTTAGGGAGGCCATGGTCAAGGATCTAAAAAGTAGCCGCTATTTAGTAACCGCGATGGATGGAGAAACGTTTGGCCATCATCGGCCGGGTCTTGAAAAAATGCTCATCAATATTTTCAGCTCTCCGGATTTCGATTTAATTAAAATTTCAGATATCAAAAATTATTATCACGACGTTGTTGAGATCGAGCCGGTCAAGTCCACCTGGGCATCAAGCAAAGAAGATATCGATAAAGGTATCCAGTTTTTATCATGGGCTGATCCGGAAAATCCTATCCATTTATGGCAACGGCATTTGTACGACCTCGCTCTGGCGGAAGTTAAGGACCTAGACAGCAATAATCCTCGTTGGAATTTAGTGCGTGAAAAAATGGATATGGCGTCGTCGTCAGATCATTTTTGGTGGGCCTCTGCCAAACCTTGGTGGAGTCTGGAGATGATTGAATTTGGTGCCTTTCGTTTGCTAGATACTATTCGCCACGTTCCAGACGTTTCAAGGGATGTATTGGAAAAGGCGCTGGATTACTATGAAAAAATAGTGACGACGGCATTTAATTGGCAAAGAACTGGAAAGATTCGTGAGATGATGAAAGAGCAAAGATCTATCTTAAGAATTCCCTTCAAGGATAGGACGGTTAGTCGGGGCGGAGCAGAAGAGGGTGTTTACTGGGCGTTTATTAGTATGATGAGGGATCTAGAAAAAAAGGCGGCCGAAAAAGGAGAGTATGAAAAGGCGATTTTGTGGCGAGATGCTATCTATAAGCTGGAAAACAGTTTGGATATTTACGACACCATTAATGCGATTGACCTGTTGAGGGTTGAGATCCCCCACGATCAAGTTGAGGCGGTGATAGAGAAATACAAAGAGCAATATCGAAAAATCCGGGGTGGTCAGCCGGAACAACGAGGAAGTTAAATGCTAAACATAGAGCTTTTACTTCTGCTTGATGATCTGGATTTTCAGATCGAAACCATGGATATTGTAGAATCATAAAACCCCGTACGGGGTTTTATTTTACAGCTTGGATAGTTCTTTGAGGTCGTGGTCGGGGAAGTAGAGAATGAGGATGCCGACGATTATGCCGCCGATGGCGGTGAAAATGTGGTTTCCTCCAAAAAAGTGCTGGTCCACCAGATCAAGTAAATACCAAGTCCCGCGCCAGATTAAGATAATACTGATGGCGATCGAGAAACTTCTTAAAAGTCTGAGTAATTTTCGACTAGTCATGATTTCATTATAGCACAGGAAATTTTCGTGCGCATTAGACACGAGGTTGATTAAATGGTAATATGCATTTATAGAAGAGAGGCGGTCGGGTTTCTATAGGAACGGATAAAATAAAACAAAAAATATGACTGGAACAATTAAAAAGATTGTAGAAGGAAAGCCTTTTGGCTTTATCGCTGTCGAAGGACGCGAGAAGGACCTTTTCTTCCATGAATCAAGCACTGGCGGAGCTTTCGCTCAATTAAAAGAAGGCGACACGGTGACCTTTGATGAAGATTTGAGTGGTCCAAAAGGACCGGCGGCTGTCAATGTGCAGAAAGCTTCGTAAGCTTTTGTACCCCAATCAAAAACTGCTCTAAAAGCAGTTTTTGATTGGGGAGGAGGATATCCTATTTAATATAATAAAGAGTGTAGTATAGTGAATACAATGAATCGGAGCTTCGTTCGTAAATATGCCGGTTCCTTTCTTTTCTTTATGCTATTGAGCAGTTTTTTGATTAGCGGTGATGCTTTGGCTTCTGCTGTAGTGAATGCCCGACAAGTTCGAGATCTTAAAAGTCAAGGAAGAGTTTTGTCTGAAGAGACTATAAAAAATGAACATGGAAAATTTGTTCTAATTAGGATGGAAAATGGGGATGTGGCTTTTGCTCCTGCCTCGTCCAACTTTTTCTCTGATAATAAGACAAGAATCTTCCTGAGTCTGGGCATTGTTGCCATCCTCTTGGTGGCTCTATGGTATAAACACAAATCTTCCTCTGGGCAACCTCCACCCTTGCAATATACGGCCGGATTTACTCTCGTTGAGCTACTCATTGTGATTGCTATTATCGGTATCTTAAGCACGATGATTGTCTTCTCTTTAAGCCGAACACAGTTAAAGGCTAGAGACGTGGCCCGGGCCCATGATTTAAGGGTTCTGCAGACGGCCCTGGAGCTGTATCGAGCGGATTATGACGAATACCCTAAAACTTTTGAACCTACGGGGGGGCTATCTGTTTATCGTTATTGCGAGGGGCATGCCACTGACTACATTCCCGGCTTGGTTCCAAAATATATCAGTCGGCTTCCTGGAGACCCCTCTCTTAATTGTGCCGGTGTTCCTCACGCCTGGTCTTATGCTTCCAACGGCATAGATTACAAATTAGTTACTCATCCCGAGGGCAACTTTTCACCCGGTTTTACAGATCCGTCCTGGGATCAAGGGAGTGACCCTTGCGTGTTAGATGGTCCGGTTGGAGCTATTCCTGTCCATTATGGATTTTGGAGTGCGGGTGCAGTGTGCTGGAGTATTTAAGAAACTGTGGATAGACGATGCATCAAGAGAGATCTAGAGAAAGAGGCGGTAATGGTACCAGTAGTAGAAGTTAAGCCCCAAGCGGGGCTTTTGTTTTACTGCAAAAGGGCTTGGTCGATGCTGATTTCTGCCATGTTGGCCACGTAGCCGAGAACGCGGTCAAAACTGTCGTGAACGATCACGGCTTCCGCCAAGCCACTACTGATAATTTCTTTATAAATCGAGTCGAGTTGTTTGCGCACGCGAGGCAGAGTATTAAGCGCGCGATGTGCTCGGCTTTTGTCGACATAGGAAGTGAAGTAGGAGGCTTCTCCTAAAAATTGCAAAATCTTTTGAGCGGTATTTTGACAAAGACGATTGAGAACGTCCGAACCTGCTTTAGTTCCCAAGACCCATTTTTCTATCAACTCAGTAAAATAATAGTTTGACAATTGTATTAAATATTGTATATTTAACTATCTTTGAAAATAAGGAGTATGGTTATGAATCCAGGATGTCATGGAGACAGCCAGTCAGAGAAAATTCTTTTCTATACTCACAAAAATTGGATTTACGATAATTTTTCGGCGTTTAGGGTTGCTTGGGGTGGAATAGACTGGTATACGGTAGAGCATGCCTATCAGGCTTCTAAATTTATTTTAGAGCCGAAAATTTTAGAGTTGATCAAAATGTCCCGTTCGCCTCACGAAGCTAAACAGTTGGCCAAGAAGTTTAAGGATAAAATCAGAGCGGATTGGAAGAAAGTTAAACTGAAGATCATGGAAAGCATTGTTCGGTCCAAGCTTGATCAACATCCCTACATTCAGGGAAAATTATTGGCTACCGGAGATGCAGAAATAGTTGAGGATTCTCCGAAGGATTCTTTCTGGGGTCGTGGTCCGGATTGGAATGGCCAAAATCACATGGGCAAAATTTGGATGAAGCTTAGGGAAGAGTTAAGAAATTCCAGGAAGGAGTAGGCGAGATGATTATCTCTTACGAACCGCATAAGTTGATGCGATTGTCTCGAGATGAATTATTGGTGGCCATAAAAGAACGGCGAGAGGCATTACGGTATAGTCGTGATCAGAGGGGGGATGATCGTTGCTTTCTGGATGATTATAAAATCTGGGCTTTCGTGGAGGACACTCCTCGCTTCTCGGCATATTTTCTAAACAGCATGCCGATGCAGGTGAAAATGAGCCTGTGTGTGATGTTCTATGAATTTTGCCGAACGGAAGAGCCTGATCCGGTTTCGCCCGATGCGATCTTAGATTCCGCTCGATGGAATGAGGACATTGGGTCGATGTTTTGGGAAGAGTTGCTAGGCGAATTAATTAAAATCCAGCAGGCCATTGTAAAGCATCGTGATATTCTTGATCGTCCTCGGACAGCGCAGGATTATAGAGATTTATACAGTGTTCTTCCTGAAAAAGTTCCGGCCGATTTTCGCCTTCCGCCTCGAGAAGAATTTCTGGGCCGGGCCAAAAATGGTGCGGGCTGTCCGCAATTTTGGGAGAGCCATGAAGCCTGCCTCCATTTCTGCGATTTACATCAATGGGGTCCGTGTGGAGTGTAACGCCGAGCTTTGCTCGGTTTTTTTATTTAAAGACCAGAGGTGGTAAAATGAAGATATATGAAAAACAAAAATTATCGGCTGGTGACAGGGATAGTCTTTGCGATTATTGCCGCGGTACATCTGACGCGGATCATCTTCGGCTGGGAAGTTAGTATTGCGGGTTGGATGGTGCCGCAATGGTTAAGTTGGGCGGCCTTTCTAATCACCGGTGGGCTCTTTCATGCCAGCTTTAAAAAATAAAAACAGGCATTGATTAAATTGAAAGAATTTTTAAAGGAGGTGGAGTAATCTTTTTCAGTTTAAACGGGTTATGCTAAAATTTTAGAATGAATAAAGAATTACCACCGTCAAATAAAGAAGAAGTGTCAGAACAAGAGATGATCGAAGCTATTCAATCAGGAGATAGAGCAGTTATCCAAAAATGGACAAAGCAAGAAGAGAGAAAATTGGCGAAAACGTCTGAAGCGGAAATTGAGTTTACCTGCCGTTTAGCGCGACTATGCTTGGTGGCGGGGGATATTGATCAGGCTTGGGAACTTTTTAATATGGCTCAATATCAGGCTCTCCAAGAGCAAAACCAGCTGTTGTATGCGGCAATTATGGCTGAGATGGATAGGGTAGATTTGTTTTCATAATTCCTACAGATTCGGACGCTATAATTAACATAGCGCGTGTGGTTCTACAAGGGTAATGCTCGCGACACGACAGAAGTCTCCAGAAAGGGAGGCAGGGATGAAAACGTTTGGTAAGATCCTTGGAACGTTGCTGATCGCGATAGGAGCCACGTGGCTCTTCGTGGCGACGGCAGTGGCTGCGCAAGCGCACAGTCATACTTTGCGGCTAAAGCCGGGCGAGGGCTTGTCCCAAGCTCTCGAAAGGGCCGGGTACAATCAGGGATGGATCGCCCAGGTGATGGCCGACAACCGGATTAGTCCAGATAGTCTGCGTTATCTTCCGGCGGGGAAATCAGTCCGAATCAGACCGGATTACCAATTCAAGGCTCCGCCGGCTCCTGTAGTAAGGTTTTCACGGCTGATTCTGCAGTACGATCAGGGAGAGTCTCTTCGTCGAAAGGAGCGGCTTCTTCTTGGTAACCTGCGGCAATCGCTAGCGACGGCTCAAGTGGAGTTAGTTCGCAACCAGAAAGCTCTGGGCGACTCCCAAAAAGAGGTAGTCGGACTGAAGACGGACAAGAGTATTATCCAGCAGCGTCTGGACGCGACCGAAGCCCTGCTCGCGCAGAGCTTCGGTCGGAAGACGGTAATTCTCCTGGTGGTTTCTGCGTTTATCTTGGGGCTAGGCCTGCTGGCCGCGATTCTGCAGGCGCGCTGGCGAAGTTCGCAATGGGCCACCCCTGTTGCGCAGCAAATTCCAGACCCGGACCAAGTACACATCCACCGAGAGGTTCGGTCCTTGTGCGGAGATCGGCAGGTCGTGTTTGCGCTAGACTCGTATCAGCGCGATCCAGCGGCAACTGATAATCCAGAGCTGGTTGCCTTCTATCGGTGCTCGTTATGCACAGAGCAGCGCATCCGGGCTCACAACATCAGTCGGCACATCGCCCAACACGAGCGTCAGGAGGGTGCGGCAGCAAGAGTGCGGCAGCAACATCAAGCGGGCGCCTAGCGTCCAGGGTTAGTCAGTTGTTCTTTGTCAGTTCTAACTTTCCGTTACGCCTACTCACTTCGGGGGAGATAAGATCAATCCTTGAAGAGACCCGCCACTCCTAACAGGAAGCGGGCAACTTAGCCGGAGTAACATCTTGGCTTTGGGTAGGTGACGGAGAGCACGGTTCTTTGTTGAAGGGGGATGCGCGATCATCCCTTTTTTCGCGCCTGCGTGCAGGAATTTTGCTGTTATTTGATTAATTATAGAATTAGGGTATATACTAATTGTAAAGAAAGGTAGTGAAGGAAAAGAGATGGAAAGCAATCTTCCGGATTATGTTTTTCTTGAAGCACCTTTTAAAATCGAAGGGACTCCGCTAGAACAGAAAAAATCTTTTTTTGCCCTTGCTCGCTCCAGAGTAAAGTTAGCTTCGGCAAAAGAGCACAAGCAGTTTGAGAAGGCGCTTAATGCGCATCTGGATGTTGATCTTAACTCTCCAGCCAGAGCCTGTCTGGGATTTAATAGGCACTCCACTTTAACCATAACCAATACTGAGAATGGAGTGGAAAGTGATAATGTATATCAAGATCGGGTCAGCACGGCTTACATCAGTATTGACGTAAGTTTTTTTACACCGGACGGAGAAGATTTTTTTGATCTTTTACCGGTCATTATCGAGCATGAAGTTTACGAAATGTGGCTGACGGTTAAACGAGGGTTTCGCCCGAACGCCGAGCTAAAGCATCCATTAGCCCGTCGTCATGAATTTGCTAAAGCGGCGGAGTGGGGCAGTGGTGAAAGGTTGCTGATCTTTTGCGCGAAGTATCGTCTCCATTTGTTGGAAGAATTTGAATATGCACTCAATGCTTGGAAGAAACGCCATCCCCTCGATCCTCGAGCTCACATTCACCCCGTCTAATGACGGGTTTTTAATGCCAATTTCATCCGCATATTATATACAAAATACCGTATACTGAATACTATTTTTTTATGCCAAAATACGGAAAAAAAGCGCAGGAGGTGTGGAAAGTAAGCCTATGCTTTTAGGAGTGGTAAGCGCACGATAAATTCACTGCCTTGGCCGGGACCTTTACTAAAGGCTTCTACTTTACCACCGTGTAGCTCCACTAAAGTTTTTACGAGCTTCAAGCCAATACCCAACCCTCCTTCTCGACGCGAGAGGGATTTGTCCAATTGAGAGAATAGTTCAAATATTTTCGACAGTGATTCGGGAGGAATACCAATACCAGTGTCTCTTACCTGAATGGTAGCCATGCTATCTTCCTGGCCGGCGCTAACACTAATTTTTCCTTCTGGCGGGGTATATTTAGCGGCGTTATTGATCAGGTTGATGATGATTTGTTCCAATCTGACCGGATCAGCCATTACCCAGAGCGGTTCTGGTGAGATCTCCACACTAAGAGTGTGGTCGTATTTTTCAATTAAAGTAGAGGTATCTTCGATGGCTTTTTTGACAATTTCTCTAGCGTCGAGACATTCTTTATGTAGATCAATTTTTCCGCGTGATACGCGGGAGATATCTAATAGATCGTCAAGGAGGCGACTCATGTGCTCTACCTGTCTATCCATGACATCAATGGAGTCGCCTATGCCTGGATATTGGGCTTCTTCCATGTGCATTAATTCCAAACTGCTTTTGAGAGGTGCTAAGGGATTACGTAGTTCGTGGGCCAAGATAGCCAAGAACTCGTCTTTAGTTTGGTTGACGGCTTTAATTTCTAACAGAGCGCTTTCCAGTTCTTTAGCGCTTATCTCCAAAGATTCTTGGAGTTTTTTCTGGTGAGTAACGTCTTGAGCGATGCCGTACATGCGGATGACTTTTCCGGAAGAGTTGACGATCGGACGGCCTTGTCCATGGATAATGTGAATGGTGCCGTCAGGACGAATTAGGCGATGAAAAAAATCAAAGGGTTGTCTAGTCTGTAAAGATTTTTGAATTATATCTTTAATTATCTTCTGCTCTTCAGGATGAACGCGCGTTAAGTATGCCTCCAGTGTGCCTTCAAATTCTTGAGGAGTGATGCCGAAAACGCGATAGAGCTCATCTGACCACTTCACGATATTGGTATTGATATCCCACTCCCAGTTACCAATATGGGCCATGAGTTGAGCGTCGTTAAGCTGTCTGGCGATGTCTTTAACGCTTTCCTGAGTATTTTTATTTTCAGCAATACTGCCAGTAATTAGCAGAGAGGTCACTGCTCCCACTCCTAAGAACATCTGGAGATAAAGTAAATCTTGGTTGAGCATTCTACCGGAAAATGGACCAAATCCTAAAGTGGTACCCCAAATAGCGATTATGGCTAATCCCAAAACTGTCAGAGAAGTTCCTCGAGGCCCAAAGCGTAATGCCGCCCAGATCATTGGTAATAAAGCCTGATAAGGAATTTCCGGACTACGCGTATAGAAAATCGGTATGCTGAAGTCTCCGAAAATCATAAAACCCGTGAACACTACGGTAATAACCAAGATGAGTATTTCTATACGTCGTGAGACAGAAAGTTCTGCGTTAGGTTCTGTCTTAGTGGTCAACCAGGTCAAAAGAAGCGGAGCAAAGATTAAGGCTCCTAAAATATCTCCCGCCCACCAGGTCCACCAAGTGGAGGGAATGGCCGCGGTATCAATGACGTTACCAATGAGCAGGCTAATGATACCAATAGTGGGGCTTAGAGTAGTGGCTAATACAGTCGCTAAAAGGATGAAACCGTAGACATCTTTCAAGCGCTCCATGTTACTTCTAAATTTCAGGAAGCGGTTTAAAAGATAATAGGCCGCCAGGGCTTCCAGGGCATTACCAAGTCCGATCCCGGCGGCGACTAGCAGGGGAGCATCGGCCTGATAATTGGCCAAAAAAGCACCCACGAATATTCCTGGCCATAGTTTATAGCCCGAAAGTATTAAAGCCGCCATGGCAATTCCCGTAGCGGGCCAAACCAGGGTTGCAAAGCCGCTGACCGGCTCAAAAGTTAGTCCAAATTTAGCCGTCAAAAAATAAACGGCCGCTAAAACTCCCGTTTTGAAAGGATAAGAAGAGTAGATTTTTTTGAAAAATGAAGGAATTCTCATCATTTGCGCTGTAAATACAGGCATTTATACCCAGAGAGAGTCTTCAGATTATAAAGAAAATCAATGTACATGTCAACTGGTGGGACTCTATTTTGACATTATCTACAATATAGAGTATTATTACAAAAAGATATTTACAAAGGAGAAGGCTAATGTCGGAAGATACTGGTCAGGTAAATGAAAATGCTGTGGGCGCTTCTTTGCTCCTGATTATCTTATGTGGAGCAATGTCATGGCTTTTTGTACTGTTTGTTCAGAATTGCCGTGCCAGGCAGGACAAGCAGGACAAGGTCATCGAGACCAACCGCATGGTCCCACAAATTCAATACAAAAAAAGATAAGTAGTCCCGCCACTGCGGGATTTTAATTTCTTTATCATAAAAAATCAAGTAAAATTTAAAACATGAGTAATGAACGAAAAATGATTGCTTTAGCTGCTATCCCGGCCCTTTTAATCGCCGGATGGTTTTCGTTTGGCTACATGCGTGACGATCAACCTCGGCCAATGAGTTCACTTTTAGATAAATTTACTCCCTACCCCCAGGCCTCTTCTACTCCGACTCGAACCGCTTCTCCTGCGGTTAAGCCCACTACTTCTCCTGGTAGTAGCGGATTACTTTTACAAAAGGTTCCCTATATCTCTCAAGCCGCTTTGGGAGAATGGTCTGATCCACGTCAGCAGGATGGCTGCGAAGAGGCTTCCTCGGCTATGGCTATGGCTTGGGTACGGGGACGAGGGTCTTTTACTCCCCAGCAAGCCTTGGAAGAGGTTTTGGCCGTTTCAACTTACCTCTCCAAAAAATATAATAACTTTCGGGATACTTCAGCCGAAGATACTGCGGAGTGGATTATTCGAGGTTATTATGGACACCAAAATGTTTCGGTTAAGCATAATATCGATAAAGACGATATTATCGCTGAACTAAAAAATGACCATGTGGTGATCGTACCGGTTAATGGTCAATTAGTGGGCAACCCTTTTTACACCGCGCCGGGCCCCTTACACCATATGATGATCATTATCGGCTATGATCCGAATACTCGTGAATTTATCACTAACGATCCGGGTCTAAAGACGAAAGGGGTAGGGTATCGTTACTCTGTCGATGTCTTAGAAAACGCTCTCCAGGATTATGAGACCGGCTCGCATGTTCCGATTGTAGAGGTAAAAACCGCTATGATTGTGGTCGGAAAGTAACTCACAATTTATTCATTTATTTTGGGTAAATTACGGCATCAGGTCGAAATTAAATACTTAGTTATCAAGTGAATAAAAAGTTCATCAAGTTCGTAAAGTTCTTCAAGTTTTAAAGTTAACGTTAACTTTAAAACTTTATAAACTTTTAACTTTCTACGTATGCTCGTTGCTTTATTTGTCATCTTTTTAGCTTTGTGGCTATTTGGGCTTATCGCTTCGTATACTTTCGGAGGCTTTTTGTATCTCTTTCTGGTGGTGGCAATTATCATGTTAATTGTACGACTGATGCAACGAAGAACACCCGTCCAGCCCTAGTTCAATCTGTTAATTGAGTTCGAATGAGCCCCGCTCTTAGCGGGGCTTTTTGTTGGGGATAATTTTTATGGTATACTTATGAAAATAATGCATTAGGTTGTTATGGCTTATCCTTATGTGGTGATTGGCGAGGACGATGAAGACTGTGGGCAGATTTGCACTGCATTTTTGGAACGATCGGGTTACGAGGTTTTAGTCGTAAAAGATGGCGAAGAGGTCTTAAAGGCGATTCATAAAAGAAGACCCGACATACTTTTGCTGGATCTTTTAATGCCCAAGAAGAATGGCTTTGATGTACTAGAAGAGATCAGAAAGGACCAGAAACTAAAAGACTTAAAAGTGGTAGTGTTTTCTAATTTACAGCGCTCTGATGATGTGGATAAAGCCATGTCCTTAGGCGCTAAAGACTTTCTCTATAAATCCCTCTTTTTAAATGAAGATGCCGGAAAGAAGTTAAGAGAATACTTATAAAACCATAACAAAAAAATACCCCCGCTCATGGGAGGTATTTTTTTGTGGTTTAGAGCTGACTCGGAGAGGGTTGATTAGTGATGATCAGTTGCAGGTCAGAGACTCCGACGGGTTTAGTAATGTGGTGGTCGAAGCCAGCTTCTTTGGCTTTATTCTTATCTTCTTCTTGACCATAGCCAGTTAGAGCCACTAGTGTAGGGGAGTAGCTGTTTTTATCTTCGCGGATTCGGCGAGCCACCTCATAGCCATTCATGTTGGGTAGGCCAATGTCTAAAAGTACGATATCGGGATGGTAAGTGCGTATGGTGTTAATGGCACTTGGTCCGTCATGAGCGACTTCGACACTGTGTCCTAATCGGCCTAGTAATTTACCAAGAGAAATGGCCGCGTCTTGATTGTCATCCACTACCAGAATTTTGCGGCTCTGTCCGGCCGAACCTTTCTGATCAGAAGAGCTCTCCTTGTGCTGGGGCAAATTTTCTTTAGAAAATTTTGTCTCTATTTTTCGGCGAGAGGGCAGGCGGACGATAAATTCACTACCCTGGTTTAGTCCAGAGCTGTGCGCTTCGATTGTTCCCCCGTGCAATTCTACTAAGGTTTTTACTAATTTTAATCCGATACCCAAACCTCCCTGTGAGTGAGTAATAGAGTGGTCAACTTGAGTGAAGGGTTCGAAAATATTAGTAAGCATGGCGGCTGGAATGCCGATGCCACTGTCGCGAATACTAATCATTATCTCCTGGTAATCTCGACTGCAGGTTAGCTCAATTTTGCCTTGGGGTTCGGTATATTTAGCGGCGTTATTTAAAATATTAACAATGATTTGCTCAAGGCGCAGGGGGTCGGTTTGAATTAAGATTGGTTTGTCCGGTAATTTAATTTCCAGGGTATGCTGGCGATTTTCAAAAAGAGACTTGGCGGTTTCGGCCGCCTGATTGATGATGGTGCGAACATCCAATAATTCTTTTTGCAGGGTAACTTTTCCGCTGGTGATGCGGGAAAGATCCAAAAGATCATCTAAAAGGCGAGACATGTTCTGAATCTGTCTCTCCATCATTCTTGCCGATTTGATCAATTCGGGGTCTTTTGTTTCCGACATTTTGATGAACTCTAGGGAGCTTAAAATAGGCGCAAGGGGGTTGCGTAATTCGTGGGCCAAAGTTGCCAAGAATTCGTCTTTAGCTTGATCGGCTCGGCGAATTTCTTGGTAAAGTTTGGCGTTGTCGATAGCGATCGCGGCACGATGAGCAATCTCTTCCGCGCACTCGAGATCTTCTTTGGTGTAAGGACGGTTTTGTCGGCAAGACATAAAAGTAATCGCTCCCAGGGTGTGGTTGTGTACGTTCATCGGTACTATCATCACCGAGCAAATATTTAAAGAGCGAATGGCGTTGACGTGTCCCTTGTCTTGGGTATAGGCGCGAATCATTTCCTCAGTGATATGAGGATATAATTCGGATCGTCCAGTTTCGATGACGCGCGCGGCGCCCAAGGGGTTTTGATCTCCTTCATATTTTTCATGTGCTTCCTGAGCCCAAGAGACGCGAGTTGGATTCTGGTTGGCGATAGTGACGGTGCGGATGGTGCCGCCTTCTTCTTTAAGACTGACTAAACACCAATCCGCTAAATCCGGAATAATCAGGTTAGCTAAATTCTGAAGAGTCGATTCGGGGTTTAGAGAGTAGGACAAAACCTTACCAATGTTAGATAATAAAAGCTGACGAGTTTCCTGATGCTTATAACCAGTAACGTCTCGTGAGATACCAATAAGTCCCGTAATATTTCCATATTGATCTCGATAGGGCCACTGCCGAACAAAATAAGTTCTAGTTTCCTTGGTCTTAGGGAGGGTGATCTGCTCTTCACCGGTTTGAGCCTCACCGGATTCGATCACCTGGTTTTCAGTGGGGGTTAGGGGAGTATGGGATTGGGGGAAGATTTCTATGTTGGTGTGTCCAATGATTGACTCTCTGTCTAAGTTAAAATCGTCTTTCCAGCGTTTGGCGAGTTCTTCGTTGATAAGGACAAAACGGCCCCGTATATCTTTAACATAAAGAGCATCCGTAATACCTTCTACCACCGTTTTTAGAATAACGTAGTTTTCATCTAAACCCTCCGGCAATTTAAAGGAAACGTCTGCGGCGACGTCTTTTTTAGGGAGTTTGAACGGATTAATATCAGGGGCTTTGGAGCTAGTCATATGACTTGGAGTTTCGTATATTCTACGTCTTAATCGTGATGATGTCAATCCCGTCCCGTGAGAAGTCTCGCTTGGGCAATACACAACAAAACGCACCGAAGGCTACCCATATCTATCCTCTGGAAGAGGGTAGATACTTAAAGTGGTAGGAAACTTCGGCGCGTTTTGTCATATATGCGTCCATAAGAGTGAATATACATTTTTCTTGGTATGAGTTGGCTAATTCCAAGACGGGTTATAACCGTTATTAGGTGATATGGTCGCGATTCCCATATCTTGGCCAATAAGTCCTGGTGTTCACCAATCTTTATCAAGTAACTGTTTTACATTATATATGATAGGCGGTGAAGCAATTGTGAAGCTTTCGAAGGGAAAAATCTTTAGCCTTTAATGCGGTAACCTACTCCGTAAATTGTTTCCAATAATTTTTGACCGTTTCCAGTGTCGATTTTTTTGCGCAAATTCTTAATATGTACGTCGATAATATTGCTAAAGGAGTCAAAATCGAAGTCCCAGAGGTTGCTCAAGATCTGTTCGCGAGTGAGCACCTGGTTGGGGTGACGCATGAGGTATTCCAAAAGATTAAATTCTTTAAGGGTCAGGTTAATCTCTTTACCATTGCGGTAAACTTTGCGGGTACTGGTATTGAGGGTAAGGGTTTTAAGTTTAAGCTCAATAGGCAAAGCTTCGGTGGGACGGCGCATCAAAGCACGAATTCGGGCCATCAGCTCTTCAAAAGAGAAGGGTTTGACTAAATAATCGTCTGCTCCTTTGTCTAAGACCTCAATCTTGTCATTAACATCGCCTTTGGCGGTTAAAACTAAGATGGGGATAGTAAGGTTCTTTTCTCGGATATTTTGGCAAACCACTAGACCGTCTCTTTTGGGAAGCATCAAATCCAAAATTACCAGGTCATAGTCCTCGTGATGGAGCTCGATGCGGGTTTGAGCCGATTCGCCATCCAAAACATAGTCGGCGGCATGACCTTCTTTTTCGAGACCCTTTTTGATTGATTTGGCTAATTTTTCCTCGTCTTCGACAATAAGAATTTTCATCGTTTTAACTTATGTAATAGAGATCGACGCTCTTAATTAGGATCAATTAAGGTAGCCGGTTTTTATAAATTATGCCTCGATAATATATAAATCCAATGAAGGAATTATGAAGGATACAACATTATAAACATAAATTATGAGAATGTCAAATACACTGGTTGGTAATTAGATAAAAAGTAAGAAATGGAGGCTTTTATGCTAATATAAGAATATGTTTGAATCTGCTACTCCTTTGGCTGCTTTTGTGGCCGGGTTTTTTACTTTCTTTGCTCCGTGTACTCTGCCGCTCATTCCGGCTTTTTTGGGGATTATGGCGGGGGTGGGTGTCGACGACCGGCCAGAAGGTGCAGGCGACGGTCGTCGTTGGCGGATTTTTTATCATGCTATTTGGTATGTCTTGGGCTTTTCTTTAGTTTTTATTGCCTTTGGCCTAGCCGTGTCTTGGATCGGTGTGGCGTATGGCTTTAAGCAGTGGACGCAGGTAATCGGGGGAATCCTGGTGATGGTTTTTGGTTTTGGGATTTTGGGTTTAATTCCTGGCTGGAAAGGCTCCTTCTCTTCTTTTGGTAATTTGTCGGGAAAATTGATAAAGCCGGGTAAGGCCTGGGGAGCTTTCGCGACTGGAGTTTTGTTTGCGATAGGTTGGTCTCCCTGTGTTGGTCCACTGGTCGGTTCTATTTTACTATTGGCCTCCAGCTCCGGAACGGTAGTGACAGGGTCTTTCTTGCTGGTAGTGTTTTCGGCAGGCCTAGCCTTGCCATTTTTACTCACTGCTCTACTTTTGGATAAAGCGGTTATTGCTATAGAGAAGTGGGGGAGTTGGCTAAGGGTTTTTAATCGGGTAGTAGGAGTGTTTTTGATTATACTTGGGGTCTTGATGATCGCCGGTCGTTGGAGCAGTATTCTAAATAGTAGCAGAGGTCTTTTGGAGCATTTTCAGTTTTATGAGGTCTATATTAATCGATTTTTGTAACTAAGATATTTTGTGCTAATATACGGGCATATGGAAAACGAAAACAATAACCAAAATGCATTGGTAAGTGACGAGTCGGCAAACAACGACTACTCGGCTAAAAAAGAGGTTAAAAATTCCGAGGCGCAAAGGCAAGCCGGCAGAAGAAATCGTCGTAAATTTACCAAAGGACTGGTCTTTTTGATGATTTTAATTCTGATTGGCTGGGGGGTCTATAAACTGGGCTCAAGAGAAAATCCCGATGTGGGGGAGTTTTTCCCGGCCCAATCTCGTGACCACATTGCGGTGGGAGTAGCTCATGATGCTTACAATACCAATCCGCCGACTGGAGGTTGGCACTATGCGCAACCGGTCCAAACCGGAATTTATGATCAGGAGCTTCCCGATGAACAGATCGTCCATAATCTCGAGCACGGTCATATTTGGTTTGCTCACCGTCCGGATTTATCCGCGGAGCAAATTGAGATTCTGGCTGATATTGCCAAAGGCTATGGCTCTCGCGTCATCATGACTCCGCGCGTGGCCAATGATAGCCCCATCGCTATCGTGGCCTGGGAGCGTTTGGTGAAAATGGATCAGGTGAATAAAGAACTAGTGGAAGACTTTGTCGATGCTTATCGCAATATGGGACCGGAAAAAAATATTCCCGATTTTGGCTTCGGCGATTTCAGAAAGAAGGACTAGGGGGGTGGGGATAAATAAATTTGGCAACTGCTCTTGGTTTGTTTAGAATAAGGTATGAGTCAACCAAAAAGAGTTCTCGTGGTAGAGGACGAACAACTTACTCGTCAAGCTTTGGCCGATGAATTAACCAACGAAGGTTTTGTTGTGTTGCAAGCCGGCAATGGAGAAGAGGGTTTGCAGATGGCCTTAAAAGAGCATCCCGATTTAATTCTCTTGGATGTAGTGATGCCCAAATTAGACGGGATCTCGGTCATGTCCAAGCTTCGAGAAGATGATTGGGGTAAAGATGTTCCGATTATCATATTAACAGTATTAGATTCTGATGATGCGATTCTAGAAAAGATCGTCCAGAATAAACCGGCTTACTACTTAATCAAGAAAAACGAATTGCACGCCGAAGAAATCGTCTCCAAGGTAAAGGAAAAACTGGGAGTTAGCTAATTACTATGGGTAAAAAAGAAGATTACCTCGCTTTAATGTCCGAGATCATTGAGAAGCAAACGGTCATTTTGGGGCCGGATATTGCTATTTTAAAAGCGCGTAGCGTGCCTGCTTTGATTTTAGATAATGATGGTAAGGTGGTGGATATAAAGGGAGATATGGACCAGGCTTTGCAAACTTTGATTGATCAATACGTAGAACTTTCGGGATTGATTGTTAAAAACGCGCTCGGTTCTATTTTTAGCAAGTACCCTACCATTAAAAAGATAGGTTAATATTTTTTTATGATTGATATTTCTTTTGCCAATAGTTTTTCAGCCGGCATTGCTCTGGTGGTCGGTATTTTAGCTAACTGCTTGGTTTTTATTAATGCTAGAAAAATTGGCGGAGGAGCTCTCGCCACAGTTTATAATTACTTTGGTATTGGTATGCTCTTTAACCTCGCCGGTTTTGCCATCTCTATCATGCCCATCGATTGGGTCCCGCTCTTAACCTCGTTTCGGGCCCACGACATCTTGTTTATTATTGGGTACACCGCCATGGCCGTTGGCGCCAAAAAAATATTAGACGCGGCCGGATTGAAGTAATCTACTCTTCTTTAAATGTCTATTCTTGTCGGAATATCTTTTGAATTGGTAGGGCTGGGCTTTGTTGTTTTGGCGTTGTGGCAATCTCAAAAGCTGCATAAAGTTTTAAGAAAGAAAGACGAAGAAGTCAGTCGCAAAATGTACGAGTTGGCCATCTTAAAAGAATTAGGAGACAGAATTGGCTACTCTCTAGACGTTCAGCAAATCATCGACATCATCACTGGCTCTCTGCGCCAGTTTATAGATTACTCCGTAGTCTCGTATATGTTTTTGGAACCGGAAAAAATCCTTTTCCGGGTGGATCTTGAAAAGTCGGTCAATCGCAAATTTGTGGACGAGATGAAAGAGAGAATGCTGAAGTCTCTAGCCGCTTTGCTGGACCAGGATTTGAAGCGCATGACCTTGGAAGAGGTTTTAACGGGAGCGATTATTGTGGAAGACTTTCAAGAGCCGGTGGGTTCTTTTTTTAATATTCCTTTGGTTATTGCCGGAAAGGTGGTCGGTATTTTAACCGTGGCTCACACCAAGCCCGGCCTCTACAAAGAGGAAGAGATGTCCATTATTTACAAAATTACGGGACAAGCCTCGCAGGCCGTAACCAGGTTGCAAGAAGTGGTGCAGAACGAACAGCGCAAACTCAATGCCATGGTAGAGAGCATGGAAGATGGCGTGTTAATGACTGACAAAGATTATCGAGTTTTGGTGGCGAATCCGGCCGTTAAGAGAGTGATGGGGTTGGAGGATAAAGCGGATCTAACTATCTTTGATTTTATAGATAACTTGGGGGGTAGGGTAGATATTCGCGGCAAACTAGAAGAGAGTGTAAAGTTAAACAAAGTTTGGGAATCGGAAGATATTATGATCGGGGAAAGATTTTTCCAGATTTTCGTTTTGCCCGTGAAGGCGGCCGAGGGAGGAAAGGCGGGAGAAGTCTTGGGCTCCGTGGCTATTTTTCACGACATTACCCGTGAAAAAGAAATTCAAAAATCTCGTGAAGATTTTTCTTCCATGATGGTGCACGAATTGCGCTCACCAATGGACGGTATTAAGAAAATCGCTATGGCCATGAGCAAATGGGACGAGGAAAAGAGCAAAAAAATGACGAATAAGTATGCGCAGATGATACACGACAGCTCCTCGAATATTTTGGAGTTAGTTAGTGATCTCTTGGATGTAGCCAAGTTGGAAGCGGGTAAGTTTGATCTTAAAAAAATACCCGGGGACTTAAAAGAAGCCGTGGCGGCAAGATTAAACTTCTTTAAACCTTCAGCACAGGCGGCCAAAATCGAGTTAGAAAGTTGGTTTGATGCAGATCTTCCCGCGCTAGTTAGTTTTGATGCTGCGCGAATCTCGCAAGTGTTAAATAACTTGCTTTCTAATGCTTTGAAGTTTACCAGTGCCGGGGGAACGATTACGATAAAAGCTTTTTTGCATCATAAAGACCAGGATATTTTTGCGGAGGCCCAAAAGTCCGGATCGGCTTTGAAATTAAATCCGGAAGATAAGAAACTCCAGAATTTACCGGATACGGTAGTGGTGGCGATAGTGGATACGGGTGTGGGTATTTCCAAAGAAAACAGTGATCTCCTGTTTAGTAAATTTAAACAACTCAACTCTTCGGCGATTATTCAGGAAAATCGTGGAACGGGACTCGGTTTAGTTATCACCAAGGGAATTGTGGAAGAACACGGAGGAATTATCGGAGTAGCATCCGAAGAGGGTGAGGGTTCAACCTTCTACTTTACCCTCCCTCTCTAATTAAATATCAACAGTTTTTCCTTGTACTACTGTGGTCATGGGATATAATAGTATTACCTATGAAAAAAACTTTTTACGCCCTCGCCCTAGTGTTATTGGTCGCCGGACTCACTCCGGGTGTTTTTGCTGTAGATTCTGCTTCACCGAGTGCATCTCCTAGCGGATCTCCAAGGCCTGTAAAAGAAATTCGCAAAGATGTAAAAGCGGTAAAACAGGAAATTAAAACAGAGATCAAAGAAAAAAAGATCGAATTTAAAAGCGATCTTAAAACTATCAGAGACGAGGGGAAAAGAAAGCTCATTAGCAAAACCGTCGTCGGGCTTATCGCACTTAACACTCGTGCCCTGGATCAGTTTTCAAAGTCTTTAGATAAATTGGACAAAACCCTAGTCTCAATTAGTACAAAAATCGATAAAAAAGCAGGAAAAGGTTTTAATGTGGAAAAAGCACGAGCGGCTTATGAAGAGGCGAAAACGGCTATTGCTACGGCTCGTGCGGCAATCGAGGCTCAAAAAGGAAAAGTTTATAAAATTGAGCCCGCCTCGGATTTAGATGCTAAAGATGCTTTAAAGAGAGCACGAAAAGCTTTGGAAGCTGATTTGAAAGTAGTTCAGGATGCCGTGAAAAAAGCCCGAGAAGCTGTCCATCGTGTCGCCACTACTCTAGCTAGAGTGCGGAAAGAAGGCAGAGTTAGTCCATCTCCGGTCCCATCAGCCAGCTCCTCTCCCAGCGCCACACCTAATAGTAACTAATTTTAAACATGGAAAAAAACATCCACAACTTTCACAAGGTTCACCAAGCTTCTTTAGACGAAAACAAGCATAGCCAACTTTTCTTCATCTTGGCTATTTCCGCAGTATTAATTGGTGGAGAATTACTCTGGTCTCAAATTCGAAACACTAACTTCGATATTGATAGTTACTCCGCCAATGTTTATTCGGCTTTCCGTAACCGTGATTCTTTGGATATTGCCAAGCTTGGCGCCGAAGCCAATGCGGTGGAGATTCTAGAGGTGGAAAACGACTTTGGAAACGTAGACGAGATGATTGAATCTCTCTAAAAACGTCATCTGCAAACAATAAAAGGGCCATTGGCCCTTTTATTGTTTAGTCACTTTTGTTACTTTTAATAGTATGGATTTAATCAATTACGACGAATTTAAAAAAGTGGAGTTGCGGGTGGCGAAGATTTTAGAGGCGGAGAAGGTGGAGGGCTCTGAAAAGCTTCTGAAAATAAAACTATCTTTAGGAACAGAGGAGCGTCAAATTGTCTCTGGTATTGCCAAGACTTATGATCTCGCTTCTTTAATCGGCAGAGAAATTATAATCGTGGCTAATCTTGAACCTCGCAGTCTCATGGGTCTGGAAAGCCAAGGGATGCTCTTAGCCGCAGACAGTCCGGATGGTCCGGTTTTGCTCCAGCCTGATAAAGAGGTGGAGCCGGGGAGTACGATTAAATAATTTATATAAAATAAAGAACTAACATCTCTTTCCGGTCGCTCTGAACCTGTGGATTGCTTAGCGACTCGTTTTTATAGCCCATTCGTCTTCGAATAAGATATAAAAACGAGGAGCTGGACAGGAGGAGTACAATATTTCTCTAACTCCTCCTGAATCCATAGGTTCAGCGCGAGG
>JAUSIQ010000014.1 GCA_030647955.1 bacterium | reverse complement strand
AATAGATTGGCCCATCATTGGAATACAATCCAGATCTGAATAATTCATCGGCCTCGGCAATATCTTTTACCGCGGAATTTTGCCCCTTAATATTTTTAAATAAAAAGGCCAGGAGTTTCTTCCCCTCAGCGCTCATTCCTTCAGAGTCTAAGCGCAATCTTGATTCGCTCATTTTTCCTCTTATTTTATTGAAAAAGTACTTGTATCCAATATAAGTTGAAATGAAACTAAAAACAAGGAAACTTCACCCAATCAAATAGGCCTCCGGCCTAATCCCGCTTTGCGGGATTATTTGACGGAGTAAATAAAAAAAGGCCCCTTTTAAAAGGGGCCTTATGATTTATTTATTCAAGAGCGTTCTTGAACAATTTCTCGCGATTGATAGGAAATGGCTTCATAGCGTACCGTCGCATGGTCTGATAGTCCAGAGCCATAAACACCAGCGGACCGTTGGCGAAACCGCCAACTGGCATTCCATATACCATTGAGAACACGTTCTGCTCGGAGAAGTCGATCTCTCTTCCGAAAGGTCCTTCTCCCTGCTGACAGCCGGTCTTAATGTGGACAGCGCCGCGTGTAACGCGAACACCACCCTTATGGTCATCGCCGGACAAATTACAGATTGGCAATCCAATCTCATAATGGTCCATACCTCTACGCGAAGCTCTCTTTTGCGTCTTATCCATAGCACCCTGTTTGTGCTTGAGAATCATGGAGTAACAGCTTAGGCCGTCGATTTTGAGCGCGCCGCGCCCTTCACCGAGCGTACCGAACTGCGGCGCCGTGATTTCTTTTCGCACCGCATTCTTGAGTTGGATTCTTTCAAGATAAGGAATTTTCAGATCAATCAAATAAGCTAACATGGCCTCTCTAAGACAGTGAGTGATGTAACGGGCGTCAGAAACATAAATACGGAGACCTTTAAAAGTATTTTTATTATGATTTCCGGCGATGTGCGTGATTACGGAGAACAATCCCTCAAAAGAAAGGTTAACTCCCTTGCTACGCTTCAAAATACGGACGAAATATTCTAAGTAAGGAACCATTGACTCCGCATATCCTTCAACTTGGTCTGTGAAATCAAAGACTCCGTCACGAACTTTCTGTTCGAGCGCCAAGCGCATCAACGCCTTAACCTTCTCATGCTCGGTCATTTTGGAAGTATCCAGCTCATGCATCTTCTTTATTAGATTTTCAGGAGAAAGATTATCCAGATGAACGTTCAACTGATAATCATGATTCATTCCCTGCGTAATATCGCCATCATGCTGATGCGTTAGAATAGGCGCATCACAGTCAAGCAGAAACTTCTTCGTGACTTGCTGATGATACTGCTTAACGTTTCCATTCGGATCATCCGGGCTATCGTGTAAAACAATATCAGACGCTCCGTAATGAGAACAGCCTTCTTTATGTCCGTAAATCATCTTGTGTTCCTTCTTCTTCGCTAGCACAAGATTCCTAATACTGTCATCATCCTTAAAGATTTGCTTATTTTTCAGTACATCGCTGGTCCAGACACTCACGATCGGAAGCGAGAGGCAATCATCCCATCTAAGGGCGACTGATCCCGATTCGAAACCGCTGGACTGACCAACGCGCGTGATGATATCTTTGAGAATATTCTGATTTCGTATCACATCCCGATACCGCTCGGAATCGATACACATCGGAAGCTGAATAATAAGGCAAGATCGCTTGTCACCCGGCTCATCGGACGCCTGATAAGTGACCAGCTTCATATCGAAATAAGGATTCATACCAGTCCCCAACATGACTTCCGGGATATTGGTCGTCTTCCTTCCCTTGGAATAGCTTTCGGTTCTTGCCGCCAGCTTAGCAGTTTGATTTGAGATATTTACGCCAGCACTCTTAAGAGTAGTGGCCATAATAGAACGGGACCCAACTTTAAGATGCGCATCACCAACGCTCAAAACTTTAGCGTTCGGAATGCCGTCTTCATACTTTTTGATAAGATAACCGGTTACGATCTCTCTCGCCTTGTCGATTGACTCATCTGCGATATTCCCCATAACCGCAAAGATATTCAACCAATCTTTGAAATCACGGAGCTTTTGATAGAGCGCCTTTTTCTTGGTCGGATCTTTTTCCTTCCGCCATTCGCTGGTATGTTCAAACACGCGCTTTTGCGCCCAGGCTCTGGACTTGAAAAGTCCGACCCGCAGAAGCTCATTCGCATAGAACATAATCAACTCGTCCTCAAGTTTTCCAAAAGTGATATACACAGGGCCATTAAACAGCGGCTTGCCGTTTTTATCAGTAAACACCTCGGAGACCATTTCGGTGTTGCGTTCCAGACGCGACCTCAAGGTCATAAACACCGGCTCTCCCTTTTCAAGGCGCTTCTCAACGGATTCGAATTTCTCATCCGAAACCACTGCTTCTGGATAGGACTTTTGAACTTTCTTGACATTGACACGAACACCTGAGACCTGCGTCTTATAAGGACGCTCGGACCCATAGCGCTGAGTCAGCATATACATCAAGTTTCCGGTAAGAACGATAGCATCATACCCTGCGACTCTTGCAAGCCGTAAATTATTACGAACGATATCTTCCTCATTATCCTCGGATGTAAGCGATCCGATAAGCGGTGAATTCAGAATCAGGATTTCTCCTTTTTCTGAAGTCAACTTATACGGATTTTCCGCACGCATCTGTGGCAACTTTTTCGCCTTCAGAGCCTCTTCACCAAAGAGTTGTATCATTCTCGCAGAGACATCTCCCTGCGGATCTTTGGGTAAAGCTTCGCTCTTGGTTTCGGGAACCACGGGAACCTTCTTCTCTTCCTTTTTCATGACATCCTCCTCTTCTGATATTCAGTTATCAGAGTTCTATTAATAGAATAGAATTCTTGGTCCTAAAAGTCAATGAAAAATCCAAATTGCAAAATAATAAAGCTTTTATTTAAAAAACAAAATAAACCATCAGGATCCGCACAAATAAAAACCTAACGGGTCAAATCTTCTTTAGAAAATTAATATATGCGGTTTTGTTTTTCATCGGTCTAATAAATATAATACGTAATTAATAAATACTTTGGTGCGCCGAAATTTATGAGGTTATTTTTTTATCAAGCTCTATGAGCCCATCAAGAATAGTTCGCGCATCATCCAATCCGTCATGACCTTTCCGGAATGGTTTTTTACCGAATGCCTCCACGATAGTGCCAGAGGCGTATCTTTCTGTCGCGACGCCGTTTAATTTAAAAATATCCTGAATATCATAGAACTGTGAAATCAAAAATGGGAATGATACTTCTACAAGAGCGCAGTTTTCTTTTATTATCTCTTCGTCTCTTCCGAAAGAATATACTGGCAATTCACCGCACCATTTTTTGAATTTAACGAGCGCAGAAGAAAAATCAACACTGTTTTTATCTACGATTTCCTGAGTTATGCCAGTAAGGCTAATAAAATAGTCGGAAAGCTGCGGGTTTAATTTTGGTTTTATAAAAACAAAATATCTTTCGGTTTCAACAAGTTTCTCATTCTCAATTTTTATGGCGCCTATCTGAACTATTTCCTTATGTTCATTGGGTCCGCTCCATTTTCTTGCTTGTGAACCATCCCAAGCAGTGTACTCGGTATCAAATAATATAAACGACTTGGGTAAATTAAGCATAAAATTATCTGGCGGGGGCGTACGGATTCGAACCGTAATACCTGGTTTTGGAGACCAGAGTCCTGCCGTTGGACGACACCCCCTTATAGAAATATTTTATATGAAATTAAAAATCCCGCAAGTAGAGAAATTAAACAACCGGCCAGACA
>JAUSIQ010000008.1 GCA_030647955.1 bacterium | reverse complement strand
AATTCCCGACAACGGCTCCATCGAGCTCAGCTCGATTTCGCGGATCAGTGGTCGAAAGCTAAGCTTTCGTTCTCATTGGTTTGTAAAATCGAGCTGACCTCGCACCAAAAGAAATTGGAAGCTTAGCTTCCATCCGCAAAGCTCGGGAAACCGAGCTAAGCTCGGGGGTAGGTACCGAAGCGGTCAAACGGGACAGACTGTAAATCTGTTGGCTCACGCCTTCCAAGGTTCGAATCCTTGCCTACCCACCATCAAAAAAGCATCGTTCTGTAGGCGGTGCTTTTTTGATATTCCTTATTTTTTTTAAGGAATTAAGCAGTGATTCGAACATTAGGAGGAAAGCTTACTAAATAGTTTTTCGATGCTGACTTCTTCTGGCTGACACCATACTGGCACCAAATCCAAATCCGGTCCCCTTTCGAGCAGAGAAACCGCTTTTCGGAGATCGGTTTGATTTAGGTGGGAATAACGCATGGTCATGTTGATCGTAGAGTGCCCCATAAGGTCTTGCACGGCCTTCAGGGGAGCACCTTCTGATACAAGGCGACTTGCGAACGTATGACGCAGCGCGTGCCATGCGACGACCTGTATACCCGCCTTGTGGCAATAGGCAGCCAAATGTTTTCGCCCCGTTTCATATCCCAACCACGAACCCTGAAACGGGAATGCGAGTCCACCCGGATGCCAGATAGTCTGTAGAGCTCCAACGAGTTCCTTGGTGAGCGGTATATAGCGAGTACGATTATTTTTCGGCGTGCCGATATGTCCACGAACGTTCGCACGTCTGACGCAAAGGATTTGGCGCTCCAAATCAACGTCTCCCCACTCCAGCCCCACTAGCTCTGAAAAACGCATACCAGTTTTCAGCGCTGTCAAAATAACCGCCTTCCAAAAAGGATCATCAATCGCTTGAAGTAGCCGTTCCTCGTCTTGCCTGTTCAAAGCTTTATATTTTGGCGCCTCGGCCTTCAGTAGCTTAATTCTAGGGACAATTTCCAACGCTCCCCAGTCCTGAGCTGTAACAAGACACTTGCGGAGGATGGCAACGAGATTGTTAATGGACTTTGCCTTGAGCCCCTCAGATTGTTTCTTGGCCTTAAATGCCTCTATGCTCTGAGCAGTAATGCCCTTCAGTTGAAAACCTTTAAAGTATGGAAGGATATGCTTATGCAGAGCATGGCGTTTATTGCCCTGTTCCGATGGCTTATTGTTAACTCGGACGTAATTCGTCATCCATTCTTCGACAAACACTTCTAGAGAAATAACTTTCGCCTCGTTGTCCGCCTTGCTATTCGATGGTAAAGGCTCCCCCCGGGTGAGGAGCCCGCGCAGATGCGCCTCATATGCGAGAGCTCCCTCCCGTGTATTTTGTGGACTTACCCGGCGACATCGCTCACATCGAAACTGAAAGTCCACCGTCCACGATCCCTTAAGTTTTCGGACTGCCATACCTGCTGTCTTTCCGATGATCTTTTAGGTAATCAAGAACGTCTTTTCTCTTGAAAAGAACTTTCCGGCAGGTACGATATACAGGAAGCGCTCGCTTTGCGACAAGCCTATAAATACTTATTGGCGCGAGACGCAGGATAGCTGCGACCTCCTTTAGGTTTAGAAAATCTAAATCTATATCTGATGTGACATTTGCTGTGCTAGTCATGATCTTTGGTTGTCGAGGAGCGTCAACTGATTGAGAGGGTTTGTTCATATTAGCGTATAAATGAGAAAGAATGAAAGCAGATGAGTATAATTGATTACATTTTGGCAGGGAGGGGGATCCATTTTTAATCGGACCCCCGCACCCCTACCCCCGATAAATAGCCTGTCCAAGAGCCCTATACCTATAAGGGTCATTTCATAGGTCTGTTAAAAGGGAATTTCGGGAGGACTTATGCCGGCCAGGAATTTTTTATATTCTGCTTTTAGTGAGTAGCCTTTCGCGTCTCTTCCAGTCTTTGGATCATTCACCTCCTCGGAGAGAACGAGCCCGAGAGAAGAGAGCTCCTTTAGATCTCGACCAGCGGTCTTTGCACTTTTATTAATTCGTTCCCCAATCTCACGAGCTGTGAGCTTATCTTCCTTAAGCAACTCCGCGATAACTACAGCCCGATCGATCGGCATACTGGAGACAGCGATAGCCTTAAGCGACTCCAGTTCGGCTTCCGTGACGACAACTTTTTCACGCATAGCTGCAAGCACGCGGGCCAGAGAACGGAGCTGATTCAGGATACGCCATGGCTGTTCAATCTGCGGATTCGATACCTCGTAGTAATCGATTTTTTCTTTTTCGCCACCCTCCGTCTTTTCTTTTTCGAAGGAAAGATGTTTTGTTTCCGTTGTCCCACGGGCGCGAGCAATAAAGTCCGCTGCGATGTTTATCCACTCTTGTACCGCAGGAGTCTCTGGTCGAATCATCGGATAGAGTGCGACGGCTTTTTCGCTTAGTCGATAACAATAAGTTGAGACTATTTGTCGCGCTTGTTTTATAAGCTGTTCACGGTCTATTGGGTTCCAGGCGATCTCATGACCCCGCTTTAGAGTCTCAGGCGTCAGATCCGGAACGCGAATGAAAAAGAATCGCCCACCAAGCTGATGCATATACCGCTGATGCTTACCAAGAATCGCCGGAGTTATGCAGGTGACCATTGAGAACCGAGAGCAATAACGGACCTCTCCAC
Organism: bacterium; assembly: GCA_030647955.1. Classification (GTDB taxonomy): domain Bacteria; phylum Patescibacteriota; class Minisyncoccia; order 2-02-FULL-40-12; family IGHO2-12-FULL-4; genus JAUSIQ01. Next base: position 3,283 of record JAUSIQ010000008.1, on the reverse strand, counting down.
GTGTCGCCGTAAACTTTTCATATTTTCCATCAAATATACTGGTCAAATCTCCGAGAATTTTTTTAACCGAGTCCTCTTTAAGGGAAAAAAGCGTCGTCAAATCTTTTATGACAAAGCATTTACCGTCTAAAAGCGGAAGTAAATCATCGGGATCAGAACCATCAGGCATAACGTAACCCGAAGCGAAGGCATTTTCCGTTAACGTATCCAAGCTATATATTTCCGGTAGATCGATTAATCGCACCAGTTCGGTTTTGAAACTTGAGGGAGCGCCGACTAGTAGAAGCCAGATAGGGGGACTGGCGTGCAACTTTGCAGCCACATAGGCCGCAACAACGAGATCGAAAATGCGGGGATCTACAATTCCGATAGTTGAAATTGCAGCTAGAGCCTCTGAGGAGTTTATGTCTCTATCAAGCAGCTCCGTTTTTTCCTGCTCTTTTTTTTCGCTCCCCTTCTTTGTCTCAAACGCTTTTTTCGTTTTCTGGCACGCCCGATGAAAGGGTTTGAGGTCCGATTTCCTAAGGCCGAAGTAGTCCTTAAGGGTTTTTTCAATGAAGAGCGCAGCAGTAATGTCGTCCTCGATAGATAAAGCTTCCCACAATGGTTGAAGCCGAGAGGCCAAGGATACGAGCGGCGTCTCCGGAGGGATGGCAAAGAGTAACTCCTCTAGGTGGTTATTAGGCGCCGCGTCTTCCTCAAGGCGCTGAGCCTCCACCTCCAGCCTGTCATCCTTAGGATTCATACGAAGGCGTTAGGTACTTCACCGCATCGACAAACCCCATCCCATGAAGCTGTTGAGTAAGCCCGATAACATCTGAATGCTTACCGCATCCAAAGCAGTGGAACGTGTTACTATCGGGATAAAGGAATAAACTTGGCGTCTTCTCATTGTGAAAGGGACACAAACTCCTATAGGCCTTACCGCTTTTCTTCAGCTGGAGAAATGGTTCAGCTATCTGAACGATGGAAAATTCCTTAGCTTGATTGATTCGCGCTTCATTGATGCGACCCGGTTCTGGCCGACTTGGTAAATACCGCTTAAGCCGGCGCATCTCACGTTTTAAATTGATCAGATCGTCAATTTCGAATGCCTTAATCACTTCGCGAGTAAACCAACCATCTTTATAGGATTCAGTTTTACGGAGCCTCGCTAGGATGGAAGATTCGAGCTCTGTTATTCTCGCCTCCGCCGCTCGAAGGCTAGAAATAATATATTCCTTTCGCACGGTAGGGAAAGTCGCTACCCAGTCATGGGCAGGGATACTGTTTTGATTTGTTGATGATTCCCTGGTAAAATCTTGCATAAGTTGTTCAATAGAATGAATAAGATCCGTGGTCGCGAGCCGCGGGTTTTTTGTGTGCACCTCTGTAGCCTAAAACAACAAGAGACCCACGAAAATTGGGTCTTTTGGTAGCTTCACTTCGCTTGGCTATTGTTTTTTCGTGCCACTATTGATCCACTTTGTCCACAGCCAGCTTTAAAGCTGTCACTTTAAAACGTAATCACGAGGCTGTATTGGTTCGTTGTCTCATTTCTGATTTCAATCTTTGTTTTGGTGTACCCTCGTAGCTCTTTACGCATATCCTGCAACGCCTCTCTAAAGGCACGTTCCGAGCTATAGCTGCCAGCCGCCTGTAATTCGTGGCGATTCACAGCTCTCCCTTTCTGGATCTGTGAACCGCTCTTCCATATTTCGGCATGCTGCACCAGGAGACTCATGATTTTTTTACGGCCCCTCTTAAATTTGTTGACCAAAAGTTCTTGAATATTCTTCTCTGTAGGCACGGGGAAAGGCTTTTCTTTTTGTTTATTACGATGTTGCCACTCCTCCATCAAGTAAGTCCAAAGCTCACCAACCGCAACCATATTGGCAGCCGAACCGATATATACGACTCTTTCCCGCCCACTAAGCCCAAAGCCGTATGATGGAATGTATTCCTTGGCTTTAAGTTGGAGCAAAAACGGCTGCAACGCGGTCTCAGCCATTGATTCAGCAACGTCCGTGTCCTCTCTGTAAACGAATTGCCTCAAACTAATCTGAAACGCCTCGTCACCTAAGTCTATATCCCTCCCTTCCATGTCATCATCAATATCGACAAGGGCTTTCGTCACCCATAGCAGCTGCCGCAAATCCATGTTGGATAAGTTGCGTATTTCCGCCGGAGTGAAGGGCGCGCTTAAAATGGGCCATCTCTCAAGCTCTCGTCGCTCAAACATCCGTTTCTGGTCTTTGGTCATACCCTCGTACCCCGTGTAATCAATCCTATGTCTCATATTATCTTTCTTTGACTTTTTACATCAAAAGAGGGATATTGTCATCACAACCCGAGAGCATGGAACCTAAACCGCGTTTTTGCGCGGCATGGTCCAAAGACCCAACGAAGATGCGGAACCTCGCGTTCAGCAACTCTTCGTTGGGCTATGCTTGGAAACGAGCATGGGGCCCGAAAGGGCCTAGCTAGCGCGGGGCTTTGTGTTTATATGAAAGACGCAAAATTCATCAAAGAGAAATTTGATAAAGAATATCCTGGGGCAAAAATGGTTCGAGCGCACGAACTACGAAATACCACCCGGCTCTTTTATGCTAATTCTCCGTTTGGCAAAATAGCCGCCATCATCTATCTAGTGGTTGCTTTGGGGTGCACGGCTATGTACTGGAAATTTTTTGGGATAAACTTTTTTCTTTCATTATTTTTTGGAGTAATCACTTGGTTCGTTATTACTTATGCTTTTGATAAGTTATTCATCAAGCTCTTTGGCGTTGAGAAAGCGTTTGTGGAAGCAAACGATAGATTAATTGAGGAGGATGTAAAAAGATTGGAGGAGATGGGTGTTCCTATGGATAAAATTGAATAGCGATATACCCATCTCTCAATAGGCGATGAATTTTTATGCCAAATTCAAATACGAGGAAAAACAGCATCTTTAAATACACTGCTAGCTTATTTTTTATACTTTCGGTTCTCTTTTTTTGTATCTCTCTCGCTATTCTTTCGTTTGTCGATCGAATTGAATTGGTAACACTGGGCTTCTTCTTGTCTGCCATCCTATCTCTATGCCGCCTCATGTACGTCCACCACGACACCCTGCGGGGATACACGGTTAAATTATTCTATTCATTTTCAGCGTTCGCCTTCATCTTTACATGTATTCTAACACTATTTGGAATCTCCAATTCGGCTACAGCTGTAGGATTTTTCATATCGGCCGTTTTTGCTCATTCTGCAAAAACTAACGAGGTAGAAAACATGAGTACGATATAATATGAAAAAATATTTC
>JAUSIQ010000041.1 GCA_030647955.1 bacterium | reverse complement strand
CGCGCAGATGCGAAAGCAGGACTTAGTGAACCGACCATGGCTCGTAGGAGCGTGGAAGATTAACAGATAAAAGCTACCCCGGGGATAACAGGCTGGTACTGCCCGAGCGTCCATAGCGACGGCAGTGTTCGGCACCTCGATGTCGGCTCGCCCTATCCTGGGACTGAAGAAGGCCCCAAGGGTTTGGCTGTTCGCCAATTAAAAGGGTACGCGAGCTGGGTTCAAACCGTCAAAGCAATTGAACCGAGGACATCAAAACACGGCGGCTTTCTAGAGTAATCTAGATCGAATAAATCGACTCATATCGGTGAAGGCCTAACATTGAAATTAACCTGTCATATGTTAGGATAATACCGAGGGAAGTTATGTGGCATGAGATCAATAACATCACAACAACAAGCATACATTGCGGGATTTCTTGATGGTGATGGAAGTATTTATGTACAGGCAAAAAAGAATTCAACCTATCGGTATGGATATCAAATTGCTCCGTATGTAGTGCTCTTCCAATCAACAAAAAGTGAATCTAACTTTGCAAAAATATGCAACCTAATAGGGTTGGGACATTTGCGAAGGAGAAAAGATGGAATTTCTGAATATATAATTGGTCGTATAAACCAATTGAAGGAATTTCTAGAGCTCGTAGAGCCATTTGTTATTCTGAAAAGAAAACAGGTGGCACTCATGCTTCAAATTCTTGATCAAAAAGAAAAGATTGAGAATAAAGAAGATTTTGAGGCGTTGTTAAAATTGATTGACGCGTTTCGGGAATTTAACTATTCCAAGAAACGATTAAAACGCACATTAACCCCGTAGAGACTTGATCGTATAAACGGTCAGACTTTGTAGAATTACTACAAGGTAACACGTCGATCATCCATGTAGTGGATGGTGGTATAGTCCATACTGCTGGTAACAGCAGGAGTTAGTAATTTAGCGTGAGACAGGTTGGTCCTTATCTGGTGCGGGCGTTGATACTTGAGGGGGGTTGTCCTTAGTACGAGAGGACCGGGATGAACAAACCTCTAGTGTACCAGCTGTCGTGCCAACGGCACCGCTGGGTAGCTATGTTTGGTTCCGATAAACGCTGAAAGCATCTAAGCGTGAAACGGGCCCCAAGATTAAGTATCGTAGATCCGTGGGAGATTACCACGTTGATAGGACTCAGGTGCAAGCGCTGTAAAGCGTTCAGCCGAGAGTTACTAATAGATCATTTTCCCTACAAGATTAAGCTTGACAAAACTTTCCCGCAGAAAATAACGGAGCCCGCAAAAATATGGGCTCAACATTCTTTTCTGCCCTAAAGGGTTTGGCCAATTTCTGCGTTAAAAGGCTCCGAGTGAACTCGCCGTACTTTAAGTACGTCTCGTTCAATCCTCGCCTTTTGCCTTGAACTTGGCCAAACGGGAGAAGTTTTAAAAATTGATTTACTTTTTTAAAAAATTAAAGCCATTAGCTTGGTGACTATACCGGCGTTGTTCCACCTGATCCCATTCCGAACTCAGTAGTGAAAGACGTCAGGGCCGATGATAGCCAGTTTACTGGCAAAAGTAGGTCGTCGCCAGACTAATGGCTTTAATTTGCAAAAATCCCATCTTCGGATGGGGTTTTTGTTTTGAGATCAGAAATGATCTGTTATAATTACAACTGAAACAATATGCCGCGAGCGATTAAACAAATTGTCTTTGGAGCAGGATTCTTGGTGATTATAGGTTTCATCAGTTTTGGAATCTACCAATTATGGAAGGTAGAGCCAACCTGTAGTGATCAAATCCAAAATCAAGGAGAAGAGGGAGTAGACTGTGGGTTTGTTTGTACTAACACCTGCTTAGATACGATGTCTCCAATTGATATTCAGAGCGGATATTTATTTAAGATGGTGGAAAATGACTTGGAGAAAGACTACGATGTTTTGTTTAAAATCCGTAACCCCAATTCTGGTTTTGGGGCTTCCGAAATTGAATACGAGGTAAATCTTTTTGATGCAAAAAATAGTTTGTTCCTGAGAAAACGCGGCTTCTCTTATATCTTGCCGGGGCAGACGAAATATATTTATGAGCCAATGATTCGCACGGAGGTACCGGCTCGACGGGTAGAATTAAAAATTATCAGCGTGAGTTGGCAACGTCTACGCGGCTTAGGAGAAGAAGTGCAGTTTGCGGTACGTTCCAAAGATTATGCTGCTAATGGAAAGCCCGGCGTGTTCTCTCATGCTAGCGGTACGATTTATAATAACTCTAACTTAGACTTCGATCGTGTGGATTTAGTCGTCGTTCTCTTTAAAGAGGATATCCCCGTGCGAGCCAACAAGACGGATTTGCGGACCTTCTTAGCCGGAACCGATCGGTATTTTGAGGTAGATTGGACCCAATCTTTTGAGGCTATTCCAGATCGTGTCGATGTGGAGGCCAATACCAATGTCTTTGAAAGTTTCAACTTCATAAACCGTTACGGAACAGAAGAGAAGTTCCAGCGGCGTTATTGAGGATAAGCCTCTTTACTACAAAGTATGAGACGGATTGTTCGTCTCTTTTTTTTCTGATATATATCTTGTATGATCCGAACCTCTTCACGGCACTGGCAAAGTTATCTGGCCAAATTTGATTGGCCACTTTTCTTTTTATGGGCGGTTTTAGCCGGATGGGGATTGTTGACAATGTGGGGAATGGGTAATATCGCTGCGCCTTTTTTGCAGAAGCAATTATTATTTTTTGTGGCGGGAGTATTTTTAATGCTGCTCTTTCCCGCAATTGATTATCGTGTTTTTAAAAACTACTCGACTCCGGCTTTGGTGCTGTACGCTTTTTCTATTATTCTGTTAGTCTTCGCTTTGACTTCGAATGCGGTGCGTGGGATTAACGCGTGGATTTCAATCGGTAGTTTTCGTATCGAACCTTCGGAGTTTGCGAAGCTAGCGCTGATTGTACTGCTAGCCAAGTACTTTTCGCAGAAGCATATTGAAATTTATCGCATTCATCACATTATCGCTTCGGGGTTTTATGTGGGAATACCGGCAGCTTTAATTCTGATTCAGCCTGACTTGGGTTCGGCTTTTATATTCTTTGTTATCTGGCTGGCGATGCTTTTAGCCTCCGGAGTAAAAAGAAAACATCTGCTGATCATTTTAGTGGCGGCGGTCCTAGCGGGTTTAGTAGCTTGGTCTGCTTTTTTAGCTCCCTATCAAAAAAACCGTATTATTTCCTTCGTCGACCCGTACCTTGATCCCAAAGGAGAGGGTTATAGCATTATTCAATCCCAGATTGCCATTGGTTCGGGTGGAGTGTGGGGGATGGGCTTTGGAAAAGGTACGCAGTCACGATTCGGGTTTCTTCCTGAGGCGCATACGGATTTCGCTTTTGCTTCTTTTGCGGAGCAATTTGGTTTTGTGGGTATCGTGACTTGCTTAATCCTGTTCTTGTTTCTATTTTTTCGGATCGGCAAGATTGGTTTTGCCGCTCGCAATAACTTTGCACGCTTATTTTCCATCGGGTTTGTTACTTTTATGTTTGCCCATATCATGATTAACGCTGGGATGAATTTGGGGGTGTTGCCGATTACGGGTATTTCTTTCCCATTCCTTAGTTACGGGGGGAGCTTTCTGATTGCTCTTACTTTGGGAGTGTCGATGATGCAGGCGATCAAAGTGCGCAGCTAGAGGGTACGGTTCTCTGTTGTCAAAAATATCAAAGTGTGCTAAAAAGAGGGATGGAGCTAGTAGTCAACTTCAAAGACCGACAAGCGGGTGAGTTAATTATGAAGAAGGGAAAAAAGGTTTTAGACAAATTGTCTTTTGTTTTCGAGAGAAACCTAGACGCGGTCTTGATTGAAGGTATTGACAAATTATTAGAAAGGAATAAAATGGTAATATCTTCTTTGAAAAAGATGAAGATCGAAGGGCAAATTGGAAAGGAAAGTCTATCCTACCAAATCGCCACCGCCTTCATAAAAGCTTTAAAATCGTAGGTTTCTGGCCTTTTAATAGGATGACTGTTGAAAGACCAGAGATCTTAAAGAACCCTTCCGAGAATAGTCTCAAGGGTAGTCCGATATATAAACTTGGGTATTAGTAAGAATATTTTTTTATAAGATTCCGCTTTTGGGACGGCAAGTCTGCTTTTGTTTACCCGTCTAGGTTTTTGCATCGCCAAATTCAGTTTAGGAAATTTTTTCTCGTTTTAAATAACCTTTTCCCTTTCTAACTCTATGGCCAATCGAAAACTTTTCTCCAAATATTCTCCCGATGTCGTCGATGCTCCCAATCTCGCCCAGGTTCAGCTAGATTCCTACAAATGGTTCTTGGATAGTGGACTTAAAGAACTTTTGCAGGAAATTTCTCCGGTTAGAGACTGGACCGATAAAGAATTTGAACTGCACTTCTTAGATTACATCCTCGAGAAGCCCAAGTTCAATGAAAGAGTAGCGCGTGAGAAAAACATTACTTATGAGGCGCCTTTGCGCATCAAGGTAGAGTTAAAGAGCAAGCGCACCGGCAAATCCAGCAACCAAGAATTATACTTGGGCGATTTTCCGTTGATGACTCCTCGCGGAACTTTTTTGATTAATGGCGTCGAGAGAGTCGTTATCTCTCAGCTTATCCGCAGTCCGGGAGTATTCTTCTCTTTTTTCCGCACCGGACCGAACTTACGCAATCTTTTCAGCGCGAAATTGATTCCTTCTCGCGGAGCGTGGTTGGAATTTGAGACGGAAGCTAGTGGTGTTATTTCTGTTCGTATCGACCGCAAGAGAAAATTGCCGGCCACGGCTTTATTGCGCGCTTTTGGCATTGGAAAAGACGAAGATATTAAGAAACTTTTTGCCGACGTCGATAATAACGAAGAGATGCGCTACATCTTGTCCACGATTGCTCAAGATCCTTCCTCTTCCGAGCAGGAAGGTTTGATTGAGGTGTACAAGCGCATTCGACCGGGAGACCCGGCGACTGTTGAGAACTCCAAGCAGATGATTCATAACATGTTCTTTAATTTTTCCCGTTATGATTTGTCGAAGGTGGGCCGCCACCGTATGAATCAGCGTTTTGGAACGAATTATGATCTGCATGAGGAGAATCGCACTCTCAAGCCGGAGGATATTGTTAACACTCTTCGCGAACTCATTAAATTGAATAATGACCCGATGTCCAAGCCGGACAATATTGACCACTTGGGTAATCGTCGGGTCAAGGTTCTCGGAGAGCTTTTGCAAGATAAATTAAGAGTGGCTTTCTCACAGATGGAGAGAATCATTAAGGATCGTATGAGTACGATGGAGGTGGATACGATCTTGCCTTCGCAGTTGATTAATCCGCGACCTTTTGTGGCGCGCGTGAAAGAATTTTTCGCTTCCGGTCAACTCTCTCAGTTCATGGATCAGTACAATCCTTTATCGGAATTAGAGCACAAACGCCGCTTGTCGGCTTTAGGTCCGGGGGGATTAGCTCGAGAACGCGCTAGCTTTGAAGTGCGTGACGTGCACCCTTCGCACTATGGAAGAATTTGTCCGATCGAAACTCCAGAAGGACCGAACATTGGTTTGGTAGGTTACCTTTCTTTGTATTCCAAAATTTCCCCGTTAGGTTTCATTCTCACTCCTTACTGTAAAGTCAAAAACAGCAAGATCACCGACGAAGTATTATATTTAGATGCTAGCGAAGAAGAAAAATACATTATTGCTCAGGCCGGAGTAAAAACTGATGCACAAGGTAAAATTACGGATGAGAAAGTCTCGGCTCGTATTCATGGTGAAGCGGGTTTGGTTTCTCCGGCAGAAGTAGATTTTGTGGATGTCTCACCGAAACAACCGTTCTCAACAGCAACCTCTTTGATTCCGTTCTTGGAACATGATGATGCTAACCGTGCATTGATGGGATCGAACATGCAGAGACAGGCTGAACCTTTGGTTCGTCCGCAATCTCCGTATGTCGGAACCGGTTTGGAAGAAAAAGTCGCTCGCGACTCCGGTTTATTGGTAGTAGCGGGAGACAATGGTGTGATTGAGAGTGTGGACGGTGCGCACATTACCTTGAAAACCACCGGAGGAGAGAAGATCGAATACCAGTTAATGAAGTTCATCAAGTCCAACGCTTTTACCGCGATTACACAAAAACCTTTGGTTAAAAAAGGAGAAAAAGTAAAGAAAGGACAAATCTTAGCCGACGGTCCGGCCACGGATGGCGGAGAGCTGGCTTTGGGAACAAACCTTTTAGTCGCTTTTGCTTCTTTTGAAGGATTGAACTTTGAAGATGCTATCGTCATCAACCAGCGCTTGGTCAAAGAAGACGTTTTCTCCTCTATTTATATTGAAGATTATTCCACCGATGTCCGTGAAACGAAACTCGGTCCGGAATTAACCACTTATGACATTCCGAATGTCGGAGAAGAAAGATTAAAAGAATTGGATTCGGAAGGCGTTATCCGTATTGGTGCGGAAGTGCGCTCTCAAGATATTTTGGTCGGTAAGATTTCTCCCAAAGGAGAAGGAGATTTAACCGCGGAAGAAAGATTGCTGCGGGCTATCTTCGGAGAAAAATCTCGTGATGTGAAAGATACCTCTCGTCGTTTGGATTATGGCCGCCAGGGAAGAGTGGTAGGTGTAAAAGTCTTCTCTCGAGATCAAGGCGATCGCTTACCAGCGGGAGTAATCAAGACTATTCAGGTTTCTATCGCTCAAATGCGTAAAGTGCAGGTGGGAGATAAGTTGGCCGGACGTCACGGAAACAAGGGTGTTATCTCTGCTATTTTGCCCGAAGAGGATATGCCATTTTTGCCGGATGGACGCCGTGTGGATATGGTGTTAAGTCCGTTAGGTATTATCTCTCGTATGAACATTGGTCAAGTTTTGGAAACTCACTTAGGTTGGGCGGCCCAGAAGTTAGGTTACAAAGCGGCGGTACCTTCGATGGCCGGACCAGTTGATCAGGCCATTAAAGACGAATTGAAAAAAGCCGGTTTACCGGAAGATGGCAAGATTCAACTTTACGATGGCAAGAGCGGCGCAGCGTTACACCAAAAATCTACCGTGGGTATTATCTATTTCATGAAGCTAAGTCACATGGTGGAAGACAAGATTCACATGCGTTCTATCGGTCCGTACTCGCTCATCACCCAGCAGCCGTTGGGAGGAAAAGCGCAGTTCGGAGGACAACGTTTTGGAGAAATGGAGGTATGGGCTTTGGAAGGATATGGGGCTTCCCATACTTTGCAAGAAATGTTGACTATTAAATCAGATGATATTTTAGGTCGTGCTAAAACTTATGAAAACATCGTTAATGGCGAGCCGATTCGTGCTCCGCACATTCCAGAATCCTTTAAAGTGCTTTTGTCGGAAATTAAAGGACTCGGACTAAGTGTGGATTTAATTGAACGCTAACTAGTTCATCAAGTTTGTAAAGTTATAAAGTTCATAAAGTAAAAACTTTAAGAACTTGACGAACTTTCTACTTTATAACTAGTTTGCGAAGCAAATATGGCATTTACCGCCCTAAAACTAAAAATCGCCTCCCCGGAAGAGATCTTAGAGTGGTCGTATGGAGAAGTCACTAAGCCAGAGACGATCAACTATCGTACTCAAAAACCCGAGAGAGATGGGTTATTCTCCGAGGCTATTTTCGGTCCGCAAAAAGACTGGGAGTGTTATTGTGGCAAGTACAAGAGAATTCGTTATAAAGGCATTATTTGCGATCGTTGCGGAGTAGAGGTCACCCGCTCGGTAGTGCGTCGTGAGCGCATGGGCCACATTCGTTTAGCTACCCCGGTAGCGCATATTTGGTTCTTACGCGGAGTACCTTCGAAGGTGGCCCTAGTTTTGAATGTCTCTTTGTCTGAAGTAGAGCGGGTAGTCTATTTTGCGAGCTACATCGTTATGCGCGTCAACGAAGAGTTGAAGGCGGAAGCGATGAAGAAGATCGAAAATGAATTTCGTTCCAAGATTAAGAACGCTCCGGACGAAGAAGAAGCTCGACGCTTAAAAGAACAAAAAGATTACGAGAAGAACAATCTGCGTAATATTAGCAAATATCAGATTTTATCGGAATTAGATTTTCGCGACCTCTCTTTGAAATATGGAGAGGTGTTTGAGGCGGGCATTGGTGCGGAAGCGGTCAAGAAACTTTTGACCGAAATGAATTTAGAAGAGGGCGTTATCAAGATCGAGCAAGATTTGCGCACGACCGATAACCCTAATTTGAAGAAGAAAATGATCCGCCGTTTGAAGCTCTTCAAGGGTATGATCAAAAACAGTATCCGACCGGAATGGATGATTATGGATGTTTTGCCGGTTATCCCCCCAGCCTTGCGCCCGATGGTACAGCTTGACGGAGGGCGTTTTGCGACTGCAGATTTGAATGACTTATACCGCCGCGTGATCAATCGCAATAATCGCCTAAAGCACTTGTTGGAATTACACGCTCCGGAAGTTATCACTAAAAACGAAACGCGCATGTTGCAGGAAGCGGTGGATGCGTTGATTGATAATTCTATGCGTCGCGGACAAACGATGATCTCCGCTTCTACTGGTCAGAAGCGTGCTTTGAAATCTTTGGCGGACATGTTGAAGGGAAAAACCGGACGTTTCCGACAGAACTTGCTTGGAAAGCGCGTAGACTACTCCGGCCGTAGCGTTATCGTTATCGGACCGAACTTGAGTATCAATCAGTGCGGTTTGCCTAAGCACATGGCTTTGGAATTGTTCAAGCCGTTCGTTATTCACCGCTTAATTGCCGGTGGTTTGGCGCACAACATTAAGTCCGCGAACCGTTTAATTGATCAGCAAATTCCGGAAGTGTGGGCGGCTTTAGAAGAATCCATTCAGGGTAAATTAGTACTCTTAAACCGTGCTCCTACTTTGCACCGTCTGAGTGTGCAGGCTTTTCAGCCGATGCTGATCGAAGGAAAAGCGATCAAGATCCCGGCTTTACCAACCAGTGCTTTCAATGCTGACTTCGACGGAGACCAGATGGCGGTGCACTTGCCGCTAACCGACGATGCTCAAAAAGAGGCTCGAGAGTTGATGTTGGCCAGTCATGGTATTTTGAAACCGGCGACGGGAGAACCGGTGGCCGCTCCTTCTAAAGATATTGTCTTTGGATGTTTCTACCTGACGCATCCTGGAGATGGCTTGCTCGGAGAGGGGAAGATATTCTCTTCGGAAGAAGAAGCTCTCTTGGCCTACAATAATAATTTTGTACACTTACGCGCTAAGGTGAAGGTGAGATTAAATAAGCCTTCGGAAGAGAAGGATAAAAATGGCCTGACTGAAACTACTGTGGGTCGCGTCATCTTCAATAAGGAATTACCGGAAGACTTTCGTTATGTAAACAAAACCCTCACCGGAGGTTATCTCAAAGGATTGGAAGCAGAAATTTTGGATGAGCGTGGAGAGGATATTACCGTGAAGTTTATCGACATGGTTAAAGACTTTGGCTTCCGTTATGCCACTTTGTCAGGAGTATCCTTCTCCATGGATGACTTGCGCAGTGTTCCAGAAAAGAAAGCGATGATCGAAGAAGCAGAAAAGTTGGTAGAGGAGACGCGCAGTTTATATGATCAGGGGCTATTAACTGAATACGAAAGAAAATCGAAAGCCATTGAAGTTTGGACTAGTACCAAATCTCGTTTGGAAAAAATGGTTAAGCAAGGATTCAAGAGTGACGATTCCATCTACATGTTGGTAGAATCCGGGGCGCGAGGTTCTTGGGCCACGGTAAACCAGTTGGCGGGAATGAGAGGTTTGATGGTTAACCCTAGCGGAGAATTGATTGAATTGCCGGTTAAGGGTTCGTTCAAAGAAGGTTTGAGCGTGTTAGAGTACTTCTTGTCTACTCACGGAGCCAGAAAAGGATTGGTAGATACCGCTTTGAACACTGCTCAGGCCGGTTACCTTACTCGTCGTTTAGTAGACGTTTCTCAAGATGTCGTGGTTAAAGAAAAAGATTGTAAGGATAAAGAAGGCTATGTTATGCACAATGAAGATGGCCGTCAGATCGGTGAATCTTTAGGTAAGCGCATTAAGGGCCGCGTAATCTTGGAAGATCTTAAGGATAAAGAGGGCAATATTTTAATTAAAAAGGGAACCTTGATTGATAAGAAGATGGTTGCGCAAGTTGACAGTTTGAACTTAGACCAGATTAGAATCCGTTCGATTATTGCCTGTAAAGCTAAGGAGGGTATTTGTCAGAATTGTTACGGATATGATTTATCCAAAAATGCTATGGTTAAAATTGGTGAAGCCGTGGGTATCGTTACTGCGCAGGCCATTGGAGAGCCTGGTACGCAGTTGACCATGAGAACCTTCCATAGCGGAGGTGTGGCTGGTGGCGGCGACATTACGATGGGTCTTCCTCGCGTAGAAGAAATCTTTGAGGCGCGCACTCCGGCTGTTAAGGCTGTGATCTCTGACGTGGATGGTCCAGTTACTAGCATAAAAGAAGGAGCACGCCATACTGATATTGTGATTGTGGCTCAGAGCGGTGAGGAAAAGACTTTCCAGATTCCTTTGGGTCAAGTGGTTTGGGTGAAAGAGGGCGACAATGTGAAAGTAGGACAGCAATTGTGTGAAGGCCACCTCGACCTCAAAGAGCTTTATTTAGTTACCAAAGACATTAATACGGTAGCGCGTTACATTATTCAAGAAGTTCAAGGCGTCTATTTCTCAACCGGTTCCGGTATGAATAATAAGCACTTGGAGTTAATCGCTAGACAGATGTTCTCTCGAGTACGCGTCATTGATCCAGGCGACACCGACTTATTGCCGGGTGATACTGTTGAGAAGAGACAGATTAAGGAGCAAAACGAATTGACGAAAAAGGATAACGGAGTGGAAGCTACTTTTGAACATATCCTTTTGGGTATTACCAAGGTTTCGCTCTCTACTGAAAGCTTCTTGTCCGCCGCTTCTTTCCAAGAAACTGCGCGTGTCTTAATTGATTCTGCGATTGTCGGAAAAGAAGACAAGCTCCGCGGTCTCAAAGAAAACGTTATCATTGGCCGCCTCATTCCGGCTGGTACGGGCTACAATGCTGTCATTGAAGATAACCCCATTGAGCCGACCGACTAAGTAAAAACCTCTGCGCCAAAGATCGCGGAGCCTCCGCAGACTACAGGCTCAACGCGATCTTTGGCCCTCCGGGTTTGCCCAATTCCAGCGTTAAAAGATTCCGTTTGAGCTCGCCGTATTCATATACGTCTCGCTCAATACTCATCTTTTGCCTTGGACTTGGGGCAAACGCAGAGGTTTTTTAAAAAACTAAGCAGCATAAAACCCGCCACTGGCGGGTTTTATGCTGCGATCTTTATGAGCGCAGCCCTCGCAATCACTTAATTAGCCGGCCCCCACTGCTTTCGAAGGCGTATGAGGTCTGTGGATTGCTTAGCGACTCGTTTTTATAGCCCATTCCGAAGGAATAAGATATAAAAACGAGGAGCTGGTCCGAAAAGTATTCTTTTCGGAATCCATAGACCGAACCGAGCGAAGTCCCGCCGCTGGAGCGGGACGAGCGTCCGAAGAAAGCGGTGGGGGTCGGCGGATTATGTTTGCGAGGTTGATTTTTTGAGATGGCTAGATATGATATACTGTATCTATGTCCAAGAAGAAAAAGGCAGAGGTAGCGAAGGAATCAAAGCCGCTTTTTGATTTGTCGCAGGAGACGAAAAACGGGATTTGGGGGGTAGCTAGTTTCGGATTCGCCATCCTCACCACTCTAAGTTATTTCAATAAAGCAGGCCAGGCAGGCGTGCTTTATAATAGTGTGGCCAAGTCGCTCTTTGGTTGGGGAATATTTTTGGTGCCCATGTCCTTTTTGATTTTAGGCACTTCCTTTTTTAAGTCCGTCTCTCGAAAGATCTACTACAGTGCCATCTTCGGCACTTTGCTTTTTGCGCTCACTTTTTTGGGCATTTTTTACATTCTCGGTAATGGTGATTTCGGAGTACGCGTTACGCAGGGCGGATACCTGGGAGCAGTGATGGGGTTGCCGATGCTGAGCTCTTTCGGCTTCATGTCTTCGATGATCGTGCTGGTGTTGGTGCTGGTCATCTCTTTGTTGGTGGCCTTAAATATTCCGATCCACAGCTTAATGTGGTGGCGAAAAGAAGAGGGTGAAGGAGAAGATAAGCCTTTGAAGGATAATGTGGTGGTTAAGCGGGGAACAGAAGTAGTAGATACAGCCAAAGAAGAAGCGTTAAAACCGGCGGCGATTTTAGCTAAAGCGGCGGTACCGGTGAAGAAGAGTGGGCAGGACGAGATGAATGATTTTGTGGTCAGGATGTCCAAATCCAGCAAGTGGACTCCTCCGCCTTTTGAACTCTTGCACGCCGACACTGAACAACCCAGTTCCGGAGATATTAACGCGCATGTGGGGATCATCAAGCGCACCCTTTCTAATTTTAATATCAATGTAGAGATGGGCGAGGTCTCTATTGGTCCGACGGTTACTCAATACACCCTGCGTCCCGCGGTGGGAGTGAAGTTGTCTAAAATCACGGCTTTGCAGAGTGATTTGTCTTTGGCTCTGGCTGCGCATCCTATCCGTATCGAAGCGCCCATTCCTGGAAAGTCTTTGGTGGGGGTGGAGGTACCGAATAAGAAGTTTGCTCTTGTGGGATTGCGCGATATGGTAGAGACCGACGACTTTCAAAAGAGTAGCTATGGTTTGCCTATTGCCCTGGGTAGAGATGTGGCCGGGTTTCCGGTCTATGCCAACTTGGCTAAAATGCCACATGTACTTGTAGCGGGAGCGACCGGTACGGGTAAATCGATTTGTATTAATACGATTATTCTCTCACTACTTTATCGCCACTCACCGAATATTTTAAAGTTTATCTTCATCGATCCCAAGCGGGTGGAGTTAACAGTTTATAATGGGATCCCCCACTTAATTACTCCAGCGATTGTCGAACCCAAAAAGGCCGTGAATGCATTAAAGTGGGCGGTTAGAGAAATGGAGAAAAGATACGAGGTTTTGGCGACAGGCGGGTCACGCGATATTTTTTCCTATAATGCCAGACAAGCTAGCAAAAAGGATGGAGAGATCATTCCCTTTATCGTTATTATCATTGATGAGCTGGCGGACTTGATGATGTCACATGGCCGTGATATTGAGGCTGCTGTAGTGCGTTTAGCACAGATGGCCCGGGCAGTTGGTATTCACCTGATTGTTTCTACGCAGCGTCCGTCGGTGGAGGTAATCACTGGTTTGATTAAAGCTAACATTACTTCGCGTATTGCATTTCAGGTGGCTTCCGGTATTGATTCTCGGACTATTTTAGATGCGACCGGAGCGGAAGATTTACTTGGTAAAGGAGATATGCTGTTCCAAGCGGCGGATGTAAGTAAGCCAAGACGTATTCAGGGTACTTTTGTAACGGAGAAGGAGGTTAAAGATGTGGTAAAGTTCTTGAAGATGCAATCCGAGCAGATGGAAGAGGGTGGAGCCACGGAGGGAGTTAGTACTGGAACGTTAAGTATTGAACCTGACGCCGTTGTTGCTGATGTGCGCGGAGGAGTGGACGAAGGTGATGCCGGTGATGACATGTATCACGAAGCTAAAGACGTTGTTATCCAAGCTGGAAAGGCCTCGGCCTCTTTATTACAGCGACGGTTAAGGGTAGGCTATGCGCGAGCGGCGCGTCTACTTGATCTGCTAGAAGAGAATGGTATTATTGGCCCAGGTGAAGGAGCCAAGCCGCGAGAAGTTTTTGCCGTGCCTGACGGCAGGCAGGCCGCGAGGACGGCGAGCGTCTCTATTGCACCGGAAATGCCTGAAGGAGTTCGACCGATGAGGGATGATGGTACCGTCGCCCAAGAAGCACCTTCTTCTGGAGAAATATAAGACAATTTTCAATTTTCATTGAACGGCTCAATGAGTCATTTTCACAATGAAAATTTATTGAAAACTGTAAATTGGAAATTATAAATTTTTTATTATGTCTAAAGATAAAACAAAAACCAAAAAAGAAAGTGGGGAGGGGCAAGATCAGAAGAGTGTCGATATTGCTGTTAAAGAAATTCAGGAAAAGTACGGCGAAGGATCAATTATGAAGCTGGGCGACGCTCATCGAGTGGACGTGGATGTTATCCCCACCGGTTCTATCTCTTTAGATTTAGCTTTGGGAGTAGGCGGTATTCCTCGTGGTAGAGTGATTGAAATCTATGGGCCGGAAAGTTCTGGAAAAACTACGGTTTGTTTGCATGCGGTTTCGGAGGTGCAAAAGAGCGGAGGAATTGCCGCGTATGTTGATGCCGAGCACGCTTTAGACCCGGAATATGCCAAAAAAATCGGCGTAAAAATCCAAGACCTTTTGATCTCACAGCCGGACAATGGAGAGCAAGCTTTGGAGATTGTCGAAACACTAGTACGTTCAGGAGGGGTGCAGTTGGTAGTAGTGGATTCAGTGGCAGCCTTAACGCCTCGAGCCGAAATCGAAGGAGAGATGGATCAACAGCATATGGGTTTGCAAGCCCGTTTAATGTCTCACGCCTTACGTAAACTGACCGGTGTAATTTCTAAAACCAACACCACGGTTATTTTCGTCAACCAAATTCGTCACAAAATCGGAGTATTCTTTGGTAATCCGGAGACGACCACGGGGGGATTGGCTTTGAAGTTCTACGCTTCAGTTAGGGCGGAGATTAGGCGTTCGGCCCAGATTCAAGTTGGAGAAAAGATTATCGGTAATCGGCACAAAGTCAAGATTGTCAAAAATAAAGTAGCTCCGCCCTTTCGTACCGCGGAGTTTGATATTCTATATAACGAAGGTATTTCCAAAATGGCCGACCTCATTAACACTGGGGTCACCCTGGGAGTGGTAGCGAAATCGGGTAGCTGGTATAATTTTGGAGTTCAAAAACTAGGCCAAGGAGTAGACGGCTCCCGCCAATTTTTAAAGGAAAATCCTAAGGTGGAGAAAGAGATTCTCGCTTCTATTCAAAAAGCCGTGGCGGTGCAAGAGGCCTAAATGATCGTAATTACACAACACATAAAAAGCCCGGGCGGGCTTTTTATGTGTTCATTTTTGAAACATTATAGTTTGATATAATGAATGATGTGTGTTGTCGTATGAAGTTTTATGTGAGTTCTCTCGCCTACTTAACAAAACGGAGACTTGGTAAGTATGACGAAGACTAAGATAAAACGAGAGGTCCATGATGGCATCGTGATTTCAAGCTTTTTCGGGGAGCTGACCATCGGTCCGGGAGTTCATGCTATTCGGACCGAGGTCATGGAAATACTGACAGCAGGAGTGACACAGGGGAAGAAGGTCAAGTTGATTATCGACCTTTCCCAGTGTACGGACATAGACTCCACTGGGCTAGCGGAACTCACTCGATCCTGTGCGGCAGTGGTGCAAAATGGGGCAGTGGTGCACGTCTGTGGCCCCCAGTCTGGTGTCCTGCTTGGAATGATCAGAGCGAAATTCGCCGAGGTCTGGGAGGTGCACGAAGATCTGGAGTCGGCGAAACACGGAATAAAGGCTCAGCGATAGTTTGTTCTTTAATAGTCGATTTCACTCTTAAGAAAGGAGGTGAAAAGCCCCATCGCGATGGGGCTTTTGTATATAATTTTTGTATTATATACTTTTGCTATGCAGGATAATCTATCTATCAAAAAAAGAATAATTTTTTCAGCCATCCCTTTCCTAGTTTTTATTGGAATTTTGGGTATTGTTGAGGGAATAGTACGGTCCAAAAATCCGTACATTTCTAGTTTAGAATTTTTTACTAAAGCCAATTTTGATAAAAAAGTTAAGTTGGAGCATGGGCAGCAGGTTTTTGAGGGAGATGCTTTGTTGGGTTGGAGACTGATGTCTAATCTATCCTCGGTACACTGGGATTTTACCCCAGTCTCAACTAATCAGCAGGGGATGCGTTATGCTAAAAATATTGGCGATAAAAAAGGCGATACGATGCGCATTCTTGCTTTGGGAGATTCGGTGGTATTCGGGTATCGTGTGCCCGTAGCTTTTCCGGCTAATCCCGATAGTTATGATCACAGCTGGTTGCCCTTTCCCGCTTTAATGGAGAATTATGTAAGAGAGAAAAATCCAGGAAAAAATATTGAAGTCATTCCGATGGCTGTTCCGGGGTACTCCACTTACCAGGGCTTAAAGTGGTTAGAGAGAGATATTGAGGAGCTGAAGCCTGATTTGGTCATTGTGCATTTCGGATGGAATGATACGGAGCCGCATGCGCAGTATGATAGGGTAGCACTTTCGCATAGCTGGTTTCGACTGGCACAGCGCAGCCTTATTTCCCAGAGCCAGGCTCTGATCTATCTAACTAAGAAAAAAGCAGAGGTAGTGAGCGATTCAGCTAATACTCCAGCGGTAGTAACGGGGGTACGCGTGCCTAAAGAAGAATATGTTGAGAATATGCTGGCGATAGAAAACTTAGCCGAACAGCATGGGGCAAAGACTTTAATTTTGGGGCAGGTATATAGAGATGCCATTACGAATGTTGAACAACAACCGAGGATTGCGGATTATCGTCAGAGTTTAGCGGCCGCCGCGCACCAGGCCGATATTCCTTATTTAGAAATTGAAAAACTAACCGAAAAAGGCTATCCCGATAACGCAGTTCTCTTTGGCGAATCTATTCACCCTAACCACTTAGGTCATCAACTCATGGCGCAAGAGATAATTGAGGCTATAAAAAGAGAAAACCTGCTCGAGAAGCAGGAATTAACTCTTTAGACTTTTGCTATAAGATTACTTTCTGGTTTGAGCTCTGGTGAAAGGCATCAGTGCCATGAAGCGAGCGTGTTTGATGGCTTGAGTAATCTGTCGTTGATGCTTGGGGCAGAAGCCGGTGCGCTTGGAAGCGATAATCTTAAATTGCCCCGTAGTAAATTTACGGAGAATTTTAACGTCTTTGTAATCAACGGCGTTTACTTTTTCTTGGCAAGCTAAGCAAGTCATATTTGTTTTACAAACTAGTTATAAAGTGAAAAGTTTGTCAAGTTCTTAAAGTTTTAGATTTGTACTTCATGAACTTTATAACTTTACAACTTGATGAACTAGAAGGGTATATCTTTTAAATCGACGGTCGTTTCTTCTATTTCGTTGCTGGCAATGATCGGCTCGTCTTCGTTAATAACTGGAATTTGCTCTTCCATGTCTTCCTTGGGCTTCGACTGGGAAGTGAACTTCTGGCTAGGAGCAGGCTTACTGTATCCCGATCCACCTCCGTTATTGTAACTACGGGGAGTAGACTCTTGACCACTGCTAGCAGAACGTGGTCCGAGCTGAAGATTTTCTCCAACAATTTCGGTGCGGTATTTTTTCTGATTATCGGTGCCAGTCCAAGAACGAGTTTGTAATCTGCCCTCAATCATCACCAACCCACCTTTTTTCAAATACTGATTAGCGATTTGAGCCAAGCGGCCCCAAAGGGTTACGCTGTGAAATTCAGCTTGCTCTTGCTTCTGTCCATCGGCACTATTCCAAACGCGATTGGTGACCACTCGCAGGCTCACTACCTCCTGGCCTCCAGTAGTAGTGCGGCTCTCCGGATCTGCCGCTAATCTTCCGATCAAGATGACTTTGTTGAGATTCATGTTTACTTCGTAAACTAGTTATAAAGTAGAAAGTTTATCAAGTTCTTAAAGTTTTATGATTTGTACTTTATGAACTTTATAACTTTACAACTTGATGAACTAGATGTTTCCGATTACATCTTCCAACTGCTTCTCCATCACTTCGGGTTTAATCTCTTCTTTGGGCTTATCATCTGGTTTAGGCGGAGTATAAGTCTTGGTTCGAGTGCGAGAAGAAGATTCCTTTAAGCTCTTGAGATACTTGGCATTCTCTCTGATCTTTAAGAACAAGAAGCGTAACACAGAGTCATCGAGTTTAAGTTGAGACTCTAATTGGGCAATAGATTCGGTCGGAGCTTGGAAGTTAATCGTTCCAAAAAGGGAGTATTTCTTGTGGTTGATCTCGTATGAAAGGTGCTGTCTCTTTGGTTCTCGAGAAGCCAAAATCTTCCCGCCTAGTTGGGTGATAGATTCTTCGATTTCGTGTAATTTCTTGCCAGCTTCAGCCTCTTCTGTTTCGGGAAGGAGGTGAAAGCCTAACTCGTAATTCTCAATTTTAACCTCTAATTCAAGCATTTTTGTATTTACAAATGTTAGCAAAATAGGACATAAAAGTCAATATATTTGACTTTTACATGATAAATAGTATAATGTAGCAAAGAGAGTTGATTTGTTAAGGAGACGAGCCTTATGATCTGGCGCGGTGTTTTGTGGATAGACTTTAAGCTTTTAGAGTTCTTTAACTTTATTGCCAAACGATTCAATTGGCTAACTGGAAGAGATAATTTCTTTTTGGCCAAGATTTGTCTTATCGGTGCTTGTTTTGCTCATTCATCGATAAGAAAAGAAACTTCGTCTTCAACTATTTTCCAAGCTATTCTTGGTCTTTTAAGTATTTATTTGCGAGAAAGAGTGGTAGCTAGGGAGCAAGAAAATGGTGTGAAAGATCCGTTGGATGCCAAAATTTGGTTCTTTTTACGGATGATAGCTTTATTTTTCTTAGCAATGCCGCCCTATATGCCCATAGCTATTCATATATATACTGTTATGGCGATAGCGATGTATTATTTGATAAGCCTCGACCATCCTCCATTTTCTCGATCGCAGGCTTGGCAAAAGCTAAAGGGCTGGGCATCCGGTCTTGCGTCGTCTAGACAAGAAGCACATTCCGATTAAGAGCTAAGCTCAAATTAACCCCCACACGTTGGGGGTTTTAAATTTTAATCTCTACCACATCTCCCTCTTGGATAATGTAATCTCTCCCGACGAGTTTAAGGGTGCCGTTTTCACGAGCTTTGCCCCAGGAGCCGGCTTTGACTAGTTCTTGCCAGTTAACCACTTCAGCGCGGATAAAGAGCTTCTCAAAGTCAGTGTGGATGGCTCTGGAGGCTTGCGGGATGAAGGCTCCTTTGGGAGCGGTCCAGGCACGGGTCTCATCTTCTCCGGTGGTCAAAAAGGCAATTAAGTTAAGTAGTTTGTAACCGCTAATAATCAGCTCGTCCAATCCGGAGCGAGTTAAGCCCATTTCGGATAAGTACAAATCCCGCTCTTCTTTTTCCGCTTCTGAAATTAATAACTCAAAGTTGGCACTTAAAACGACGTATTCGCTGGGGCCCATAGTTTGAAGAAGTTCAGGGGTGGGTTTCCAGCCATTTTTAACTTGCTCTTCCGAGGCGTTAAAAACGAAAATAGTTTTTTTGGAAGTAAGGAGGCTAAGAGTGTCAACGATCGGCCACTCTTTGTCATTTAAATCCAGTTGGTAAACCGGAATTTCTTTTTGAAAATTATCCAATATTTTCTGGAGTAGTTCTTGTTCGAGGAGAATATCCTTGTCTCCGGATTTCAGCTTGCGAGCATTGGCCTCTAGGCGTTTTTCCACGGTTTGGAGATCAGCCAAAATCAATTCAGCACGGATGACTTCGATGTCACTTTTTGGATCAATTTTGTTGTGGACGTGGGTAATATTCTTATCCTCAAAAACGCGCACCACCTGGGCGATCGCATCGGCTTCACGAATGTTGGCTAAAAATTTGTTACCCAAGCCCTCGCCTTCGGCTGCGCCTTTAATGAGTCCGGCGATGTCGATGAACTCAATGGCGGTGGGGACAATTTTTTTGGAATTCGAAAGCTTAGCCAAAATATCCAGACGTTCGTCCGGGACGGCTACCACTCCCACCGTCGGATCAATGGTGGTGAAGGGGTAATTAGAAATATCAATTTGTTTTTTAGTCAGGGCTTTGAATAGGGTCGATTTCCCCACATTCGGCAGCCCCACAATTCCGATTGATAGCATTGCTCTATGTTATTATAAAAATCCTGGAAGGACAAACCGCATTTGTTGACTTTTTAAATAATTTCATGTATGATAATAAAATCTTTAACAAACAAGCGGAGAAGAGATGACTGCCCAAGGTATTGCC
>JAUSIQ010000033.1 GCA_030647955.1 bacterium | reverse complement strand
AATTGGATCATCTCCTGCATGATTTCCTTGTGGTCAGCCGTACTCCTTGAACCGATATACTCAATTTCTACAAAATCACCTAAGTCTTTCACGGAATCGAGGGATATCTCGTAGTCTTTATAATTCCATACTTTCCTGGTTTTCTCCACGACTACCAAAGGTTTTATATCCAGGGCTGTGAAGATTTTTCCAGCTACATCGAGATTATCCAGTTTTGTTTCAAATTCGTCAGCGTATAGACCTCGGCCATCGGAATCAAAGTGCCATTTTTTGTAATTTAAGGAATAGGTGCCGTTGGAATCTCGCAGGCGCAACCATTCGCTTATTGGCCGCGTTGCAAGAAAATCACGATGCGCTGGAGTGAAATATCGATCAACCTGGTGCTTCTCTGACTCGAACTTTCCCTCGCGTTCCAATAGGGAAAGAAGAGGGGAAACGTTCTCTACTTGGGCTTGTATCTCAATTTCGATTTCTTTCATTCGGAGGTAGGCTTTTTCTTCTCTAATAAATCTAAGGCTTTTTTGATGTCACCGCTTATCATTGTCCACTCTTTTATTTCTTCAAAACCTAATGATCTATACCAAGAAAGTGGATGTTCGGAATTCTTGAAAGTATGCGCATCCCACGTGGCAACATTATATTTTTCGATCGCAGCTTTAAACATGACTTTTGAGAGTTCACTACCAACGCCATGTCTCTGATATTTTGGATCAACAAAAATTTCTCCGTCAAACAGATGATTGCCATCCCACCATGGCTTAATTCCAGCGACAAAAGCTCCTACGACTTCGCCATCAATTTCAGCTGCGAAGAAAAGATCTGGTTGGCGTTCAAGCCAGTAGTCTAAAAGTTTGTAAGCCGAATCTTTAGTCCAGCGCTCTCCAACGTCAAATACTCGATAGACTTCCGAATAGATTAGAGAGAGCTTATCAAGATCTCCTTGTTCTATTGGGCGAATTTCAATCATGCTTGAAAAGCGATTAGTTAGGAAAAAGTAATTTTCTGAATTCCTCTTTCTTCCTTGGATTGTATTGCAGGTGAACTAGGTGATTGATAAATTCCTGGGCAATCCAAAAACGAGGCTCATCGGCAAGCGCGATAAGCTCATCAAAGGTAATAAGTTTTGTTTGGATTTTCTCGCCGGGATCAAGCTGCGGCTCTTCTGTCTTGGTGCAGTTTCGAGCAATAAAGCAATGCATCTCTTGTATAACTCTTCCGGTTCCTCCGTACTTTGAAAATAAGGACCAGTCATCTGACCTGTAACCAGTCTCTTCTAAAAGTTCACGCTTCGCTTCTCCTAAAATATCATTTTCATTCTCAACTCTCCCGCTGGGAAGGTTAATATTATTAAGACGATCAGGCTGATCTTGTTCTTCAATGACAATCTTGTCGCCTACGGTCGCGATAACGTTCACTGTCGAAGGCCTCCATATCCTTTCGAAAGTTTGAGTTGTCCCATTAAACATTTCTTGCTCCCACTGCCACACTTCAAAGATCACTCCTTTAAACACCCGTTTGGCGGCAGAAGGAATTCCTTTTCTCGATTGAACATTTTCCATTCCGAGAATTATAAAGGGTTTTTTAGGGTTGAGATAGGGAAGAAATGAACCTTATCCAATGTTTTAAGAATTCCGACTTCTTTTTTAAGATAATGAGGGCCAGCTCCTAGGAGCTGGCCCGCGTGCTATGTGAGACCCTGCTTGCGATATTTTCTCCTCTCTCCCCTCGTCAACCTCTTAATGTCGAAGTCCCAGCTTGGGAGACCGATTCTTCCAGTCTCCACTTTGATGTAGTTCTCGGCCTCTTCTAGTTTGCGGAAGAGGCGCTCTGGCTTCCAAGTGACCTCATCCCAGGAAAAGATGAATTTGGAGAGAACCAAGAACTTCGCTCCTCTCCTTGGAAGAACGAACTTGAAGAGACGACGGATTTTCACCTTGGCCTCCGATTTTCAAAGGACGGGATATAGAGTTCTATAAATAAAGATAGAGGATTTATATTAGAGCAACAAGTTAGTGCATTTTATCCTTCCTTAGTGAAGCGAAGGGGATTAGATTAATTCATCCTCGCCATTGACACGCTATTAAAAAAGTGCTACAATTTGAACCACAGTACTTTTAGAGCTTTGTTTCTATTGGGTTGGCATTTTTCTGAAGTTAAAACTAAATGGCTCCAGAGAAATGCCAATCCGGCAGAAACCATAAATGAAGGGAGTAGCTAGAATGGAACAGAAAGCGCTGTTGAGGGGCAACATTCACATCATTTTGAACCCGTACGTGGATATGATTCCCCACGAGGACTTTTTCAAGCTCGTCGCCGGTGCGATCGCGGCTCGGGCGGACGACATCGCAAGGCGATTTGTCGCGGGCGAATATCCGCGGAATTCGATGGGTTTCGTCGTCCTCGACCGCACAGCTCCGCTCTGGAAGCCAAGCGACAAGTGCGTTCTCATCGTCGCGGCCATTGGTGACGAAGGGAAGGACTTCGTTTCGAACGCTATGGCCAAGGCCGTCGAACACCGTGACCACGGCGTCGACTGTGGCATTCTCGTCTACACCCAGAAAGGCCGGCTGGCAGAAGGCGACTTCCGCTACGGATTCTCCGTCTGCATCGACGGCCTCTATGTCGGCGGAAGCGCCCAGAGCGAGCTCCAGGACCGCTATCAATGCACGCTCCTCGCCGCGGACATCAACTACCGCGTCGACGGCGCCATCAAAGCGTGGGAGGAGAAGACCGGTCCGGGACGCTGGTACAGCAACGAGAATCTTCCCGGCAAGCGCTACGCTGACCCTCTCGCGCTGGCAGCCATGAAGAGCTTCGATCTCGTCATGCCCTAGACCTGAACATCACGCCCCTGCGCGAAAGCCCTTGCGGCTACATCGTGCAGGGGCTTTCGTTTTTTATGTTGTTTTCCAGTCAAAAATTCAATAGAATAATCTCGACTTGCCGGGTCGTCTAATGGCAGGACGCTACTCTTTGGAAGTGGTTATCGGGGTTCGAATCCCTGCCCGGCAGCCATTCGACTCATTTCATTCGCTCATGGCCATGGCCGTGAGTACAATCGAAGGGCTATAGCCATCCTTAATTAGAGTCGAATGTTCTGAGTGAGGGCAAAGCCCGAATCGAAGAAACTATGTTTTTCGTTTACATACTTCGGAACAGAGCTAATAAATTGTATATTGGCCAGACTAACAGTCTTGAGAAAAGAATTAAGCAGCAAGATTCATTAGGCTCAAAGGCAGCAAAATTTATTAAAGATAATCAAAAGTTCGATCTAGTTTACTCTGAACAATTTCCAACCCGTATTGAGGCGATGAGACGAGAAAAGCAATTAAAAGGTTGGACGCGAGCCAAGAAAGAAGCTTTAATAAGGGGCGATCTGGGATTATTAAAACAGCTTTAGCGAGCCGCGATGTGAGATTCCCTGCCCGGCAGCACTTCTTACTAATGTCTGGAGAATATAGAAATAACCACTACGTACCGATCTGGTATCAGAAGAGATTTGTGCAGGATATTAAGTCTGATTGTGAGCTTTATTATTTAGATCTCAATCCTCCAAAATTCTTTGACTCTAAGGGGAAAATGCATATGGGGAGGGCGGTAAGAAAATCAGGTTTCAAGCATTGTTTTTCTGAAGCGGATCTATACACGACTCGGTTTGGCGAAATCAGTTATACGGAAATTGAGAAATACTTCTTCGGGTTGATTGATAAAGATGGACAGAAAGCCGTGGACTACTTTAATAATTTTTCTTACCCGTGGGACGGAACTCATTTATCCAATGAGATGGTACTGTACATGAGTATCCAGAAATTACGTACCCCCAAGGGTCTTGGATGGTTGGGAGATAGGTTGGGCGCCAAAGAAAAGAATACGGTCTTGCAGCTTATGCTAAAAATGCAAGAGATTTACTGTGCTGTTTGGACTGAATGTATATGGCTTATTGCAGACGCCTCGGAATCTGACACAAAATTTATTATCTCGGATCATCCCGTTACGGTTTTCAACCGTCGATGTGGCCCAAGATCACAATGGTGCCGTGGTTATAACGACCCAGATATTCGTTATCACGCTAGCCATACAATATTCCCCCTATCTTTGAACAAAATACTTATACTAACTAACTTATCGTGGGTAAGAAATCCGTATCAGTCCGAAACTTATATACGTCCTAACCCCGATTTTTTTAGGGGCACGATATTTAAAGTCATGGATATACAAACGCTTCGCAAACTTGATGAGCGCGAGGTACAAGAAATCAATTTTATTATAAAAAGTAGAGCCCTACGATACATCGCTGCGGCCAGAGAGGATTGGCTGTATCCGGAAAAACATATAACGAAATCTGACTGGTATAAGTATGGCCACGGATATTTACTCATGCCCGATCCAAGATCTGTAGTGTACGGTGGACAGATGGTTATTGGCCATTCTGACGGAACCGCCTCCGCAATTGATGAATATGGACGTCGGCCATGGCAAAAAGGGTTCAAGGGATTTGATAGGCCGGGGGTCGAAGAAGATTGGTATACCTTCCTTCGGTTTCAAGGAGAATTTGCAAGACTTTTCGGCCCATATCGTAGAGGTAGAGCCTTTAATGCCATGAGGCTCGATAATGAGCGAGACGATGATGAATTTCATCAATACCACTTAAATCTTGAGGTCGAGCATAAGCGCAGGAAAAAATAGTATTCCAATATTATCCCAGGTGGCCAGCACTGCAAAAAGATGAAACTACTACTCACATCTAACGGGCTTTCCAATAATTCCATTGCTAAGGCATTTGCAGAGCTTATCGGTAAAGAACCAAAAAAATCGAAGGTAGCTTTTATTCCCACTGCCGCTAATCCTGAACGCAATAGCAAAGGATGGTTGATCGACGATCTTTACCGAATAAAAGAAAAGGGTTATTACGTAGATATTGTTGAGTTGACGGCTATTAAAGCTCAGGAATTACCAAAAATTTTGGAACCAATGGATGCTATATTTGTCGGCGGCGGGAATACGTTTTATCTAAGCTACTGGATGCAAAGAAGTGGCCTATTCAATCTTCTGTCCGAATTTCTGAAAACTAAAATCTACGCTGGCATTAGCGCCGGTAGCATAATTGCTGGCGCTAGTTTACTATCATCGAAAGCTATAAAGGATGGCTACATCGACGAACATTACCAAGAGATGAGCACCAAAAATGAAGGGTCAAATAGAGCTTTAGGCTTTGTGAAAATTATTTTCCGACCGCATTTAAACAATGAATATTTTCCCATGGTTACCGAAGAAAATCTGGCCAAAATAGCTCCGAAACTCGAATATCCTCTCTATGCCCTTGATGATAATTCGGCACTTAAAATTATCGACGGCAAGATAGAGGTCGTCACGGAAGGTAAATACTTGCGTTTCAATTGATCGAAATTGGATGGGTGACAACATGGCGAAACCAAGAAGAAAGAGAAAAGGGATACTTGAAGAGCTAGATCAGTATGACTATGTCGATGATGAATACATAGGTGAAGCTAGCCCGGACTATATCGAAGCCATAGGTCTCTATGTTCTACAATTCAGTGCGCTTGAGCACTCAATCAATTTACAAATTGCAGATCGGATTAGTTACGAAGTCATTCTCTTGGATATCAAATTATTGAATTACTCTCGATGAAAAATAAGATTGACTTACTCTCTAGAATACTTAAGTCCTCCTTATTCGACGTCAGCAACAAAAAACAAGACCAGTTTATCAAGCTTGTTTCAAAGATCAGAGAGCTAAATACATTCAGGAATAAAGTTCTACACGCAAATTGGATGTCTGCTTCTAGAGATGGGACAGTAAGGACGCGTATTGTCATTGACGAAGAGGATGGTAGTGTGCTCTTCAAAAGAGCAAAAATCTCTCCTGAGCTTATAAATAAGAAGAGTGAAGAGTGTTGGAAGACCACGGAAAAACTGGAGGATTTCTTGGAAAGTGCGTTTAATGTCTAACTACTCTGACCGAGACAGGTCACCGAGACCCTCTACTCCAGCCCCTAAAAAATCTTTATAATGCTTACTATGCAACAACCTGAATTTATAGAGATTAAAACGAAAGACGGCCTTATATTGCCTGGATTACTATACCGGGCGAAAAGAGCACAGGCCGCAGCAATCTACCTGCATGGTAATGGAAGTTCGTCGGTTTTTTATGGTGAAAGCGGGAACCATCCACTTGCGGCAGCCCTAAATAAAAATGGCATTTCGGTCCTTTTCTTTAATAATCGAGGCGCGCATATTATTAAAAAACTTAACGTCAAGCAAAAAAGAAAAACCATAAGAAAGCCTTACGGCATGGCTTATGAGAAAATTAAAGAATGTGTACC
This sequence comes from bacterium, assembly GCA_030647955.1. Lineage (GTDB taxonomy): Bacteria > Patescibacteriota > Minisyncoccia > 2-02-FULL-40-12 > IGHO2-12-FULL-4 > JAUSIQ01. The sequence goes on along the minus strand of JAUSIQ010000033.1, from coordinate 1,096 downwards.
GGATATAGATGGTGCGATTTCTTTCCTAAGAAAGAGAGGTTACAAGAAGTTTTACCTTATTGGCGCTTCAACCGGAGCTAATAAGATATGTGTTTATAGCTTCTATAAGAAAGATAACGAAATAAGTAAGTACGTATTGCTTTGTGGAGCCGACGACACTGGCATCTACTATCATGCGTTAGGAAAATCCAACTTCTGGAAACTCCTCGCAAAATCAAAAAGAAAAATTAAAACGGGGCGTGGCGAAGAGATCATTCCGGAACTATTACCAGATATTTTCTCTTACCTTGGGTTTTATGATATTGCTAATCCTAACGGAGATTACAATACATTTCCGTTCTACGAAGTCATACACAAAGCAAAACTTTCAGACAAACCTTTGTTCCGTCACTTCAAGTCAATCAAGAAACCCAGTTTAGCTGTCTATGGAGATCAAGATGAATACGCGTGGGGTGATGTTCCAAGAATTGTTGAAATATTAAAACGCTATCAGCCAAAGTTCGACTATAAAATTATTAAGGGTGCGGATCACGGGTTTAAGGGACGCGAGAAACAACTCGCAAATATTGTAGCGAATTGGCTAGTTAAAAGTTAGCTCCAGATTTTATTTGACAAAGCCAGTTTTTAGTGGGAAATTATGAGTAGTGAGAGGTGCGCCTCTCAATCTACCGAAAGGAGGAGGGTATGCCCTCTACCGCCGGATTGGAGCTGTTGATCCGCGAGGAGCAGCTCACCGACGAACAATGGCGAGATCTCGTAACGGCTCGCCGGAGTCTCGTCAGACCGTTCCTTGATTCGTTCACGCTTCCCGAGCTCTGTGCTCTACGATGCGTAATGATCGGAGGCCACGAGAGTGAGATAGGATCTTGCAGTAGAGTCACCGGAAATAATCGGTTCTCTCTCAAGACCCAAGGGATCTTCGGGGTAATCAGCAAGGAGTCCATTCCTGGCAGTGGCTACCAGTCAGGACCCGGAGAGAGAGCTTGTCCTGATGGCGTCATGAAGATCTGGGGTCTTACACGTGGAGACTACTGGATTCTCGTGACTATTGATTTAGGAGGTACTGCTGGGTGGAAAGGGCGCGGCCAAGAGGTAG
>JAUSIQ010000006.1 GCA_030647955.1 bacterium | reverse complement strand
TCGCAATCTACTAGGTTTGATCCAAAGGTGGTGGAAGAAGAGGCATAGCCGGTGATCCAGACATTGCCGGAGACGGAGGCGTTACCATCTAGATGGGTTCTACCATCGACTTCGAGTTTTCCGGAGATAAGGGCGTCATTGGAAGCAGAAAGGAAAGAAGAGGTGGTGGTAGCAGTGCCAAAGCGGTTGTAGGCTACGGAAGCAGTGGTTCCCCCGATTTGGATAGTATTAAGAGTCAAGAAATACGAAGCCGAAGCAGTGCCTTGGACTTCTAATTTGGTGGTGGGAGTATCCGTACCTATGCCGACATAGCCGCCGTTTATTACTGTAAACACTTCAGTTGTCCCGTCGAGAAGGTTTAGAATATCACCAGTACCATCTTGACGAACATTCAAAGCAGTAAAGGGCGCTAAAGCCTCATCTGAATGGATGAAGACGTGACCGTCTGATATTGAAGTGTTCTCATTTGTGTAAAATTTAGCGCCTACAGCCCCAGCCACTGCGGTCACTTGCAATTTTGCTCCTGGACTTGTCGTCCCGATGCCAACATTGCCTCCGGTGGTGATAATCCCTCCAGCAAAGGAGAGTTGAGTGTCATTGAAATTGATATTAAAGCCGGCGGAAGCGATGGTCAAATTGGCATCGATGGTCATACCATCGACTAATTCGTCGAAGTCTAGAGAGTTCGAGGCGGGACGGGTAGTATCAGAGTCCGCTCCACAGGAGAACTTGCCGGTCGAAGCGTCCCATAAGAGTTTAGAAGAGGCGGCGGTGTCGCAATCTACTAGGTTTGATCCAAAGGTGGTGGAAGAAGAGGCATAGCCGGTGATCCAGAGGTTACCGGAGATACTAGCATTACCGTCTAGATGAGTTCTACCATCTACTTCGAGTCTGCCGGAGATCAGGGCGTCAGAAGAGGAAGAGAGGAAGCTACTGGTGGTGGTGTTAGTGCCGAAACGGTTGTAGGAGGTGCTAGAGCCTATCCCACCTACTTGTAAGGTACCTACAGTATACAAATATGAGGCAGAGGCGGTACCTTGGACTTCGAAGACGGTCGAAGGAGTAGCACCAATACCGATAAAGTAGTTACCGGAGCCACGATTGATGGTGAGATTGGCATCTAAAGTCATGGAATCAACAAATTCGTCAAAGTCGAGAGAGTTGGAGGAGACAGAGCCAGATCCCCCCGAACCAACCGCCCCCCAGGAGGTACCATTATAAACATTATAAGCATTGGTGGTGGAGTTATAGATAAAAAGGCCCGTTGCGGGTGAGGAAATATTATCCCTTTGGGTAGTGGTTAGACGCGGACCAAGAAAACCCTTGGTGGTAGAGGTTAGATCTAATATCGCCGTACTAGCCGGGGAAGTCGTACCTATTCCGATTCTTCCTTGTGGATCGATCCTCAATGCTTCGGTGCCAAGAGTGCTAAAGCCTAAAGAATTGGAAGTGGGGCGAAATAAGCCTGTGTCTTGATCTGATCCAAAGGAGAAGGAGGGAGAAGCCGCGGTTCCATTTTGGGCATAAAACAATGAACCAGAGGCTATCCCATTGAAAGAAAAGCTGCTGGAGACCGTTAAGCTACCGACAATAGCAGAGGTAAGGGTGCCGGTAGTCCCGAAGATATTCTTCCAACGTCGCGATGATGCGCCTAAACTATACGATCCGGAGGGGGTTAAATCCGACTCGACAAGATTGCTCACGGCAAGCACATCGACATTTGCCTGTCCGGAAAGAACCAAATTTCCGTCTAATCCAAGGCGAAACTTCTTGGAGTAGATTTCTAAAGTAGTATCTTGCGGGTCACCACTACTACCAATAGAAACCACATTGGCAACTCCCAGATTAGTGAAGGCGCCGTCTGCTCCCCAAAGCCCCTCATGAAAATAGGCTTGTTTGTCAAAATCGGAATAACCGGTCACGTTTAGTCCACCAACGATAATAGCGTTAGAAGTGCGATTACCGGCAGTAGTCACCCGATCGAGATTGAAATCTCCTACCGCAAAGCCATCAAATAATTCCGCATTAAGGTTTTTAACCTTTTGACGGTTATTAATCTCAATGGTTCCGGTCAATAGGCGCAAATTACCACTGGTTAATTTAACATCACTGCCAAACGTGGCCTGCCCCAATACTCCCAATCCTCCATCAACGTTTAAACTTGATAATAGCCTGGTAGCACCTTTTACTATTAAGGTTTTACCTACTCGTACCGCTCCCTCAAGATAAACATCTTCGGTGGTCATGTTACCGTTCTTGGTAACAAAGCTCAAGGTAAAGTCTGTTTTATCTAAATCGTCTAGATAATCAGCGTTTAAATTATCAACCTTGGTAATAGAATCCACTACTAAAGGTGCTAGGCCATCTGGGGCTCCGGCCTTTAGCTGTCCTTTGGTTTCAATATGGCCATATATGGCGATATTGCCATTTTTATCCAGAACTAGAACTTCATCGGCGTGAGTGCCAGGGAAATGACCTCCCAACATATCTGCATTTTTCAGCATATTCCAAGTCCGACGAACAAATGCATCAATTGGTCCCAAGCTCACTCCTCCAAACAAAACAAACATAATCACGATCATAGAAACAATCGGCGCCAAAGGACCACGATTTCTTGAGAAATATCCAAAGAAATTAGGTCGAGCAGAAGCCTGGCTCGATTGAGGCGGCATTGGAGGAACTTCGCTCTTTTCTGAATAAACTGGAGTGATCGGAGCAGAAGCCAGAACTGGTAGCCCTGCATCTAAAGGCTGGTTTTTAAACGCGGGAATGAGTTTCAAGTCATGATCAAAGGAAGCCAAAGAAGCACTTTGCTCGCCATTTACCGCTGGAATTTTTTTCAAGGAATCCGAAATTAAATCCAACTTTTCTTCTAGTTCACGCGTGCGGTTACTGATCGAACGCTCCAAAAAAGCAAACGCCTCCGGAGCAGCAGGAGAGGAGGTAGAAGTTAAACGAGAAGCTGATTCGGCTTTATGAAATTTTTCGAGCTGCCTTTCGAGGGAAAGAGTCTGGTAGTCGCTTACTTGGGCAATCCCAGAAGAATTTTCGGATCCGACAAACTGGGCTAAACGCATGTTTTTATCGTTCTGTACTCGGATGTATTCGTGTAGAGCTTCCCGGGTCGTATACCAATTGCGGCCGATCTTTTTGGAAAATATTTTTTGCTTGCGCGCCAAAAGACTAAGATACTCTTGAGAGTAGGGGGAAGTTTTAGAAGCTTCCAGGAGAGAAATATACTTAACGTTTTTTGCGGACTTTCGAGACATGAAATTTATTGAAATTTTATCTTGCGGGAGATCTGTTTTCTTGCTAAAATTAATTTGCTGAAACTTTGCTTTCATCCTCAAAAAAATGAGAGTAGGTAATCAGCAAAGCGTTCCGTCGACCCGCTGTCCACTTCCAAGGAAACAGCGGGTCGATCTTTTTCTACTAACTTTCCCGATATCTTCATAACTTTACCGATCACCATACTTTCAAAAAAGTCTTTACGTTTACTGAGCTAAATAACCTTGATTCGATATGGGATCGTACGGCGATCACATAGTGTATCCGATACCATCTGCGCTCCCCTTTTTAGCTCAGCTTACAAAAGAGAATTAGACTATTTTTTAATCATTTTTTTGAGTTTTTGAAGATCAATTCATCGACGCCTCTGATACAAGAAGTATACCATCGACATACTAAAAAATGTTGATAACTTTTTGCCAAAAATTATGCTCGTTTTTGAGCCACTCTAGAGACCGATCAAAAAACTATGCCCGATAGCGAGTTTTTTAATAAATATCCACAATGACTGCTTGTGTAATAGTCCTTAGCTATATATAATATCTAATGGTACAGGTTACTAAACCTTTATAGCGATAACATTGCTAAAGGAGGTGCAACTTATAGATGATGCGTGGTCAACCATTT
>JAUSIQ010000005.1 GCA_030647955.1 bacterium | reverse complement strand
CCCCTCCAAAAAAATCTCCCTTCAAAAAATCTTCGGCTCGAACCTCACCTTAAAAAAACGCGGAGCGTTCGGAATTGCCCAAAACCATTGGCTTTCTTTGGCGAACGCCAAAGAAAAAATTTCTAAAACTGACCTTACTTTAATTCTGGTGCCCATCGGGGAATTGAATTGGAACGGAATTCTCCGAAATATCCGAGAGATTAAAGACCTTTTAACGATCGTCCTCCCGGAGGCAGGCATAATTCCGGACTTTTCAACGCTTTATGCCTAAACACATGGAACCTGCCTTTTACAACCGTAATTTTAGCAGAAAAATCTGGATCATTCCAGACCACATCGGCCTCCAATTAAACGCCCCGATTGTTGCCACGTGTTTGCCCTTGTGGCGAGCTTTGTGCCAAGAGTAAGAGCTTTGCACCAATTGAGACATTGATGAGCCGTAAAACCAAATTTGAACCCCTGGAACGATTTGCTTAACTCAAACAATGTTAAGCAAATTATGCCGAGTCAGAATTGCTTAACTTTTATCTTCTTCCTTTTTTATGTGATCTAGATGATCCAATAATATAAATGCCATGCGTTTGAAACCTACGTGAGTACGTAAAATTTCGTGTCGTGTAGGTTGACGGCCAAGAACATCGATAAGAGCCTCCTCGGTCAATTTCATAAGCATTTTTTCTTCATCAAGAGGAATATTACTTTTTGTTATTTTCTTTGGCTTCGCCATTTGTGGTTATCATCCGGCTGGTGGATTATCAACCAGTGTTCCGCAACCTCTTTTACAAGCATATTTGCCATTGTCGTTACCGTAATGCTGTTCGAGTTTCCACCAGCCATCGGGATGCGTACAGCAAACCTCACACGGTTTTACATGGTGCTCATCATATGCGTATTGACCGGTGCCATTACATTTTTCACATTTCTTTTTTTCTTTCATATTTTTATCGTTCTCCTTTTAATAACCTTTCAAATGCTTCGAGATTGCCTAACGCATCGTGAACCGGATTGTGATCATGAGGCGTCCTACGCAATTTTTTCCACGACTGGGCGTCCGTGAAGTCTCCGATGAGCCCTGCGTAGAAATCACCGATTCTTCGGGCCGAATGCCCGAATGGATTCTTGCCAAGCGTTCGCCAAAAGCCATCATTGATCCATTGCCAGTCAAACGCCGGGTTATCGCTGACAAAGAGGGGTTTGCCTCCATTGGTCATCTCGGTGAGCCATGCATCGAATTTCTCGAAGACTTCTTTTTCGTCAAATGTCTTTCCGGTCGCTACCCTGATTTTAGGGTTTTCATCAGATGGATTACGCTCAACAAGAACGCCATGAAAAGCCTCTCTCGAGGGATACGCAACCGCGCCAAATTCCGTAAGCTTTCCTGTGCTCGGACTTTTACCGGTCGCTTCGCAATCTACAAAAATTAGATTTTTCATATTCATTTAGGCAAACAAAAATCCCACCACCAGGTAGGCCTTGCGGCCACATACGGGTTTCCCCGTATGACGCAACGAGCGACCCTGATGATGGGGTCTTTATGCTCGTTGCGCTTTCATGCCATGCCTTAAGGACTTGCGTCTCTAGGGTTTAGGCACATTCTTATTCAGTTGTAAGTCGATTATATCATTTATCCAAAGACTGAGTAAAATTGAGAACCCAACAGGTTACTTACCTAACCCTCTGCTTTCCTTGATTGGTTTCTTCGGATTTGGTAAAGCAACCAGTACATCCCAAAGTTGGCGTACCCGGTCCTTCTTATCAGGTGTCTCTTTATAAACCACCTCAACCTTAAATTTTGGATTTCGCTTTTTTCTCATATATTTTATTTTCTTCGTCTCTCCTGCGTTTAAAATCCTCTGCCCACACTGCGACCTGCTGGTCGTATTCCTCCATCTCGCTTGGCGGTACATCTTTCTCGATCTTCAAAAACTGATAGTTTTCTTCACGTAGAAAAACCGTAAAGTGGGGCTTACCGGCATCATTTAAAATTACCCGAGCCCTAAGCTCACCTTTCCGGATAAGCGATCGAGCAGTGTTCTGGTTAATGCCGAACTTATCCTTCAAGTCCTCAAAAGAAAACCATCGTCCCTTATTTCTACAAACTGAACTTGGAATAATTCCTTCGTTTACCGCTCTCAGGCAAAACTTACACTTATAGCCGAATTTATCAAACCACGACTCCTGCATAGACATGTAAAGACCGCAGAAGCTACACGTACCCCATTCATCGTTTATTGCCCAGCCACCGGGCTCTTTCTCGAGACGCAGATGATTATCAATATCTTTAGTGGCCATTTTCGCCAATGTGCCATAGAAGCCAGTCAGATTAAAAGCGGCGTCGTGCAACTCCTGATCGATAAGCTCGGCTTTAAAATCCTCCTTGAATATTTTCCGTAATTCTTCAAGTTTTTCTTGAGAGATTTTCATAAGGTCATTTTATTATGCTACAAAACAGCATATGTGGGCAAAGATTTTGATGTGATCCGGATAAAGAGGTATAATGATGTTACCTGCGTATGCAACCGACCACAATCTCCATACAAAAACAATTCAGAATCTTACAGCCACGTGAAGACTGGTCTTTTAGAGATGCCGGGCGTTCACAAACTACGGCATTTACTCATGACTATCATCGGTATCCGGCAAAGTTCATTCCTCAAATTGTTCGCAAATTGATTGAGGACTACGCACCGGATACTGCACAAATTGTCTGTGACCCATTCGGTGGATGCGGAACGACTCTCGTGGAGGCAAAACTGTTAGGACATCCTAGCATTGGTTTTGATATTAACCCTGTCGCAAAGCTGATCACCCAAACAAAAACCACTGCAATTAAGCCTCGCACACTTATAAATCACAAGCAGAAATTTTTAGAACACTACGATGCGGCACCGCAGGTTTCTTATCAGCACCATCCTCGCATTACCTACTGGTTCGATGAGGAAACAGTTGCAGAACTCGATAAAATTTACTTTGCGATAAAGAAAATTAAGAACCATAATGTCCGCAGATTCTTCCTTTGCTCTTTTTCGCATAATCTCAAAAACTGCTCACGCTGGCTAATGAAAAGTATCAAACCTACTATCGATAAGGACAAGATCATCCCGGTCCCGAAGCAGTCCTTCCTCAGGCATCTCGATTCAATGATCAGAAAGAATGAGCAATTTTATTCTAAGCTGGCTGAATCAGGACGAACCAATGTTACAGCGAAGATGTACCGTCGAGACTCAACCAAGACATTCCCAATTGAGTCGGGGTCCATCGATCTTATTGTTACCTCACCGCCCTACGTTACTTCCTACGAATATGCTGACCTCCACCAGTTGTCACTCTTGTGGTTCGGGGATGATCCGAAGCACTTCAAAAAATGGCATCATTTTAGTAACGGCTTTATAGACTTTCGTCGTAACTTTATTGGTACTAGCTCAAAAGCTGAAAAAACTGGTGACTTTAATAGCACTTTAGGAAAGCAGATTGTAGAGGACTTAATGCAAATAGAGAGGCCTCTTGCTGTAGATGTTGCTAATTATTACCTTGATATGCAGAAAGTTTTTGCCGAGACACACCGGATTCTAAAGAAAGGCGGAAAAGCTTGTGTCATAATCGGTAACACCAGCCTACGAGGTGTCGAGATACTGAACGCTCAAGTTGCCGCTGAACAGATGCACGCCGCAGGTTTTACTAAGGTTGATTTTATCAAACGTGAAATCCCTAATAAAATGATTACCCCATGGCGCGATTTGGAAAGCGGTAAGTTCACCGGCATGGATAATCCCTCAAAAACTCGAGCTTACGAATTTGAATACGTAGTTGTGATGGAAAAGAATTAGACAATCTTCCTTATCATTCCCGGAAGGGCCTTCCCAATAGCTTGCATTGCAGAACCTAGAATCCGATCCTTATCAGGATCGTTTTTTAGTTCAAAGTAGAGATACAAAGAATAAATATAGGTATCAGCAATATATTTATTCTCTGCGCTTCCGACCTTATCAAGGCCGACCATCTTCTTTAAGTCTTTCAGGGGTTTAGAATCTACGTTTAGATTAACTATTAGTCCTTGCGTCCGGGACGAATCAACACTGGCGATACTGTGTTCATTCCAAGCATGAGTCGGCCAGTCTCTTTCATATACAGGATTTCTCTTTGGCTCATTAAGTTTAGAACTCTCCTCGGGGGAGATAACTTCAATGGGTACTGATATATCAAATTTGTGATCAGTGCCATCGTTGATTATTATTTTTGCATCCGGTAACTTACCCAACTTTTCAGTGGCGGCATAAAAGGTAACTTCAAGAATGCCGTCATTCAAGCGAAACTTTTTTAGACGTAAGTCGTCACGATCTTCAAACTCAAATGACCCAGGATCGGTCTCCCGGGTGAAATAGTCGTTTGCAACGTCTGTAGCAACGCTGAATTTCTTATTTGTTTTTGATGGAATTTTTAACGTCTCCTTTAGTGGCTTAAAGTACGTTGGGAAGTAGGAACCTTCATAAGGTGGCGTCTCAATTACTTTAAAAGTCACAGTTTGCTCAAACTTTTTTACTTTCTCAGAGTCTAGAAGAGTGAAGGTAATTTTATCCTGATCGCCGATTTTGGTATTTTCCCTACAATCTACACGAAGGGAAACAATACCTTTGTTCATGCTACGAACAACAACGTCAAAAATGGTGGAATTTTTTGACCAGTCAATGTAATAACGACTCTTTTTTCTAGTAAAAATCTTGTCTTCTGCCTCGGTCCTAAAAGATATAAGAGCATAGGAAGATTTATCGACATCTTTTGGTTGGCCTCCCACAAGCTCGAACATCTTTGGGTGCTCCTCGCCGACATATTTTTCTTTATCCTCTTCTTTTCCCTTCGGGATCTTGATTTCTTCCCCAATGCCAAGCAACTCCTTTAATTCAGGATCATCAACAATAGCTTTCTCAATGAGTTTATCAAGCTCCTTATTATCCTCATTAGAACTTGCTAGGCTTTTCTCCTGATATTCCCTATCCCACTTCTCGAAAATTTCGTTCTCAAAGAACTTTTTCAAACGATCTCTTAAGGTATGATAATCCTCGGTGCGAGCCAGCTCTTCTCTTCCGGAATGAAAAATGTTTGCTAACTCGACTGGAATATCGGACATATCAATATAACAGAGTAGATAAGGAGCTAGGGCCGGGAGCTGGCAATCTGTTCGCACAAAAGATTCAGTTTCATATCCCAGGGCTAAACCATTTTCTAGATAGAATATCTTTTGATTTAATTCCTTGTAAGACTTTACTCCTTCGGCATCGCTTATATGTCTCAAGCGTATACACCGAATATTACGGGTTCCTATCTCCCCCAGACCTGCTGGGATCGTAATATCATCGCTGATAATATTTTTATTGTCCTCAATTCTTCTTAGTAAACCAGCAATCGTATATTTAATATCTCCTTTCCAACCTCTTTTATCCTGCAGAAAGATAGGAAGCGGAGGTTTCTGCAATTTCTGATCAAAATCAAAAGCAAGAGAATGAAAACCGAAGGTTATATTAGATGGATTATCCAAGTAGTAATCGTATAGACGGATCAGACAACCGTCTATAAATTCGATCTCTAAGCCATCAATCTTTATAGGATTATCGTAGGGAAAGGAAAAAGTATCTCCCGTTTTTTCAGTACAATATTCATAGTAAGCTATTCTATTTTTGAAGCTACGCCTTACCAGAGTAAAACCCCAAGCATTTTCCTCATCCTTGTTGGCAAGGCTTTCTGCGCGTCGGGATAAAACAAGTTGGTAACATTTAGCCTTAGCGCCAGCGAAACGTATCGCGGCTGATCCTCCTTGATGATATTTACCAAAGACGAAATTAATTTTTTCTTTTATACTCTCACTTAACCCAACGATGGTATCTTGAATTCTATTGGGAGTTTGTCCTTCACCTCGGTCGATAATTGTAATCGTTGGTCTTTTTTTATCCCCCTCGGCCAAAACGACTAGGTGTTGCCTTGCCCACGAACTTCGATTTTTGTTTATATTTTCCTCACTTCCAAAATATTTTGTAACCGCCTCGGAAAGGGTCTTAGGCAATCGCGAATCACCACTATTCGGTGCCACACCCTCGACTTCATAACATCGCCTCATTAACAATGCGTCCGTTGAATTGGTAATTTTTTCTACCAGCGCATTACTTGAACTTTTCATTTGTCCCTCAACCTGCCTAACATTTAGCTCCTGTCCTCCGTAGGGAACCCACTTACAGTTTTCGGACTCGAAAAACGTCTCACCTTCGATCAAAGAAGCTATCTCTTCCGAAGAAACGGCTTCAAGCAGTTTTGAAAATATTTCTTTATTCAGTTTTTGGTTCATATTCATTTTCATTTTCTTGGGGAGAGGGATTACTTATAGGCGGAACTCTCGATTTTTAGGAAAGTGGAATTTTGCTTTAACCTCCTTTAGTTTGCGTTCAATTTCCGAGAAAATTCTATCTACATCTTCCTCGCTATATTGATAAGCCTGTCTGTTTGCACAATTCCCAAGTACCTTAAGCCTCCGGAGAACAGTGTTTGTCCGGAGGGTACCTAGTCTTTTGAATCTTTCCTGAGGAGTCTCTTTTCTATTTGGCTTTTCCATGTGTATTATATTTATCACATCTAGCTTGCAGATGCAAGGGTGTTACACCCTTTATAAGGGTATCCTAATTGAAAAGCTAAATCGAGTCAACAGAGGTTCGCTAAGTGAAAATGAAAAAGCCACCATTGCCGGTGGCGATTTCCTCGATATAAATCTACTTTGAAATTTTTTTATAGTCTCCCTCGTTGCCACCAACCCTGACGTAATCCTCGCAACCATCAACCCAAATTTTCTTGCACTTACAGTAGGTAAACTTTCTGTGGGTATTCCAAAAAACCTCATCTCCACAATGAGTGCATTTGTAGTAAGTCTCTTCTTTGGTTTTGTTGGCGATTTCCTTTGGCATAGATTTATTTTCCTTTTGCACGAGCATCACGAAATGCGTCGTCAAAGATTTCATAGTAATCGGCATAGATATACTTCTGCCCATAATCAGCATCACCAAGAGGCTCCAGAATTTTTAAATCCTTGAGTCGATTGATCACATTATAGGAACCTTGCGGGCTGAAGCCTGTCCATTTCATTATCTCCGCAACACCGACAATCGGTTGGCCAAAAAGCTTGCGGACGATCTCAAGCGTGGACTCAGCCGACTTCTTACCAAGCTTCTGCATCTTGGCAAAGTCACGATCACGGAGCGCAGTAATCTTGGTGCATGTTTCAACGGATGCTTCAGCGATTTCAGCCACACCTTCAAGAAAAAATTCAAGCCAGGTGTCTATATCCGAATCTTCATCGTGATAACTTTGCAATTTCTGATAGTAAAGCTTCTGGTATTTCTTGAAGTAGTTCGAAAGATAGAGTACCGGCAACTCTAAAAGTCCGGCATGATGCATGTACATGGCGATAAGCATGCGTCCGGTACGACCATTGCCGTCAGTGAAGGGATGAATTGTCTCGAATTGTGCATGCAAGAGCCCGGCTTTTATAAGAGATGGGTAGTCATCTTTGGCATGAATAAATTTCTCAAGATCATCAAGCGACTTGTTCATGTCGTCCGGAGCAGGCGGCACAAAA
>JAUSIQ010000038.1 GCA_030647955.1 bacterium | reverse complement strand
TGTGTTTTTCAAATTCTTTGGGCGTGACCGTAAAAAACTCGGGGTTTTCGCCAATCGAGTGATACATCAAAACCACCGCCCCTCGCCAGGGCAATAATCTTGCTAACGAATATATAATTGTTTTCAACAAATGCTTCATAGTACTTTTACCAGCATTTCTCCCAGCTTTTTCTCGGTTAAATTTTCCTGGAAAAAATTTAGACCATTCGCCGCGATTTTCTCCTTCAACTCCGCATCATTTTTTAATCTCAAAATCTTCTCGGCTAAATCTTCCGGATCAGCCTTGTTGACCATCAAGCAATTCTCGCCATCTTTAAGCAATTCTTGGACCGCCGCGGTGCGGGCAGTAATTAAAGCCTTGCCGGAAGCCAAAGTTTCAAATATCTTATTCTGAATGGTGACATCCGCCTTAATACTATCACTAAAGGCCCCTAAACAAACGTCCGCCTGGGCGACGGCCTGATGCAGATCATCCCACTCCAGCTTTCCAGGGAATTTTACATTTTTTAACCCCAACTCTTCCGATAACTTTTTATTCGCTTCAAAGGTCTGTCCGCCGTCACCGATAAAAGTAAATTGAATGGGTTCGTTTTCCAAAATCTTCGCCGCTCTAATCATATATTCCACTCCCTGGAGAGGAATAAAGTTTCCCCAAAAAATTACCGAAAACTGTTCAGTCTTGGCAGCAGGACGAGACTGAAACTGCTCCGTATTCGCTCCCAGCCAAATGCGATGAAACTTTTCCTTGGGCAAATCAAATTCTTTCACAAAATAATCAATGTGTGCTTGGGTATCTAAAAGGAGCTTATCAGCCAACTGACAAGACCACTCGTCCAGAAAATGATAATACTTTGCTCGCCAACTACGCGGAGAAAAATATTTACGGTCCAAAATATATCCCATGTAATGAGAGGTGAAGACATCGAAAATAATGGGTTTAAAAGTTAACAGCCGTGCTAAAAACATTAATTCCTGCCCTGAAAAACCGACGATCATCACATCAAACCTTCCGATAAATTTTAGATACTTTAAGAATAGGCGTGCGCAACGCAACAGAAAAAAACGAGATGTATCCCGACACTCCAAAACCTCTATGCCATTAGCGCGTAGTCCTTTGATTAAAACGGCATTGCGCGGATTGTTTAGACTATAAGAACCGAAATACAGAACCCTCATGGCCAAGTGCTTTATAAATCTGGCATATGCTAGATTTATAAAGCAATAAATAATTAATCGGAATACAACTGGGCGATATTTTTGATAAGTTCTTTTTTATCGTGAAACTGCGCCACTGCTCCTCTTAAGAAAGCAACTGCTTCGTTTTTCTTTTCTATTGGCCAATTCTGAATAGCCACGATCTTATTCGCCAGATTCTCCGCTTTTTGATACTCAAAAACAAGTTCTTTGGCATAATCCCCAAAGTATCTGGCAAAAATATCATTGGAGGTCAGCGGTATCACTTTCATGGCCATTCCTTCCAGCACGGTACGATCCAATCCCCCGCTAGGTAGAGGGTTAATTAAAATCTGCGCCTCGTGATAATAAGGCAAAATTTTGCTGTAAGGCACGAAACCAACAAACTCCACCTCTCGCTCTAAATCCCATTTGATTCGCAAAGCCTTTAATTCTTCAAAATAGGAAAAATCCGAGGGCATGATCGGCTGGCCAACAATTTTTAATACAAAGTTCACTCCTCTCTCTTTTAAAATCTTGGCCGCTCCCAACAGCGTTTCATATCCTTTAATTTTTGAGATTCTTCCCACGGATAAAATATGCAAAGGATTACTAAATTCTCGCAGCGTTGAAGAGTTAAAATAATCCAGGTCGATACCGTGCCCTAATTCCAAAATTTTCTCACTTTTAAACTTGAGGCTGTCCCGACTGGAAGTCACAATTTTAGTCACCATTTTTTCCGCTAATTTTAAGCGGCCGGTTACGGAGCGGTGCAAATACCAGAGAATAATTTTTTTTCGAAACAGAAAAGCCAATGGCCAAGAAGTCACCGCAAAAATCGGCGACATATGCGCAAAAATTCCAACAGAGCGTGGAACGAGACGAAACAACAGTTTATAAAATTTCAGCAACCTGACAAAACGGGAATTACCCGTGTCTTTACCCAAAGAGTGCACCGTCACATTCGACGGTAAATCGTACTCTCCTTTAGACAAGGCGATCACTTCCACTCGATCAAAACGCTGTGAAAATTCCTTTAGCCAACCCACAAAAGACCCCAACAGGTCATCATTAATATCCACCTTTTGCGTAATAACTAAAAGCGTTTTCACCCTAATATTCTACAACAAACCTAGAATTTTTCAATCTCGGCAGATGCTATAATCTTGCGCTGAAGTTTTTGCGTATTACCGTGTTTCAATAATCCCAAATACGAGCCAAGCACTTCCGATTTTTTATTCATAACAATATTTTTCAGCATTCTTCTCTTGGTGGTAGTTCGCAGGATTCGATGATCCGAAAAATGCACCCAGCCCAGGAAATCTACTCCGGAAGCCAGCGTGCGAATAGAAATCTTATCCGGATGTAATGACAAATGCAGTCTTTCTCCTAAAAAGTCCCCGATTCGGAAAAGCGTTTCTTCTAGCCAAGATTTATCCTCCGAAAGAAAAACAAAATCATCCGCGTAACGGATATAGTATTGTGCTTTGATCTTATGCTTCACGAACTGATCAAACACATTCATGTAGATATTAACGAAAAGTTGAGAGGTAAGATTACCCAAGGGTAAACCAATACCCGGCTTACCCGTATCAAAGCTTCTAATAATTCTAGAAAGAAGCCATAGGATATCTTCATCTGCGATATATGATCCAAGAAGGTTTAATAGAATATCCTGATCAATAGAAGCAAAAAACTTTTTGATGTCGCACTTTAATACCCAGGCTGTACGCGTGCGATTTCGAGAAACTCGATAACCGAAATCTCTAAATTTTCTCATCGCCTTATGAGTTCCTTTGTTCAACCGGCAAGAGTAGGAATCGGCAATAAAAGTACGGTCAAAGAATGGATAGAGGTGACGATAAATAGCGTGGTGGAGTAACCGATCTCGCACACTGGCTTTATGGATATTCCTGGGTTTGGGATCGGAGATATTGAAAGGAGTGTACGGGGAATGTTGGTAAGTTTTAGTACGCAACTCTCCTTGTAGTTGAAAAATATTAGTCATCAGATTAAAAGCGAACTCCTGCACGTCTCTTCTCCTCCTCTTTCCGATTACAAACTCCTCCCAAGCCCGAAGGAGATTTTCCAGAGAAATGATATTATTGTAATTATGAATAAATTTAATTCGAATCATAATCCTTTAATCCCCCCCCCCCTAGACTTCTTCCAGTCTTGGAAAAAGCAAAAGTACTCTATAAAAATTGGCTCCCTATTCACAAGAACATGACCAGAACGGAGAGGTTTGGTCTTGGTTCTAGAATAGATCACTCTTTACTAGAACTTCTGGAATTTTTGCGAAAAGCCATGTACGCACCGATAACACGAAAGGTTGCGCTTCTTGAAGGTGCTTCTGAAATAATTGACTCTCTCCGTTTCTTTACACAACTTGCCTGGGAAGCACACCTCATTGCTCATAATCAATTTAGTGTCTTTGGAAGCGACATCGAGGAACTAGGTAAAATAATCGGCGGTTGGAAAAAAGGACTGATTAGTAAAACTTCCGCATCTCGTGCGGAAGAAAGAAGAGAGTAGCGAGAGACAACCCGGTTACCGGCATTCCACCTGTTCGGATTGTCGATCGAGTTGGCGTTGACGTTCCAGCCATTACCAGAGTTCCAGTTGGCATTCACGGCCCAGATATATTGTGCGCTAGGCCATCTTCACCACCATCCCTTGAATGCTCTTGGGACTGTATCGTATTTGGGGCCTTAAAGCCCACCAGCATAGCGCACCGATTCTCTTTATTTTTTAGAAACTCGCACATCACCTCTTGCTTAAGGCATACCCGAAGCAATTCCCTGACATGTGGTTCCGAGGTGCTGCGCAAAAGCCGTAGCCGTCACGCTTCAGCATTCCTTATTTCCCAGTATATCAAAATTGAAAAGACCCTCCTACTCCTCTGCCTGCCTCGCGACAGTCAAAGTTTCAAAGGGTCTAAGATTCAGACCGGAACCAAAGAGTCCCAGTCTTAAAGAATCAGCGAGAGACAACCCGGAAACCGGCACCCCACCCGCTCGGACTGCCGATCGAGCCGGCGCCGACGCCCCAGCCACGACCAGAGCTCCAGTCGGCATTCACGGCCCAGAGAACTCCGTTGTCATCTTCGATGTACGCGATATTTGCGTACCCGTTGACGAGAAGCGTCCCCGCCTGGCCTTGGCCTTGAGCTTCGATGAGCTGGTAGAAGTGGGCAAGGGTGCTGATCCGCTTCTCACCCAGTTCGGTCATAATCTCGGGGTCGAGCGATGCCCGCTCGAGTCGATGCACCGCGATAACCGCAGCGGAGACGTTCCTCTCGGTCTTACCGAGAAAGTGGGCCTCGAAGTTCGAGCCGAAGTCCCAGAACTTCACTTTGGTGTTACGCTTGGTGAAATTCTCGGCCGCGACGAATTTTTTAACCGACCCGAGCGACGTATCGCTCAAGTGAGTCAGCAGTGCCACGGCCTTTTTCAGCCACAGTTTAAACTCCTCGAACCGTGCTCGGCCGTTGGTGCCAGAGCACTGGTCGCAGAGTTCGCCGAGCGGTCCCCGCATTTCCGACATGGAGACATCGTTTGACATGGTAACCCTCCTAGGTTGGCTAGCGGACCACCGGAATGGCAGTCATAGCTCCAAAAGACCAAACTATTTTAGTCGCTTAAAGCTATGACTGCTCTCTCAATTAGGCTTTAAAAGTACCATTTAACTATACTTTAATTATAGCATAAAATGAGCAAAAATACAATAGATAAAAGGCTTAGATTTAAAGGAGTTTTTGGAGGCTTTCCGCGTAATTACGGATCATCGCTTTTTTTTCAAAGTGTTGAGAGATAGTCTGGCCAGCTTGAGAAAATTTAGTTTGAAGAGCAGGATCATTGAGTAATTTTAAAATAGTTTCCGCCATGTTGCTTGGCTCCCAATCGGTGAATAATCCATTCTCACCGTTGCGAATTAAATCATGCATTAATCCCACTTTGGTAGTGACCATTGGCAAACCACAAGCCATCGCCTCCAGAGCCACGCGCGGGCCTCCTTCGTTAAATGAAGGATTCACAAAAATCTTGGCACTATTATAAGCCATGGCCACGTCGCGCGTTGTTTCCAGCCAGCCAGAAAAAAATATATTTTCTTGCAATCTATAGCTCTTAATTCTTGATTCTAAATTATTTTTTTCCGGACCATTGCCAATAATCAGCAGCTTTATATCGGGCTTTTTCTGCTTGGCGATTTTTACTGCCTCGATCAGATTAAAAATGCCTTTGTTTTTTTCCAAGCGTGAGCAAAAAACCAAGTCAAATTTCTTCTCTACTTCCGGATTCACACCGTCAAATTCCGCCTTTGGCGGACTGGCTACGCCAGATTTGACGGGGTAAACCCTAAATACTTCCAGATCAAGGTAAACGGAGGGAATGTAGGCGATCTTCTCTTTGGCCACTCCGGCGCTGATTAAAAATTCGGGAGTTTCTTTTTGGTTTACCACCCTCACCGCTTTGGCTTTGGCGGTATCGAATTTAGCGAAAACCTTCCAGGCTTTTTTATACATCTTTTCTTTGAAACTTCCGGCTTTGGGATGCCCGGGAATATGATGTACTTCTAAAACATATGGCACATTAATTTCTCCGGCTAAAAGTCTCGCTCCAATGCCGTTATAAAACGGGGGGAATTCGTGAACGGTCATCAAATCAAATTTTTGTTCCCGGTGCAGGTCGGCACCTTTTTTCAAGAACCAAGCAGGGTAATAAAGCATCGGCCAAGTGGAACAGTGTACAAAGACATTATCAAAAAACTGCTTCTCGGTTACTCCTTCCACTTTGGGCAAAATAATATCAATCCTATCCCAGTAGCGGTGGAATTCTTCGAGGGTATGATAAAACGCTCCGCGCTTCCCGCGAACCAAATCCACTCCTCCGCCCAATCCTGTGATCATGAGCAACTTCATAAATGAAATTAGTTCTTCAAGTTCGTAAAGTTTTTAAAGTTATAAAGCAAAAATCTTACTTTATAACTTGATGAACTTGATAACTTTATAAACTAAGTGTTCTGATCGTTTCCTCAATCATCTTATCGACATTAAAATATTCGGCCGCTTGTTTGCCTTCGGTTATAAAGCGTTGCTGTAATTCCGGTGTCTGCCAAACCGTGCGAATAGCTTCTACAAGATTAAACTCATCGTTGTATTTAATCATGAAGCCGTTTTCTCCCTGATGAATGATCTCGCGATTGCCGCCCACCGCCGTGGTAATGACCGGTACACCCGCCACCATCGCCTCCAAAAGCTGATGCGAGAATCCTTCATAGCCGGTATTTAAAATATACATTTCGCTGGCCGCTAAGTAGGTGGCCAATTCCGCATGACTCTTCTTGCCCACTAAATAGACTTTTTTATCGAGTCCCATGTTCTTGACCATCGCCCGCAAAACTTTAAACTCCGGACCATCGCCCGCAATCACCAAACGGAAGAACTGATTAATCCTAAGCAGTTGGGGCATGACTTTAATCAACATCCTAAAACCTTTCCAGGCCACCAAGCGCCCCGTGGAGAGCAAGATATTACCCGGAATACCGATTTTTTTGCGCGCTTCCTCCCGACCCAAATCACTTGGCGAAAAATCCACGCCATTATACACCACTTTAATTTTATTTTCCGGCACGCCCCAGCCCTGCACGATACGGCTAAGATAATTGGAGGGCACAATAATTTGATCCGCTTTAAGACAAATTTTTCTTTGCAGTTTAAACAAAAAACCAATCCAGCCTTTTTTGCGCGATTTTTGCCAATCGTCGATCATGAAAAAAGTTTTCCCCTTATTGATGGCCGCTTCCCAAGCTCGATCGCCCACCACGCGCACGGTATATTTTTTCTTAAAAAAAGATTTGCCGATCATAGCCGGCAGGCCGCCGTTTAAAATATTCAAAACAAACACTTGGTCGTGTTTGGCCATCTGTCCAAAGACCTTGAACGAGTAGATGAGATGCCGTAAAAACCAGGGCCATTTTCTCCAGACACGCATTACTTTAAAAGGCAAATGTTTATCACTTTTTATCTTCAGAGTCGAAGAGTAGGTTAACACCGTAAGACCTAATTTTGTTCCCATGCGTTGCCCCAACGCCATACTGAAAGAAGCCGGACCACCAATGTCCGGAGGAAATATTCCTGTAGTAATCAGCAACTTTTTCATAGACTAATCGTGATAATCAGAAAAAAGATTAAAACGGAAAATATGCCAAATCGCCGCTACCCCATCTCGCCAATCAATATGCTTACCCTCGGCATAAGTGCGGCCATCATAAGAAACACCAACTTCGTAGATTCTAAATTGATGACGAGCTACTTCGGCCGTTAACTCCGGTTCAATGCCGAAGCGATTGGAAGTAAGGTGGGGTAAGATCTCTTGAACAGCTTTTCGAGTGAAAACTTTGTAACAGGTCTCCATGTCAGAAAGGTTGATGCCGGTAAAAAGATTGGAGAGCATGGTCAGAAATTGGTTGGCCAGAAAGTGGTGATAATACAAAACCCGATGCGGCTGATTACCAACAAAACGCGAACCGTAAACCACATCAGCCTTTTTCTCAACAATCGCCTTCAATAACAAAGGATACTCTGCCGGGTCATATTCCAAATCCGCATCTTGAATCAACACCACATCCCCCGTCGCTTCCGCAAAACCCTTTCGCAAAGCCGCTCCCTTGCCCAAGTTCTGCGGCTGATGAAAAATCTTATACTCCGGTCCAGTCAGAGTTTCTAAAAATTTAGCCGTACCATCGGTGGAATGATCATTCACAATCACCACCTCTTTCTCCCATCCCTCCAAATGAACTTGCCGGATTTTCTCCAGCAAATATGGCAGGGTCTTTTCTTCGTTGTAAGTCGCAATGACGATAGATAATTTAGAATTGGGCATATAGTTTTTGATACTCCGGAGCAATTTGCTCCCAATTGTAATCTTTTTTTACTAGCTCGCGCGCATTTTTAATTATTTTTTTACGCATGACCTCGCCTTCCAATACCAAGGCAATTTTTCGAGCAATATCATCTGGATCGAGAGGCTTACAAATCAACCCCGTTTCATCGTCTTTCAAAAAATCGGGGATGCCACCAACGGCCGGACCAACGATCGGAATACCGGCCGCCATCGCCTCCAAGAAAGAAATACCCAGTCCTTCTGAACGAGAGGGACGAACAAAAACCTGAGAAATTTTCAAATATTTTACCAACTCAGAATTATTGACCGTTCCAGTAAAGATTATGCGGTCTCTCACTCCTAGCTGCTTAGCTAGCTCGGTTAAATAGCCCCGCAACTCTCCATCCCCTATTAGCAACAAACGATAAGGCGTAGTCGGTCCGCCGTTTGGCGAGACAAGCGATTGTTGACACAAAACTCTGAAAGCCCGGATAAGATTATCAATACCATTTTTATAGGTTAAACGGGAAGAGCTGATAATCACTTTATCTCCCGGTAAGATCCCAAGCTGATCGCATAATTGGGAAGTTTCTCCATAACTAAATTCTCTAGAAAAATTTTCCCAGTCGACTCCGTTAGGAATTAGTTTGATGGGAAGGTTTTTACGGACGGATGCTAAATACCTGCCCAGATAATTACTGATGACCGTAGCTTGATCAGCATGACGGATAATTAAATAGCGAAAAAATCTCAGCAGCCAAGACTGCCTACTCAAGTCTTTCCCTTCCTGCAAAGTCAGAATCACCGGCAGGCGCGGATAAAACCATTTTAACAACCAGGCGGCTCCCGCGGCTTGTGAAGCCTGAAAAACATGCACCGCATCGTAGCTTCGGCCATTTTTAATCAAAGAACGGGCTTTAAAAAAAATTGGTAAAGAGAGGAAACTCTTTGGCAGTAAAAAATTAAAAAGATTGAACCGATTCCCCACACGGAAAACATGCACTCTGCCCATTTTTTCTTCTTCCAGTAACCCAGCCGAAACCCGCGCCGTAATGAGATCGAATTCGTAATCCGTGATTCGATCCGTCACCTCTTTGATGGCCAGTTCGGAGCCTCCAATTAAGGGCAGATAAGAAGTGGTCAATAGTAAAATTCGCTTGGATTTACTAGGCATCTGTGCTAACATAATGTCATAAATGGATACGAAAATCAAACCTCCGTTGTATGTCTCAACCCCTCAAAAAAAGAGGGTTTTATTTGTTATAACTCAATCCGAATTAGGAGGAGCTCAGCGTTTTTTAAATGATTTTATTACCCACCTCGATCGTGCCAAGTATGAGCCGATTTTAGCCGTAGGGCAAGATGGCGATGGAGCTCTCACCGCTCTTCTTCAAGGCAAAGCCACCCTACACATTCTACAAAAATTACGTCGAGAGATTTCTTTATTTGAGGATTTGGCGGCCGTTCGAGAATTGCGCCGCTTGATAAAAAAGACTAAACCCGACGTTCTCTTTTTGAATAGCTCCAAAGCCGGTTTTATCGGCGCAGCGGCAGCTGTCTTTCCCTACCACATCAGAAACCTCAAAGTAATTTATCGGATTGGGGGATGGACCTTCAATGATCCCTGGCCAAGCTGGAAGAAAAAACTTTGGATCACTCTCGAAAAAATTAGCGCGCGCTGGAAAGATATTATTATCGTCAACAATCAGCACGACTTCCGCCAAGCCCAAGATCTTAATATTCGGCCCAAAGAAAAATTACTAATGATCCACAATGGTCTAGATGTCTACAAAACTACCCTCCTTCCCCGCGAAGAGGCGCGCTTAAAACTCTTTGAAAAGATTGCCAAATACGCCGGTAAAATTTTCCACACTAAAACGATCATAGGAACTATTGCCAACTTCTACCCCACCAAGGGTTTGCGCTATTTTATTTCTGCCGCTGAAGCTTTTCGAGATAATGAGGAGGTAGCTTTTGTTATTTTCGGAGATGGCCAAGAAAGAGCCGAACTAGAAAAATTAATTGCCGAAAAAAGATTGCAAAAAAAAGTTTTTTTGATGGGCCGCGTTCCTCGCGCCAGCGAATTTCTCACCGCCTTTGATATCTTTGTCTTATCTTCGGTCAAGGAAGGCTTTCCCTGGGCCGTATTAGAAGCCATGGCCGCTAAAGTACCGGTCATCGCCACGAGCGTGGGGGCGGTTCCAGAAATTATTGAAGACGGAAAAAATGGTCTAATCGTCGATCCCAAAAGATCGGCTCAAATCTCCGCCAAAATCTCTGAGATTCTTTCCAACCATCGCCTTAGCCACGACCTCGGCATTAACGGCCACCAAACCGTCCTATTTAAATTTTCCTTAGATAAAATGACTAAACGGACAGAAGAACTGTTTTAAATGGAAGGTAACTAAAATTCACGGCCGATACTACGGAGAAAAATACGGGCATCGGCCTCAAAGGACGGATCAACCTTAACTGCTTGTCTTGTCACCCTTTCCGCGTCATCCAATCTTCCCAATTTGGCATAGGCCACCGCCAACGAAGCGTAGTACTGGGGATTTCCGGGATTAATGGCAATAATCTTCTCATACATTTCAGCAATCTTGGCGAAGTTATTCTCGGTGAGATAAATATTTACTAATTTTAGATAATACAACTCACTTGAAGCATGCGGATGGAGAACAGTCACCGCTTTCTCCAAGTCCTCCACGCCGGTCTGGTCGCCACTTTCAATTTTTACCGTGCCCAGATACCAATAATGCACCCCCACGTCCGGATTCAGATCCACCGCTTTTTGGAAATATTCAATGGCTTTAGGATAATCTTTTTTATTGAGGTGGGCTTGGGCTATTTCATGGTACGTCCTAAGAAATGTCGGGGAAAGCTTTAAAGCTTTCATGGAATACTCTAAAGCTTCATCATTATATGGAGATTGGGGATCATTCTTACCAAGATTAATATTCAACCGAGAACCGTATAAATACGGCAGAAAATCGCCGGGATTCTCCTCTATATTTTTATCAACCCCGGCCAAGGCATCCGCATAGGCTTCCCGTGTGGCCGCCTCTCTGGTGCTCGGTCCATTGTCGCCAACCAAATACTGCGCGAATCGATGCCTAAATTCATATTTGCCGGGCACATCATATGAAAGAGCCTCTTTGAATTTGGCGTGCGCCTCCTTAAAATTACCGCGCTGGCCGGCCACGATGCCTCTGGTGGTCGCGTAGTTGGCTTTTAACGGCAAGATGTTTATGGTGTAGATCAAAGCTCCGACAAACGCCGCCAAAACAACCGCGACGACATTGACCGCCATTTTATTCTTTAGAAGCGCACCCTGCTTTAAATTATCGGTTGATAAGCCTCGCCCCTCCGGAGTGGGGCCGGTATTTCCATTCAGATATGAAATAAAACCCAGGACACCAAAAAAGACGATAAGATTAGAAGCGGCATCAAAGATAAAAGAGTTGTGGATAATGTAAGCAACCGCCAAAGACGTCAGCCCTATGCCGTAAATAGCCGCCTCCGGTCTTTTCAATAATCTTTTTAAATAAGCGAAAAATGCCACAAAAATATTAAGGTAGGCGACCAGGCCCAGCAGCCCCATCGTCACTAAGACCTCCACAAACATATTGTGAGCGCGGTCAAAAAATGTTTCTGACCCCAGTCCGGTATAGAAATTTGGGTTAAAGTGTTTGGAGAATGGGAAATTAAAATTCTCCGGCCCCCAGCCCAAAATTATATTTTTAGCACCCTCGCTCCAGCCTTTGAGGCCCGCTTCCCAAGCCCAAACTCGAGTTTGGACCGTAAAGGAAGTCGGGGATAAACTGGTTATCCGGCTTAGATATCTGGAATTTTGGACAAAATAAGTGTCATGAAACAGCAAAGAGAAAACCACAAAGAGTACGGCCGCGCCCAACAGACCAACTAACGCCCGCTTGGCCAAGACTGACTGCTGATGCCTAGACCATAGGAAAGCAAAGACGATCAGCCCCACGCCATAACCCAGGAGAGAACCCCTCACCGCAGTCATAAGTACGGCCGTTGAAGAAATGGCAAAGGCAAACAAATACCACGCTTTCGCCCCTTGAGTATTCGGCCTAAAAAACATCATCAAAGAGAGAAAGACCATGAACAGCTGATAGCCGGCAAAGAGCGCCGCGTTGCCGATAGTTCCAATGATCCTCGCTCTGCCGCCGGAGCCTAGGAAAAAATCTATATTGGTCTTCTGTCCAAAGCCGTAGAATGCCGACAACACCCCGGAAAGAATGGTTAGGTTTAAAAACCTGTGCCAATGTTCTATTTTTGTAAATAGTGCACTTAAAATTATAAAATAAACGAGATAATGTAGTAATGTCCAGAGTCCGCCCATCCTCTCAATATTGCCCCATAAACTGTTGTGGGTCACGACACTGGCAGATGCCGAGATTGTAAATGCGGCCACGAACAGCAACAGCGCCCAGAATATTTTATCTCGGCGAGGCAGGTAAGTTCTGTCTTTTAGAATCAGAATGACATAGGCCGCTCCCAGGATCTCTATCAGACTTCTGAAAACTATTACTTTGCCAACATTAAAAGGGGAAATGAATTCCCTAAATATAACTAGCGGCACAAAAGCCGTTAGATATAAACCAAATCTTATGAATTTTATCAGTTTAGATTTATCCATTTAGTGGAGTGACTTTATAAATAATCCCGGCGGCATCATCTGAAATATAAAGCAAGCCGCCAGCATCAAATTTCAGATCAACCGGACGGCCCAGTATTTCGTCTTTGCTTTTCAACCATCCGGAAATAAAATCTTCCGACTTGATTATATTCCCTTTACTATCCGTGACGAACCTAACGATCTTATACCCGGTCGGTTCGCTCCTATTCCAAGAGCCGTGATAGGCAACCAATAGGTTGTTTTTATATTCTGAAGGCCACTGATCAGCGGATATAAAAGTCAGACCGAGTGGCGCAGAGTGGGCAGGCAACTCAATGGTGGCTGATTCGGTCTGGCTACAGTCGCTGGGAATATCGATTCTTTCCACTTTTGCTGGTTTAAATGTTTTATCTTCTACTCTCTTGCCATAGCAGAATGGCCAGCCATATCGTCTTGCCCCGAATTCATGTTCGTTGGTCGCGACTTTTATAATATTAACTTCATCGGGCGGTAAATCATCTCCCAGATTATCTCTGCCCATCTCCGTAGCCCAGATCTCCCCCGTTACCGGATGAAAATCGAAAAAAACCGCATTCCTTAATCCTCCCGCAAATTCCGCCGTGTAACTTCCGTCCGGATCCGACTCCAAAATGGCCGCTCTTTTCCAGGTACTCTCAACACAAATATCACAAGATGATCCTACACTAACATACAGCTTGGTGGGAGCTAAGGTATCATTGCCTCTCTTCCCGGAAAGGATGGGCGTTTCTCTAAAGTTGGGCCCAAATGCTATCGTTCTTGTAAAATGCCTTCCTCCGTCCGGTAAATTGACGATGCTCTGGCCCGTTTTATCTATAAGCTCTAGCTTATTAACATCATAGGGGTATCTTCTGACTTCGTTTGATTCTGCTATATAAAGATGAGTGGGGTCTTTATCTGATTTCTGAAAAAAGGCTAGTCCGTGAGGATTATTTAACCCGTCAATCAAAATCTTTTTAGAATCAGCTACCCCATCCTTATCGTCATCTAACAAAATTGCAACGCTACCGGCTTTTGTCTCGCTGACCAGCACCTCTCCGCTAGGACCGAAAGCAATGACTCTTGGTCCACTTAAATCTTTGGCAAAAACTTCTATTTTAAATCCATCGCTTATCTTAAGATGGGTCAAGCTGGTTTGGCCTGGCTGTAACGTAACATCCGGCCTCGTTAAGCTCGGCACATTATATCCGGTTATTTTTTTAAGTAATTGAAAGCCCGTCAAGACTAAATACGCCCCCAAAATAATAATTACGTACGTAATTATGGCCTTTTTGCTTTTATAATTCATCCGCTATATTATAGCTTACTCACCTTGTTTCGGCAATCTTTATCATCTCTTCTATTTCTGAAGCTTTATGCCCAAGTTCGCGGGCTTTTTTAAGGTATGCTAGAGCTTGTTGATAGTCCTTTTTGACAAAATAAGCGGTTCCAGCCATAGCCGCCAAATCAGAATGGTCAGCCTCTCTGCCCATGTGCTTTTCTAACACATCTAGCGCTCCGTCCGGGTTTCCAAGAGTAATTTGGATGTATCCAAATCTTACGACGTGCTCAATTAATGGATGGAATTCAATAACTTTAAGAAAATTATCCCCTGCTTCTTTAAATTGATTGTGCTTTAAGTAAAGCTCAGCCAGATTTATATGAGAGTTAATGGCATCTGGATTCAACGCGATGGATCTTTTATATTTTTCTTCCGCTAATTTAAAATTTCCTTCGTGGTCAGCAACGACCCCTAATAAATTTTGCAGACGGGAATCATCCTCATATATTTTCTGCGCCACAGTCAGCTCCTCCTTGGCCTCTTCCCATTTATTCGCCCGGATATGTAATGCGGCCAGACCCACTCTGGTAATTAGACTATTTGGCGATTCTTTGGCCGTAGCATAAAAAAGAGTTTTAGAATCACCCCAATCCTTGTTTCTTAAATGAGTCAGTACACCATAAAATCCCATCAAAAAAATTAATAGCAAATATCCTGTATTTTTAAAAACGAGGTTCTTCCTGCTAATCATACTATTCAAGCCGATAGCCACTGCCAGAACAAACCCAAGGGATGATGAATATATTAATCTTTCGCCCATAATTGTACCGATGGGGAATAACAAATTAGAAATAACCAGATATGGTACTAGAAACATCGCGGCCGATAGGGCCAATCCCCGTCTCCTTGTTTTTTTCCACGCAATAATGAACACCAGAGAGAGGATGGCGAGTGCCCCCAACAGAGCCGCGGGTGACAAAAAAATATTACTAACTATAGAGATAGAGTTATAGGAATAATCTGCTGATAGATGAACGGGCCATATTAATTTCCATAAATACAAAGATAAGACCTTTAACGCCGTAAAGATCCTTTCCGGGAAAGAGGAGAATTTCAATTGATTTTCTATGAGAGTTGTTTGGGCGTTGTTTATAAAATACTTTCCCAAAGCTAAAAATCTTAATACGGCATAAATAGCGATGGGGAAGATAAAAATTACTGATTCCTTAATGGTTTTGCGAAAACCTTTGTTTAAGAATGCCCCGTTCATATAAAATATGATGGGCAAAACCGCTAAGGCTACTTCCTTACTCATCATCGCTAATAGAAATGAGATTGCGGCCATTACTTTATTATTTCTTGAAAAATAGAATATGGTCATCAATGACCAAAAAAATGCTAAAAGTTCTGCCCGTCCGACAATGGAAGTGACTGCTTCCGTATGCAGGGGATGAGCAATAAATAAGCCGAAGGAGATCAGCGCCATTTTCTTAGATCTCAAAAAATAATCCACAAGCCAAAAGACTAGAAAAGAATTCAAGGCGTGGATAATAATATTAAAAATATGAAAACTTACGGGAGAGGAACTAAAGACCACATGATTAATAGCATAAGTGGCCATAGTCAATGGGCGATAGAGCCCAGTTTTGGGCATATGCTGATGATAGGAAGAAATAAAGAGATTAAAAAAATTACCGCTGTCTTTCAGGTCGGCTCTATTTTGAACCACTGCAACATCGTCAAAAACAAAATCGCCGAATATACTATTTCCAAATAGAATAAAGGAGAGGACGAAAGACAAAATAAAGACTCTCCAAAAGACGCTTTTTATCATTTTTCTAGTTTCTTGATAAGATCCTTGATCAGCTGCTCCGTCTCGGGATCAAGTTTTGTATATTTAAGTCCGGTTTTAAGATCTTTTAACGCTTGCTCATTGTTTTTTAGCGTAGCGTAAATAAGGGATGAATTATAATAAACACGGGCATTGGTCGGCAAGAGCACTTTTAATTTCTCGATATTCTCTGAAGCTTCTGATAGATTGCCTTGCTGAGCGTACACCACCGCCAGGGCTTGATAGGGATAGTAAAAATTGGGATCAATATTGATTGCCTTTTCATAGAGCTGTATAGCTCCAAAATTATCGCCTCTGGCTTGAAGCATACTGCCCAAATTATAATACGGCTGGGCGAATACATCGCCGGTCTGAACTGCTTTCAGATAATATCCCTCGGCTTTGTCCTCCTCGTCTTTATTAAAATAATAATTACCTAAATTATTGAGTATCCTTGAACTATCCGGCTCATATTTGAGTATATCCTCGTAAAACTCTTTCTCTTTGCCCCATAGAATATTTCTTTTCACAGATTGAAATCCAAGAAAAGAAATATAAGTTCCGAATAACAAAATGCAAATTACAAACAAAAATCGTTTATTTTTTAAACTATCAAACAGTTTGACAAGGTAGAAAGACGCAATCAGCCAAAAACCGATCATGGGCATATACAGCCAATGTTCATACATTAAGGCATTGATCGGCGTTATGCCCGAAACGGGTCCCAGGGCAATGAAGAACCACAGCAAGCCGAGTGTCCACACTCGGCTTGCTTCGTGTTTAGAATTTTCTTTCTTGTGTAACCTAAATACAAAATACAAAATACTAGCTACGGCCAGTGCCACCGGCCAGACGGGCCACTGAAGTAAGGAGGTATACACTGTCACACTGCGCTCCATATGCAGTCCGATGGGAACGACTAACAGTTTAAGGTACTCCCATAAGATAGGTCCGAAGGTGAATATCCTGATGTGAAGATTCTCGGAATAAACATTAGGTTCCGTGTAAAAATCTAGGGTATTAAGAAAGTTCAACACCGTAAGCCGCAGAATCCCATAAACTATCACTACGGCAAAATAGGGCCATGTTTTGATAATTCCCCGACGAATAGACGCTAAAAATTTTTGGGTTGAAATAGCCGAGACATATAAAGCCAGGGCCAATACCGGGAAGATGATGCCTGTTTCGCGACTAAGAAGACCGAGAACAAGAAATATTAAAGACAGTATTTTTTTATACCCCAACCACGTTTCCTTTTTTGATTCTGAAATATAAAACAGCAACAAGGATAGAAGCATAAACATCGTAACCAGCACATCGCCTCTTCCGGAAATATACGACACGGCTTCCGTTTGCAAAGGATGAACGATAAAAAATAAAGCAGCCAAAAATGCCAACAGTTTTCTCCTAAACACTAGATGCAAAATACTAAACACTAATACCCCATTGAATAGGTGCAAGACGTTGCTCAGAAGATGATATCCCAGCGGCTCCATACCGGATATTACATAATTTAACGTAAAAGTAAAAAATAAAAACGGCCGATAATAGTTGCTGTCTATACCTACTCCGGCCAGAGTGTTGTTAGTCATCCAAAACTTAACATTATCCCAAGAAAAACTGTGCACATAAACATTGTTCTTTATCCAATCGTGGTCGTCCCAAAACAGACCGTTGTGAAGGTTAAAGGAGTAAACAAAAAATCCGATAACGGCCAGAGTGGAGACTAGAAAAATTACCGGATTTTTTGAGTAAATCACTCTTAAATTCATTCGGGTAGAACCACGGTCGTTTTCCCAGAGCATTGTTTTTCTAAAACTTTAAGAGTGCCGTCAACTAATTGACCGTATTGTACTTTGGCGGTCAGTTCATATTTTTTAGCCACCGGTTCGGCGGGAAGGACTATGCCCAACAAACTTTCTCCATTGGGTATTGGCAACCTATCGAATATATTAGGTCCTACGGATAGATCATCCTGGGGAGTTACCGTCCACAAAATATTTCTTGCCGGATGGTCAATTCCGCTGTAAATAAATTTGGCGTCCTGGTTATCGTAAAGACTGGATGTCAAAAACTTAATCTCGCCCTGCAAGCGGCAAGATACGACGGCTACCGGCACAGGAGAAGCTTTGGGCAATGGAGACGGTGAAACAGACGGACTAGCCAATGGTGATGGGCTGGCTGTGACCTCTGGAGAAAGATGGGAACTCGGAGAAATATAAGCCAATTCCTCTCCCTCATTTCTAACAAAAGAATATCCAATTAAAACCACCCCCACCAGCAAAACTATAAGCCAAACTAACGTATTTTTATTCATCATAATGAGGGAATATTAGCAAAACAGATGAAAAAAGCAATCCTGTTAGAGAAAAGCCGCCCCGAGGTGACTGAAGCCACTCGCCTGCGGCGAGGGCGTTCTCTAACGGGACAAAACCAAACCCCCCACTTTTTGGTCTTTTAAAAAGTGGGGGGTAGGTTTGTCAGTTAACCAATTCGACCTAATTAACTGAACCAGTTGAACCGAACTATCTAGTGAAGTTGGGGCCGAACAACGGTAGGTTTCTTAGGACACCGGCTGTTGAAGTCGTGTCTTCAGAACCTGTAGTGTTGTCGTAGTTTCCAACCCATCTTACGATATTAGTATCGGTGTCACCTTCATCGCGCAATACTACTTGGAAGTAATCCGCGCCCACTCCAGTTCCGGCAACATCGTCGTAAA
Organism: bacterium; assembly: GCA_030647955.1. Classification (GTDB taxonomy): domain Bacteria; phylum Patescibacteriota; class Minisyncoccia; order 2-02-FULL-40-12; family IGHO2-12-FULL-4; genus JAUSIQ01. The sequence continues at coordinate 55,492 of JAUSIQ010000038.1, read as the reverse complement.
CTGACGTGGAATCAAGTTGAATTCTGAAGGTCTTAGTAGATCCACCCGTGATTTCAATGTCTTTAGACGTGAAATTCAAGGTGTACGAAGCATTTGGCGATGCATTACCGTCATTCGTTAGAGCGACGGTGTCTACAACCTCACTGGTAGAGTCATTATAGGTGCTTACGGTAGTGTCTCCATCGACGGCACCGGATGATATGATCTCGAATTTGATAGATCCGGAGGCGTCATCCTCGTTGTCAAACCTTAGCGTTGAGTCTGTAAGTCCCATCGCCGTGATCGAGAACTTGAATACGGTTGGATTACCAACTAAATCGTAAGGTGCCGACAAGGTAACTACATCAAACTTCGGAAATACTCTGTAGATATACTGGTTATTGGCGCCAACTACATCGTTGATACCCGTAGCAGTACCATCAAGAACTGTTCCAGAGCCTTCACCAACTGCTCTGAATCCATTAGTATGGCTTCCGTTGAACTTATCAACTAAGTCCAGTGAGAAGTGTCTGGTGGTATTGGCTCCCATTTGAGTAGCTCCTTCAGCCTTAGTCTTCATGTTAGCATTGACGGCAATGTCCAAACTTGAATCCTTCGGCACATACGGTCGGTTAGCATCACCGGCTGCCCACGCGAAGTTCACAGAAGCGGCATTGCCAAACGACTGGGTCGTGGTCAAGGTGCTTCCGGCTTTGTTCTTGTAGGTCAACAGTACTTCTTTAACATTTGCGGCGGCGGCTGTAGCTTCCGCGCCAACAGAGGCGGCAATGGTTAATTTCTCAAGATATTGGCCTTCATCCGTAGAAGTCAATCGGAACTTGGAGATCGGAGCATTGGCCTGACCCCAATAAACAGCGCCCTTGGAAGGAGTGTCTGCTGAAGTGGCCAATGTCATTGAACCGCTGTTCTTTACAGTCAATACCTTAGTCGGGCTGGTGGTGCCGTTTACTCCGGCATTACCGGCATTGACCGTGTTGGAATCCTTATCTAAGGCCGTAATATCGGTTGTCGCGGCGATATCAAAGGCATAGAGATCTCCGGCTGTACCTGAAGCGGTGTTGTTAGAAAGATCAGCTCTGACTAACAATGTCTTCGAAGTACCGGCTGGAAGAACCCAATTCAAGTTGGAGAAGGTCATCGTTCCGGTTCCGCCCGTACCCAATGCATTATTGGTTACATTGCTTGAACCGCCCACCAAAGTTCCGGTTGAATCATACAACTCAACAGAACCGGCCATATTGGCAACCGAGACACCGTTGTCATTATCCGCATCAGGGGTACCTTCATCGTAGGTATCTCCCGCAGTATCAGCGGCGTAACCGGTGATCTTAATAGTTGTTACTTTAAGTTCAGAGGCCTGGCCCGCGGCAAATGTAATACCAACCGCATCAACATCAGCTGAACCTCTGATCTTGGTCTGGCTGGCCGGATTACCGGCTAAGCTCAAGGTCAAAGAAGAAGAAGAAAGCGTAATGTTGTTACCGGCGAGATCCGCTCGAGGAACCATGTCAGCCGCGGCGACCGCGGTGGTTGTTCCGGAGTATTTCATGACCGTTACAGCGGCATCATCCGAGTAATCGTCAAGGACGGCTCTGAAGATATCCGTAGATGCCAGCTTAATACCGCTTCCGGTATCATCAGCCGTGACATCAGCCGTAACTTTGAAGTTGTAGGTCTGACCGGCCAGCAAGTCAAACGCATCCGTAAATTCTTTCTGGGCGCCTGTGACTGAATCAGGACATGAACCAGCATCTGATCCCGTGAATGCGGAACCGTCATGCGGACCCATGATGACTGCGCCAGTACCTTCATCCCATATTTTAAAGTCGGTAAGGTCGGCCCAGCCGTTAGTGGCGTCGGCGGCGGCATCATAAGTGCCGTCACCCGTGTCATCTTTACAGAGTGTGAACTCGGTCTTCTTTACTTCAATGTTAGCCGCAGCCGTCATGGAGTATTTAAGAAGAGTAATGTCGGTTACAGTGGTGCCGACAGTTTGAGCTGGAGGACCATTGAACGCTAGGGTCAATACTCCGCCCTGCAGAGTAAGGTCGCTGACATTGCCGGATGCATCTACATCAGTGTCAGTAACCGCCATACCATAACCGTACTGGTCACCAATTGCCAATGTGTCGGCATCGGTTTCAAAGTAGAGCTTGATGGTCTCGTCTTTCTTTCCGCCGACATCAGCGTAAACTTTGAAAATCGCGTTGCCACCTTTGGCAATAGTGTGGCCGGAACCTAGATCAAAGACTAAGTAACCATCGGCAGTTGAAGTACCAGTCCAAGTGCTTGATCCGGTCGTCAACTTAACATTGGTTAAGTCAGTTGATCTGACATTTCCGCCATTTAGCAAAGAAAAGCGCCTCATGGATGCGGCTTCGGTGTTGGCCGTAACCTTGAATTCACCGATTTGAACACCCTTTTGTCCAACCGTGGGATTAGACATTGAACCGGATGTGGTCAATGTAACTCCGCCGGATGAAGCACCCGAAATAGTTATATTATTACCAGTAACCGGTAAACCGGATACGGAAGCTCCTCCTGCCGCAGTTACACCAGTTACCTGAACATAGTTCACGTTACCGGCAGTTGCCGCACTTCCAGCCATGTCAGCCACAAATGATAGGTCTTTGGTGCCGCTCACAGCAAGATTCAATAAGAATGTCGCTTCACCGGATGAAGTGGAGAATGTCTTACCTGAAACCAATCTCTCTGCTCCATCATAAACATAAACATTGGTGAAGTCGGCTACTGCGCCGGGACCCAATCTCTTTAGGGTTACCGTGTTAACTGTTCCCGAACCGGATAACCTAACTCTTAATACCTCCGCTCCAGCGGCATTCTTGGTAATCGTTTGGGCTGCAGGATTACCGGAGGCTAGACTGACGGAAATCGCACCAACCACAGGGGTCGGGGTCGCGCCAGGAGTTCGAGAGTAGTTCGGAACCTGACTCACCGAAGTGTAGTCAGAACCCTTGGAGTACCAGCTAAACTCGTTGTTGTTGATACAGAAAACTTTTTTGAAAAAGTTCGCATCGTCAGCAACAGCCTGTGATCCACTGGTGTTTACCCAGTGCAACATGGCAGTGTCTTCGCCAGTAGATTCTACTCCGTAAACTTTCTGATCTCCAGTTTCACAGTTTCGGAATAAGCCGGAAGTACCGAACGCATCTCGAGTAGTCGAGGAAACATTCTTTACGTTAGCAAAACCTCCGAGATGACCGTAGAAGTTGAAGATCACCGGGTTCAAGAACAATCTCTTGAAACCATGTTCATTAACAATATAGATATCTGGATCGTCAGAGCCGGCAGCACTAATCGTGTCGCCTTCTTTCAATCCGTAATCAGAAGGGATGGCTGCACTCGCTACTGGAGCGAAGTACATCAGCCCGGATAACGACAAAACTGTCGTCATTCCTGTGACAACCGAGGAAGCCTTTAAGGCTACCGCTCGTGTCTTTCTGCTTAAAAATTTATTCATAGCTTAAGTTATTTTTTGGCCTCTCTGATTTAGCCTCACGCCTTACGACGTTTTTATCGACGGCTCAATCGAGAAAGACTTTACACTTACATTAATCTTGAGTCCTCAAATTTAATTCATATTCCTAAAAGGAAGTTTACTCTCTTATTCGACCGACCGAGTAAAACATCTGAAACTAAATTTGTTCCGCTGGACTCGTTTCGTAACTCTCTTAGGTGATCTTACCGTTTGAACTTAATCAACCGGATAAGACCGGGACCTTAAATCAAACTTTCTAAAATGAAACACAACCTGTTGCAACATAATTATTTATTTTTAAAGGTCCGAGCCGTGGGGGATTCCTCCCTTTATAGGCCAGTAATTGAGAGCTATAAATAACTCGCAATTATCGACTTATAAGGCCAAAGCCCCATCTAAACTGGGCATTTATCTTAGTATTCTAGCAAAATGAACACTAATGTCAAATAAAGATTCGCCCTCTCTTTTTATTGTAAATACAGACAAACTTACCCTTCAAAAGGCAACAAACAGGTTACTAAAATCCACTTACGACTTACATAACCTAGACCCATTATACCGTGCCGGTTTTTTCAAAACAACCAGTAAAGTGTGGATAACTGGATACAATCGCACCAGCCCAAGAGATGTAAAAGCAGTCCTTTCTATTCAAGACTGATTGGATTAACAATTCTTACTAGCCAGCCGTTAGCCAGAGCGATATAGAGAGCATCCCGCACAATGACTGGGGAGGTGAATATAGAGTAGGGAAATTCCATAAACCAGTTAAGTTTGCCAACTGAATTCAAGCTATACACTCGCCCATCTTTAGTAGAAAAGTAGACATTCTCTTCGGAATCGATCGAGATCTGCTTATTAATCACTCCCGCCACGGGATACTTCCAAACAATCTCTTGGGTATTTTTATTAATCGCCAAGACCAGCGATGCCGAGGCCGGATTGGCACGCGACAGATCAACACCGACAATGATATTGTCGTCGCCAATCGAAGCGACAGTAGAGGTCGAGGCCGAGAATGTCGTGCCATCAGACAAGAAGGCCTGCAGACCGGTACCGGAACGGCTCACTTTGATAACATACTGGTTGGCAGTGGCGTACAGAGTATCGCCTTCGGCGTCGTAAGAGATATTAGATACTCCGCATAGGCAGTTATTCGTCAGGCGCGCAGACCAAAGCAATGCGCCATCGTCACCACTGAAAGCATAGAACGTTGGCACTCCGCCATTTACACCAGTGGTATAAACATTCCCATCATCCAAAACCACTGGCGCAACATTAAAGATGTCGCTATTAGAAGCCTGCCACTTGACTGTGCCATCTGCCTTCATAGCCGTCAGCTTATTATTCTCTGAACTGAAATAAACCGTGCCATGCTTATCCGCTGTTATTTGATCCACCCTATCACCAACGCCAGTGCGCCATCGCACTGCGCCACTGGCATCAAGTGCGACAATCTCTGTGCCAAAATCGAAGTGGCCGAATACGACAGAATTGTCATAGAGTGCCACTGGCGTAGTTGGTGCGCCAGACACTGCGTCATTGCGCCAAAGCATTGCGCCATCCGCGCCAATGGCGTAGAGATATGGCGCAGTCGAGTGCGCCACGCCAAAGTACACTACGCCATTTGGCGCGATGACCGGCTGACTTGGCGCACCTCCTGTCGCACCATCAAATATCCATTCTTCTAGTATGTCAGAGCGAAAAGGACCGGGGAAGGGTAATTTCAGCGTATGCCAAGAGTTAGCGCCTGCCATACTCCAACTTTCAGTCGAGTTTGCGCTAGGGATAGAATAGGAAATAACATTGGACAAATTAGAATACTGCCCATCGTCGTCTTTGACCTTTAAAGCAAAGAAATATTCCTGGCCAAAATCCAAAACGGTGAAGGCGAGTGAGATCTTTAGTCCAAAATTATCCACAGGGTAGACTTCTTTCACCTGACGAGCTTTATCCCAATCCTCGAGGGTATCAAAACTTCTAGTGGCGTACCGCACATCGTAAAATAAATTTATTCCATTCCACAACGGCGCCGTCCAGGAAAGTTCAAGTAAATTTACGTCGCTGGAGACTAGGGTTAAATCTGTAATCGCCTCCGGTTTAGAACGCAACCGTAAACTATTCAAAGCACCAGGTGTGCCGTTGATCACATGGCTATCTTCATCCAACCCATTCTTCTTTACTCCGTTGTTAGTCCCCCAACTACTGACATCTGCACCACTTTTGGCCGGATCAATTCTTTCCATACTAAACCTCTGCCATCCGCCTACATTCTCATTTCTCCCCGCATACCATCCATCCAAGGATTTAGAAACCAGATCTTGGCGCTGACCGATATTATCGGTTAACTCTAAGACTTCTCCATCATTAGCAAGAGCTCCGGTATAAATCTGGTCCGAGACAATATCGGAAACAGTCTGATCATTAGTGCGCTCCAGCAAGAAGAAACCAAATGGCCTGATTGTTCCCTTCAAAGCAATCTTTGGATCAGAAAGTGATCCGGAAGAAATTTTACTCAAAGAATGGAGACTCCAATCAGTCAAATCCAAAGAGCCGGAAGTAGCATTGTATAACTCGATCCACTCATCATTGGCAGAACTTTCTGTTCCCATCCAGGCAATTTCGTTAATTACCACCTTTCTTTGAGAAAGATCTGGAGTAGGAGTAGTAACCACTGCCGGAAAAGGCGAGGGAGTAGAGGTAGGAGTGGGAGTAGGTTCTTCTGAAGGAGTAGGAGTTGGGGTGGAAATTATTGGGGTAGGCGTGGGCGTAAATGTTGGGGTTAGAGTTGGTGACGGGGTAACAATAGAACTACCTGATCCACTAAAGTACAAAGGGGGTGTAGGTGTAGTCGTCGCTAAAGGAGTGGGGGTAGCAGAGAATGTTGGTATAGGAGAAGGCGAGAAAGTTTCCACAAGTGGCGAAGCGACAGGAAGAATGGTAGGGGCTGGGGTGGGAGTAAATAAAGCAATGGCCGCCTCCTTTTCGCTATCTTCTAAAGTGTCTTCTGCTTGATGGGTGCTGGATGACTCTATCTGCGCTAAAGTTTTCTGCACAAAGGCAATGCCGCTCTCTTGTGAGCCACTAAAAATCTTTCCAAATAATCTCTGGAAGAAATTACCTCCACTTTGCTTTTGTTTTAAAGCTAATTCAGCTTGATACTGCCGCTTCATCTCCTCTCCCTGATCTAAAAACATCTTAATCGCCCCCGCTCCATGCAAAACGAAATCCTTCGAAAGCCTTTCCCAATAGCCGTCGAGAATCCTGCTTCCTATTCCTTCATTAATCAGTGTTGCATCTTGTGCTTCGATAAAATTCCTAGTAACTTTTTGACCACCAAATGACACCAATTCTAACTTAGCTCCATTCTTGTTTTTACCTAATCCAATAAATACCCATCTGTTATTTCCTAAGTAAATTCGATCAATTTCGACAACCTCTGGTCTAGGATATTTGTCCGAATATATCGTGTCCTGACTAAAAAAATAATTATTCGAGTAGGTAGCAATAGAATCGAAATACTCCCCAAGGATATTGAATTGAATGGGTTTTTGATCCTTTTTATATAAATCCGCGGCAACATTAAAATTCATGGGGTTCCATTTTGCCATTTCTGTTTCATATGGACTCCCCGTGCTGTGGTTAATAGACAAGTGCGTGTCATTGCGAGTATGTTCCGGCACATTAGCGTCTTCCAAGAGATGCATCACGTGACCAAAAGCCTCAAACGCTCTTTGGCGATTTCCTTTGGCATAATCCAGCAAGGCCCGCTCGTAAGAAAAATCCACGGGGTCATTATCGCACAATCTCCCCGCTAAAATTCCACTGGTCGCGTACAGGTTGTTTCGATACTGCTGAGCGGCGGAGCTTTGCGCCCAAACTTTGGAGGAGCGAAAGCCAAACCAGCCTTCGTTATGAACTGGATCATAAAAATGATTAATGGGCCGATCGCCAACATCTTCACCCACCGCACCCATAATCAAAGCCTGCTTTTCTTCTTCCGTAATTTTACTTTGAGGGAAATGGAGATTATAAAAATCTACCGCTTCATCAGTTAGAGCGGGGTGTGTATGTTCTTGATTATAGGCCAATGTATTTTGGCCAAGAAAAAGGGGGATGATCAATCCCCCCACAGCCAATCCAAATTTCGTCTTGGTCATAGTAGACTTATCTTCCAAATACCACTCGGATATTTTTCAAATCTAGTCGTATTAAGATAATTCCCAATTGGAACATCAAACTCCTTATCTTTAAATTTAAGCTTGGTTGCTTGATCAACCGTTATATAGCTATTGAACTCTACGACATCCGGATCCCTTATCTCCACTCTTTCCCATTCTTTGCTTGTCTTTTCTAGCTCAGCCGTAAAGTTTGCAAGTAACTTCTGTGTTCTATATTTATCTAAAGTCGCCCTCCAGCTCTCCTGCTTTGGAATAGTAAAGTATTTACTTGCCAAGTCAATATCCTCTTTCTTAAGAGCAACGATAAAGAGATCGAAGGTTTCTTCGGGAGTTTTGCCACCATATTTATCCTCACGATAAGGCTTCTCGAGCTCGTCTAGTTGTTTTTGATAACGATAGGCCGTCAGTCGATCTTGGACCGCGCCAACAACAGACTCGAGATTCAAAAGCAGAAGAACTACTAATCCAGCTAAAACAGCCAAAAACAAAACCCCCGTCCAATGCTTCCAAAATATTTTTCGTTCTTCCGCCATAGATTATGAATTAAGTATAAAGGATTTTCTTTAAATTGTCTTGATTGAATATTTCGGATAACCCTCTTCTAACTCTTTAATGACCTTCCCCGACTGCATAAGTTGCTGTAAATAACGCTGAATTGTACGAGGAGAAAACTCATTTTTAAAAGCGTAGATAATTTCCCGCGTCTGACACTTTCCTCTCTGTCTAATGAGCCCTAAAATCCTTTCCTCCGGCTCCGCATCGTTTTTTTCCGCCTTAGATTTAGTTTTTGCAGGAGAAGTATTCACGACACTCTCCTTTTTAAAACTAATTTTCTCAACATTGGCAGGTTGGCTATTAGAATTTAACATTTTTAACTCCAAAGCCATTAAATGTTTTTTAGTGTCCAAAGCAGGGGAGAGGGGGACCAGCTTAAGGTGCACCATTAAATCGATCAGTTCAGTCACTTCCGTCAAAGACCGCGTCAATTCCACCGTTCCTTTTCTAGATTGTGCGACATCGGTAGGGTGGACAAGATCCAAAAAAGCGAACAGGATTTGCTCGCTTTTGGTTTTAAGTTTAGAAACCAGGTATTGATCCTGTAATGCAAAAGACAGACCAACTAGAGCATGTAGGGCAGAAAAGAATTCCTTTCTCATCACTGTTATCCTCTACTTTAAGTAATTATTAGTAAAATCTTCAAGGAAAGATGATTGTAGCGCTATTATTCTCTGCCCGTCAACATATACCAAACCATGAAAGGTCCCCTTCTGATTGCCCAAACCTGCCCCGCTTAAGTATTCTTCGTATCTTCCATCCAAAAATACCTTCTCCTGCGCTAAACGATTCACAAAAACTTTGTGGACAAAATTTTCCGAATCAGTCAGCGAAGCGATCCTACCAAAAACATAGAGCGTAGCACCCGGATCAGGATTTTTATCATCAAAGGTGGCCGGTTTAAGGCCATTACTATCCACTTTCAATAAGGCCAAGTTATTCTTGGCATCCCTTTTAACCACTGCGGCATTAAAAACTTTTCCATTGACCAAAACTTGGTAGCTTTGCGCTCCCACTGGCACTACTTTTTCTATGGTAATAATCAACCCATCTTGGGTCATCACCAAGCCACTACCAAAACGTATTAACTTGCCGTCCTGATAACTTTGAATCATCGCGGTACTTTCTTGAAATTTTTTGGCAATTTGCGAGATGTTTTGATCCGAATCGGGGGAAGTCACGATCTCCTGCTTTACTTCTCGAATAATCGTCCGGGGCGGAAGCCAAGCATCAATCAAGTTCGCAAAGCCAAGTCGATCGGAGCGATAGAGTACCCCGACGGCTAAAAACAAAAAAATGGCGCCCCCCACGCCTCCCACGATTAAAGTGTATAGAAATCTCTTCATCGTGGATTATTCTAGCCAAATTGTGGCTAATATCAAGTAGCAAGTCTTTAGCGGAAGAGTTCTTGAGCTCTTTCCCAATGCTCGGGATAGCCGATTTTTTTCATCCAATACCACCATTCGGCACCCCAGAGATACTGTCGATCAAAACCGGTCTTACTGGCAAACTCGATCATCTCATTAAATTTTTCCGGCCCCATTCTTTCTAAGAGGGTGGGTACCGGGGCACTGATAATCGGTTGCAACAACCACGGTTCAGCGGAAAGCTCCACAATCATCGTCTGTTTCTTTCCCCAAACAAGCTCCGTAATGCTTTGCTTGATGCGAAAGAAAGCGGGAGTGATCGGATAACGAAACGGTCCGATTTTCCTGTTCCAAATATAAAGATAAAGACTGGTTCCAAATACATCTCCGCGACGGTAAGCCGGCCACCAGTACCCAAACTCACCGCTATCGGTAATTAAAACGGAGCGACTAGGGTCAAGTTTTTTGACCAGCTCAATTTCTTTGTCCAAAAATTCCTTGTCTAATGCACCGCAATGCGAGCGACTAAAGAAAGCAAGGAACGGTTCATTTTCCACTTGCCAATAGACGATCGACGGTGAATCTTTGTATCGATTCACGACGGTCTCGATGTATTTTAAAATCTTCTCTTGCTTCTCCTTGAGAGGCAGGTCTTGGGCCCATTCCGGTTCGTGACATTCCGGCCAACCGGGCAATCGCCGTCCCACGGCGAGGATAAAATCCGCTCCGCGCTTTTCCGCTCCTTTAATCTGATAATCTAATTCTGAAAAATTATACTCTCCTTCGGTCGGTTCCGTATTCGGCCAATGCGCCGAGAAACGAAAATGTTTAACCTTCAAATCATTCAGTAGGGCGTTATAGACCTCTTTCCAGTCTAATTGCAATTCATCGGAGTGAAACTTGCTAAACGATACGCCATAGGTAATCTTTGTAGGAATATCTCGTAAAGATAAAACGTAACCAATGACAATAATTATCAGTAGACCAATAAGCCAAGGGTGAAATCTTTTGGAGGCCTTCTTCATAGAAACAAAATAAAGTAGCCAAAAACAATTAGCGCGGTGGCCACTACTTTCTGCAATAAAGCATTTTTCAAATGTACTGATTCAGAAAAATAAAGCGGAAACTGGCGATGAAAAATTAAAGCGGCGATAATCAAAATTACAAACTGCAATCCTCCCAAAGCATTGACCACCGCCACCTCCCCCAAATTAATCGCCGCCAGAATCAATAAAAAGGCGAGGCCGGCAAAAACCTTATTACCCACGACCAGAACTTTGGTGTGATGAGGAGAGTTTTTGAAGTTTCCCCGAATTGCCTTATACCAAGCGGGCCATAACAGAAAACACAGTACGATTAAGACATTGGCCATGCGCGACCAGAAAAAACCATTCCAAAATTCAGTTTGTGAAAATATTAACTTGATCAGTACCGAAGATAATCCGAACAACGCCCCTGCCCCCAAAACATTGAGTAGGGAATGCTTCTTAAATCGAAAATAGGACATCAGCCCCGTGCCTAGCACCAAAAGAGCAAAACCAAACATAAAGTTTTCGGTAAGATGTTCGCGCAGAATAATCCCGCTAAAAAACAACGTGCTCAAAGCGGACACCGCTCCCATGACTGGAGCGACATCCGAAACCTCCGCCATCTGTAATGCGCGATATAAAAGCAAAAGGGAAGCCACGTAAGTCACGCCGGTAGCCAAAGACAAAAGCAAAATCATCGGCGTCGGCCAGCCTACTACTCCAAAAGGCAAAGTCCACACCACTACCGCCGACATAATCCCCACGTAAAAGGTGTAGGCCAGGGGACGAATTTTAGCATGCGGACCGACCAGATATTTATCGGTCAAAAAAACGCCGGCATTGATGATTTGGGCGACGAGTACTAAATAGATCCAGGACATACGAACGAGTTAAAAGTTCATCAAGTTATAAAGTCTATAAAGTTAAGGTATTCTCTTCACATATTTTAGCATACTCCAGCGCGGAAGGACGAATTTTTCTGGCAAAAGTCTTGTAATCCACCTCCACTAATCCAAACCGTTCTTTGAATCCGTGCACCCACTCAAAGTTATCAAGCAGCGACCAGTAGAAATATCCCCGCAGATCAACGCCTTCTTGCATGGCCCGGTGAGCCCAAAGAAGATGCCTCTTAATGTATTGCTCTCGACGAGAATCATCCGCATCCGCTAAACCATTTTCGGTGATATAAACCGGCAACCCATACCTCTTTAAATCCTTCAGCACGTGATAAATGCCTTCGGGGTAGATCTCCCAACCCATGTCCGAAACATTTTTATGCGGATTTTTTGGCCAGAGATGTGGAAAGTAATAATTGAGACCGATAAAGTCGAGGGAAGAAGCGATGCGATTAAGGAAGTAGGTATTGTGAAAGTACTTCATGACGGGATTAGCTTGGTAATAACAATTATTCTTAGCAATGCCGAGCTTGATGCTCGGGAATTCTTTCCGCTTTATGTCGCACAATGTCAGGTGAGAGGATATTAAAGTTTTAGTAAGTTGCGAAACATTGAAAATATTTTTCTTAAATGGCGGCCAAGTTCCTTCTAAATAGCCTTCGGCGACATAAACCATCGGCTCGTTGATCGACATCCAATACTCGGCCCTCTCCCCTGCCTTATTATCACTCGGATCACGCACCGCCAATTCATCCCACACATATTTTACGTAGCGAGAAAAATAAAAAATGGCTTTTTTATTTTGAAAGCCTCCCATTTTATAAAACCACTCCGGCAAAGTGAAATGCCAGAGCGTCACAAAGGGAGTGATTCCCCTACTCTTCAGCTGAACAATTAAATTACGGTAAAAGCCAATGGCCTGCTGATCAAATTTTCCCTCCTCGGGTTCGATGCGCGCCCACTCGATTGAAAAACGATAAGCGTTTTGTTTAAGCTCGCTTAATAGATGAAGATCGGACTCGTAGAGCTGGCGATGATTGGTAGCCTGTCCGGCATCCGGCACTCGCCCATTCCTTGCCTCCAAGGCCCAATCGTTGTTATCAATCCAGCCTTCGATCTGATACGAAGCTGTCGCACTCCCCCATAAAAACCCCTTTGGAAATTCCAGCTTTTGCATACTTTCATTATACCTTGAGCACGAAGTTAAACAAAAAGCGGCCTAAGCCGCTGAAAAGAATCGTCCGACGTGATAAAGGATGGCCGGACCGTAAGTGGCAATCCCGTGATGCGTGGTCGAAAAAACAATCAGTCGAGGCTGATTGGCCTCTCGCCAAAGCTTCAGGCCATTTTTCCACGGAATAGTTTCATCATACTTGGCCGAAATCATTAAGATCTTCTTGGGATTAACTTCGCCCACATAACGTAACGGATCGGCTTCGCTAAAATTATCCCTCAAAAATTGCAAAGCCTCATCTTTCTGCAAAGGTCTCCCCAGAACTTTCTTGAGACTTTCGATCAGAGCCAGACGCCACCGAATCACAAACGACTCTTTAGAAGTCATGACGATTTCGGCCAGGTCTCCTCCTCCCATCACCAGCACGGCCGCCCGAACATTCACATCCAAAGCCACTAAGCTCCCTTCAATTGCTCCCAGACTAATCCCAAGCACATAAACATCTCGATAGCCTTTTTCTTCTTTTAACCAAGCAATAGTCTGCAAATAGTTACTGACGCGCAATTGCATAAAGTAATCCACATCCCGGACCACATTTTTTACTCGCAATAAGTGCGAAGCAGACTGAAATTCTTGATAATCCAGAAACCCTTTGCGACTCGCTCCGAGAATTTGCACCACATCAAATCCTTCGGCCACCGAAAAATACCGCGCAATAAATTTTCCCGGGTCACCATCACCCGTAATCGGTAAGATCACCAACACCTTATCGCGCACCTTCTTGGACTTATTCCACCAGATCGCCTCAATACTGCCCCGCTCATCTCCGTAGAATGATTTAATTTTCAAATGAGACTTACGATGACCACTGTCAGGTTTCTGCTTTTCCTCTTCTACGGTAATCTTATTTTCCGGAAATTTTTTGCGCAGCTGTTCCGTAAATCGCGGTGGACTAGTCTTAATCGGTAAGAGATCGTTCACCTCTTCCGTCTGCCACCAATACCATCCCACTAAACCTGCCAAGGCTCCGGATGTGACTAATAGACTCCACTTCCCTATTCCTAATTTACCAGCCAAACGCAAAGCTTTTAACACTTCCCACCTACCTTATTTTAAAAGACCCTTACCTAAAAGATATTCCTACTGGATTAAAAAAACAATGGCGACTTTTCTCTAACGGGATAAAAAAGCATACTTAATAACATCGACGATAGAGTGCAGCAAGATGGCATAACCCAAACCCGCTCGTCGGAAAATTGCTCCATAGAGTAAGCCAGCCAAAGTTGCTAATAAGACATAGGACCAATTGGGAAAGGCGCCGCGTACAATATGGGAAAGCCCAAAAAGCAAAGAGCTACCTCCCAAGGCCAAAGCCGCACCCCAACGCTGTTCAAGAAACACCAACATCACCTGACGGAACACTAATTCTTCCACCAGTCCAATACTAAGGTAAACGCCAATGAACGCCGCCGGTATAGCTAGAATTCTAAACCAGTTTAGATTCAAAGTAATAATTCCCACCATAAACCCTGTCGGGATAAGAATCAGCGCCACCACCACACAAATGGCAAGATACGGAAGATATTCTCGATCTAGCACTAATAACTTCGGACGATAATCTTTACTTCTCATGAGCCAGACAATGATACTTGAGGACAGCAGCGCGGAAACAAGAATATACGATCCTGAAAATTTCACCAGATAATCCATTAGGCGAAAGTTCAGAAAGCACCAGCCCAATAGAACCAGACAAAGTTCCCAGAAAAAAATAAACGGATAAGATTCGTTTTTCAAAGAACACCTCCGATCTTTCTCTGGACTAATGTAATAAGAACTCTCACGAGCTGTCAACCTAAAACCACCCCGCGGGGTGGCTTTAGGTTAGCTTGGCAGTTTACTGTAAAAACCGTGAGAATATCTTTATGATATTGCCAAAGAATGACTTCGCAAAACTGGACGAACTGCAGGAGCTATTACTCGCATTCCAAGTTCCTCCGGAATCAGCACAAGCCATGATCGTATTCGCCATAGCCATCTGGTGCTGGGGAGAAAATCCGGAGGTTGGAGGAGTGGGTTCCGGAGTGGGTTCCGGAGTGGCTGGGGTGGCAGTCGGATAAACACAGCTTGAACCATCCCAACTGCCGCCGGTGGAGGCACAACTCGTAGCTGGATCAGTGGTTGGAGCGGGAGTATCGGAGGTAGTGGTGGTTTTACAAGAACTCGTGGATGAATCCCACCACTGGCCGGACGAACAGGTGGGGTAGGGAGTGTAGGTATAAGAAGTGGTTGGATATGGAGAAGTCGATGTCTGATATGTATTGCATGATCCAAAACTGCTCACACTACTACCAAATGCGCCACATTTAGTACCGTCCGCATCGGACATACAGTAACTACCCATGCTGTGCGAACCGGAAACGCAAGATCCTCCTGAAGTAGTCGGGTACGGAGTATAGGTAGACGCTGGCGGGGTTGAACTGTAGTAACAGTATGGGTTGGTGCCAGAATACCAATAGCAGTTGGAAATGGCCGTGCAGGATGATTGGCTGGTGGCAGTACCGCAAGAACCGTAATCATTAGTTGGCGTATTGGTGCTACCTTGATATGTCGAGCAGGATCCAAAGGAACCTGTACTAGAAGAATTAAGCGGTCCACACTTGGATGTGTCGGCATCAGACATGCAATATCCGCCAGCACCATTAACATACATGGTGTGCGCTCCGCTCGGGCAACTACCACTGCTAGTGGGCGTACCGCTTGGGTACGGCGTATAGCTAGTGGTTGGATAAGGTGACGTTTGCCATCCTCCTTCACAACTGCTAGGAGCGCCGAGGGAGAGACCGTCCAAGCTGATAGAAGAACCGGTTTTACTTCCCTCATGACAATTGAAGTAATCTTTCTCGCACCAAACTGTATAGCCAGTTGGTTGGCCACTCCTGGAGGCATTCGGGTAGAAACAGCTGTACAATCCGCCAGTACCAGTTGAGGTCGGATAAGGAGAGTAGGAGCTACTCGGCCAGGGTGAATACGTTGGTTGTTGAGAAGGCGTCGTTGAACAAGTCGGAACACCAAACTCCTGCCAATTGCTCTGATCACCGCTGCCAGACTTCCAACCGCTAAAATACTTACTGGCACAGTCGTTATAAATACCAGTAATATAATTGACATACTCACTGTCAGTTCTGCTAAGGATGGAAGAGGATTGGGAAGAGCCATCTTTAAACTTCCAGGTCTTGTTTATCCAAGAACCGCCAGAAGTGGGATAAGGCGAATAAGATCCTCCACTGCGACATCCCCTGATAGATTCATCCCAGTAACTGGGCGGCGGACAGTAACGGCCATCTCCACCAGTGGGATAGGGAGTGTAGCTGTAAGTGGGATATGGCGAGTAGCTTGGATAAGGCAACGCCGTGACCTCTCCTCGATATTCTTTTTGGCAAGAGTAGTAAACACCGCATTCTGGAGAAGAGTAGCTGACTACTTTGATTTCTCCCACTGGACAACTCTCCACGCTATATAGCGCAGGACAGATCGAACGAATCGGCTCCGGATTAGCAACATGCGACTCGCAAGCTAGCTTGGCTTTAGCAAAGTCACCAGCCTTAATAGCGGCAAAGCACTCGGGACTAGGTCCAGCCGGTCCCCCTCCGGGAAATCCACCTTGAACAGGGTAGCCTTGTCCAGGAAAACCCTGCTGATTGCCTTGCCCCGGAAACACTCCCGGCAAAGGCAAAGGATAGCCCTGATTCCCATACTGCGGTCTCTGCAATGTATTATTATATTGCTGGTACTTATCTACGGCTTCCTCTCCTCGAAAACCAGCTACGCCCTGCTTGGCCCCAAAAGCAATACATTCTGGACCGTGTGCCGAATCGGAACAGTAAGTACTACAGTCCTGTTCGGAACGGCACCCCCCCGGACCTCCCTGTTGTTGAAAGGCCTGCTGGAAACCCTCTTTGCGCTGGTAAAAATCATCGGTTCTAGAAACATTTTGTTTAATCTCTCTGACAAATCTTTGCAATTCCGGAGAGCTGGCTTGCGTACTAAGCGCCTCAATTCGAGGAAGCACTTTTTTGGAAGCTTCCCAACATTTTTGACCCAAGGCCTGATCGTTGACTGCATTTCTACAATCCCTGGGGTTAAATCCTAGCTCTTGCTGGAGACTTTCCTGAAGTTGAACTTGAGCTTCAAACTCTCCGCGCTGATCATCGGGAATAAATTGCTGACAAGATCGAGGATCTTGAGCGCATTTATCAAAATCGATATTACCGCCCTGATCTCTGGCTTGTTTCACGTATTTCAATACGAACTCCTTCTCTTCCGGATTAACAAAACCCTTGCTGATCATAAAATCCATGCCTTTCTCCACCGCTTCAACATTTCCCGTCCTGCCCTGTTCTTCCATGTACCGGCCAATTTCTTCCGGGTTACTTAAAGTACGGCCGTCCAGAGTGGTGAAAATAATGTTATCAGCTTTTTTCTTGTGATAGTCTTTGACCTGGTTGACCTGGCTATGGGAATCCTCTAAATGCTTCACTCCATCAGCACCAAAGAATTTCTCTGCAATTTGACGGCAAACGGGAGGGATAACCGAAGCCCCTTGTGCACGGTCGGTTGCATTGGGATTTAAGCAAAAGTCTCCACAGCCATCTAAGGTGCCGTCCCCGCACTGAAACTCACCACTCTGCAAAGAAACTCGAAGCTCAACCGATTTATCGGCGTATTCTCCGTATTTTTCAGCTTGTGCCCTGGCCGCTTCTGGGATGATATCTCTAACCCGGTTATCCTTAGCTAGCCTGGCGCAAGCGCGCAAGGTATTAATCTCGGCGGTATCGGGGTCCATATTGCGACAGGTATCATAATCTACTCCTGCCTCTTTGGCAGCAGAAATGACGGCCTGCTTTTTAGCTACGAAGGTGGCCGTCAGCTCAAAACTCTCAGCTAATTTAGAATCCTTGGCCGAAACTTTCTTAGCTAGTTCATTGGCAACGCCTAAAAGGCACTCCGTAGTTTGGCAGTTCTTTAACTGATCGGCCAACGCTCCTCTGATTTCGGTAATGAATGTATCTACCTGCTTAACCTCTTCTGATGTATACAAATTATGCTCTCTCCCAACCTTAGCGCAAATCTCAAAATATTTCTCCGAATCACAGATTGCCACGGCCTGATCTTTACTGCTCACCGTCTGGCCGACAGCCGCCCCTAGATCCTCTAAGGCAGCGGTTATGGCTGCATCTGTTTCTTCGGCTAAAACGGACGGAGAGAAAAGAAAAACCGAAGCAAAAAGCCCGATTGTAATCGCCACGACCCCTATAGTTTTTTTATAATTAAATTGTTTCATAAGTGAAAAGGCCCTGCCTCGGCTATACCGTAAAGTGCAGAGCCCATAAGACTACTTGAAGGGATTAAGGATGCTCTTAGTCTTCTCAAAAGGATTGGCTTCGACCCCTTCCAAAGGATTGGCGGCCTGGAAAGGATTAGCAGCCTTGGCCGCATCTTCCGCCGCTTTTTTCCCCGCTTCTTCTTGCACTTTCTTAACGTCCGCCTCTGCCCTAGCGTATCCTTTCTGGTCCCCTATCCAAAAACCCACGACCAATCCTCCCACTAGGACAATAGTGACAATAATCGCCACCCAAATAGTACTTAGCCGATGTTCCATACGAGGTAACTATTAACGAATAACTTATCAGTGCTGAACACTGACTAGCCTGTCGTTAGTTATTTAAAGTTTTACTACTTTATTATATCTCCAAGACCTTATTAAATACATGACCAAGTTATCCACATCAAGAAAACCACCCCGCAGGGTGGTTTTCTTCTTTCTACCAGATATGAAACTGGTGAAAATCTTTTACGCGAATATCCCAAGCACTCACATTACAAGCTTTGCGGTCGACTTCGTATTGCCTCCAAGCCGACTTTCGAGCTTCTTTTAATTCTTTACCAGCCTTTTTGATCGATTCCTTGAAAGTATTCCATGCGGCTTTGATCGCTGTCTGGCGTTCCTTCTCATCGCTCAAATTCCAAGCTTTCTTTAAAGCTTCTTTTCTGACTTCCAACACGGTCTTAGTGGAAGCATGAAACTTGTCCAAAGCCGTAATCAGCGCCGTTTCTCTTTTATCAACGGCGTTAATCATACAAGTTTTCTGTTCTACAGTTAACACGACTGGAGCAACGGAAACACGCGGCATCTTCTTATCATCATCTCGATCATTATTCTTATGAGCAAATGCCGGCGCCACTGCCGTAAAAACCACCGCCAAACCTAGTACTGACCCTAATAGTGTTTTATTCATATATTTTAATATTAAAGGATTAATAAATAAGCCCTCGACCCGCCTTTAGCGAGGCTCGCCCATTTGGCGGCCCATAGCTTTCTTATTATGACGAAGCGGAGAGTAGCTTCTTACATCAAAAAACCGCCGAAGGCGGTTTAGAGATCGTCACGAGGAGGAGTTTTTTGAATCCAGAAGGCGCCGGCAGAGCCTTCGCGCTTTTCTGAATTTTCAGAGTCGCGCGTGGGACGAAAAGGTTTTCGCGGACGAGAGCCGCCCCTTGGTCCGGAAGGACGAGAGCCACGAAAAGGTGGTCGCCCTTGAGGACGATTTCCATAAGAAGGTCGCCCGGAAGGAGCACCGCGTCTAAACGGTTCTGCGTCCGGAGGAATGTAAGCCATCGGTCTCTGGGCCGGCAGATCCGGTAATTTGGTAATCGGAATCCAGGTGCGAATGATCTTTTGAATATCACGCACTTCTTGACCCTGTTCGGGAGTGGCGAAAGTAATGGCGCGCCCCTTACTTCCCGCTCGGCCGGTACGACCAATGCGATGCACATAGTCTTCGGCGTGCTCAGGAATATCAAAGTTAATAACCACCTCAATATCTTTTACATCAATACCACGCGCGGCGATGTCCGTCGCCACTAAGACGCGATATTTTCCGTTCTTGAATCCCCCTAAAGCATCTTTGCGTTGCGCCAGAGAACGGTTGGAGTGAATCTCGGACGCAGTGTGTTTCATCCCCAATACTGCCCGCGTAATTTTTTTCGCGCCAAATTTGGTGCGAGAGAAAATCAACACCGTGCCACGATATTCAGACAAGAGCTTATCGAGTAAGCGTAATTTTTGATCTCTGGTCACCACAAACAACTCCTGTTCTACGAGTTCCGCTGCCGTTCCCGAAGGCGCTACCTCAATGTGCAGAGGTAACTTCATATAAGTGTTAGCGATGCGCATAATGTCATTCGGCATCGTCGCCGAGAACAACAAAGTTTGTCTCTCTTTAGAGACACCTTGCAAAATGCGCTTGATCTGCGGAGCAAAGCCCATATCGAGCATGCGGTCCGCCTCGTCTAAAACTAAGATTTTGGTTTCCTGTAAATCAATCGATTTGTGTTCGAGGTGATCCAAAATACGTCCGGGAGTACCAATGATGACGTGTGGGTTTTTATTCAACATTCTCAACTGTTGATCCATCGAAGCACCGCCAATCAGCACGGCCGTTCTCACTCCAAAAGATCGTCCGATCTTTTGGATGGTTTCATCTACCTGCAATGCCAGCTCACGAGTGGGCAAAACTACCAATCCCTTACCCTTCGTTTGACCGATGCGCTGAAGCATGGGCACACCAAAAGCCAGGGTTTTTCCTGTTCCGGTTTGCGCGATACCGATGACATCCTTTCCTTCAATCGCCAAGGGAATAGCCTTGTGCTGAATAGGAGTCGGTACTTTAAAGCTTAAACTATCAAGAATTTCCAACAGACGAGGAGCAATGCCCAATCCGTAGAAACTAGTGGCCGCTTCGGCCATATGTTTTTCTGTCATATATTTGACCCGAGAGCCTACAGGGTCAATACATTAGATGGAGTGACGCAGTTGAGGTTTCGAGCCTGTCCCGTAGCTCCTCCTTGAGGATGGTACTGGGATCCCGTGCTGCAATAAGCAGCTTTATATTATCTATCCATTATAGCAGAAAGAGGTCTAGATGTCAAAGGCTACGTAGATCCTGAAGCACTTCTTCGGCGTGAATCTCTGGCTTAACTTTCTCGTAGATTTTGGCTATTTTACCCTGCGGATCGATCAAAAAAGAGGTGCGCAAAATACCGAAATAGGTGCGGCCCATGAACTTCTTTTCATCCCACACCTCGTACTGCTTAACCACCTTCTTATCCTCATCCGCCAACAGCGTAAAAGACAGCTCGTATTTTTCCGCGAACTTGGCGTGTTTTTTAACACTATCCGCACTCACGCCCAAAACCACCGTCTTTAGCTTTTTAAAATCAGGTAGGTTATCGCGAATCGCACAGGCTTCTTTCGTACATCCCGGCGTATCGTCTTTCGGATAAAAATATAACAAAACCCACTTCCCTCTGTAATCAGAAAGCTTATGCTCTTTTCCATTTTGATCCGGCAAAGAAAAATCCGGCGCTAATTGTCCAACTTTAATCATACCTATATATTAAGAGATTCTTGATAATCCACATCGCGTCGCGCACCAAAGTAAGCACAAAAATCACAATTGGGGGAGGCCTTCGGAAGAGTGTCTTTACTCAAGCAAGCATGAGCATTCTTAATCGCCCCTTCCACCCAAGTGTCGTCGCCTTTGTAAGGAATAACCTTAACGGTGAACTCTAATTTACTATCAAACATTTCGCGATTCGTCTGCCCATTACAATACACGAAATATCCCACCGGTGAAACTTTAAAGTTATTCTTTCTGAAAAGCCACTGGTAAATTTCCATCTGCCGCTTGTAACCAATCTGCCAATCCGCATCCAGCGAAACTTCGCCATCTTTGGAAGTCGCCTTATAGTCCACTACCATAATTTCTCCCTGCGGATTTGCCCATAAATCGTCCACTCCTCCGGTAATAACCAGGTTCGTTTCGGGATGATGATAAGTGATTCCCCGACGCAAAGAATCTCGCCACTCATCTAACTGGCTATGCGCGAAAGGAACCGCCTCAATGCCATGAGAAACCATTAGCGGATGGGGTGTGCCCTTGCTTCGATGCGTATCAAATTCTTTCTTTAAAAGATGATCTACGGCTGAATTTAGACTAAACGGAAACCCGGGTGGCTGACCTACTCCCAAACGCCGGTCCAGATAAAAACACCGTGCACAGTTTAAAAAAAGATCGATTTTTGAGCGACTCAAACGAAACGGCTCGTCCGAGTTGGCTTTAAAAACATTTCTGGTTCGTCTGGGGTTATAATATTGCGACATGTTATTCTTCCTCCGTAAGTTTCTGTTCTAAATATTCTAAATTTAACAAAAATTCTTTTTCCAAATCTATATCAAGTTCGAGCGCCACTGCCATCATGGACCATAGACAGTCGGCCAATTCGTGACGGATTTTTTTATCCATTTCTTTCTTCTTCTTGGATTTTTTGTAGGCTAAAACGAATTTAATGAGGTCGGCCGCATCCCCCACCAAACCTTGGGCATACTCCGGCGCTCGCCAAGAAACCTGGCCTTTTCGCCGATTCAACTCCTCGTATTTAAACTTAACTTTCTCCGCTCTTTTTAATAAAGTTTTGAATTCCGCCATCCACCTATTTTAGCAGGTTATATTGAAATGCAAATACTGCCATAAGTACATTTGACTTTTGTTCATTAAATATGCTATAATTATAGTAGCGTGGGAGGATTGACATGCAGATAATGATTGTCTTCGGATGGGCTTATCTTATGTCGATAGTTATTTCGTTCGGGATCATCGGGGTGATGTTGCCGTACGATTTGCGGCGCTACCCACTGTGCCGGCGTTGCAACCACAACCTCGGTACCTTCCGAACGAAGCTGTTTGGAAGAACGGCGAAGTGCAAGTCGCACGGCGAGTTTATCGCCGAATGACGGCGCCGTTGCCGACAAAGGGGAGTCCCCACTCCCCTTTTCTAATACTCAAAACCACCATTGCCAAGATTATATAAATAATGTAGAATATAGAAATGGTTTTCCCTATTCGCATTAACAGATATCTCGCGCTCAAAGGCTACGCTACTCGACGCCAGGCAGACGAGTTGATCGAAAAAAAGTGCGTAAAAATTAATGATCGTCTCGCCATTGTTGGCGACATCGTCCAAGAGAAGGACGTTGTTAGCGTAACCATTAATCGCGCTCAGAAAAAACAGTACTCCTATTTTTTATACTTTAAACCTCGCGGCATTATCACTCACAGTCCTCAAGGCGAAGAAAAAGAAATCGCGGACATTTTAAAACTCAAGCAACGTGTCTTTCCTGTCGGTCGCCTTGATAAAGACTCTCGCGGTTTGATCGTCCTCACCGACGACGGCCGTATTGTCGAAAGACTTTTAAGCCCTTCTCGCTTTCACGAAAAAGAATACCAAGTAAAAGTTAATAAACCCCTCACCGCTCATTTTATAAAAAACCTGGCGCAAGGAGTGCAGATCGAAGACTACCGCACCAAGCCCGCCAAGGTCACTCAAATCGGCCCGCAAGAATTTAGAATTGTTTTAACCGAAGGCAAGAAGCACCAAATCCGCCGCATGGCCTCGTCTTTCGGCTACACCACCAGCGACATTTTCCGCACCCGCATTATGAACCTCGTTATCGGCAAATTAAAAGCCGGCGACTTTCGTGAAATCACCGGCCTCGAACTCGAAAACTTTTTGAAAAGTTTAGGATTAAAGTAGAAACAAAAAAGTCCTGGTTAGGACTTTTTTGTTCGAGAACGCTCTGCTTCTGTTAAAAATTCTTTGCGGAGACGAGTATTTTTAGGAGTGACTTCCAGATACTCATCCTCACCCATGATTTCTAAACCGCGTTCGATGGTCATGAGGAATGGCGGCTCAAGCATAATATTTTCATCGTTGGAGGCGGAGCGTACGTTAGTGAGCTGTTTGCCTTTGATCGGATTAACAGCCATCTCTTCTCCTTTGGAAGTATTACCCACCACCATCCCTTCATATACTTCCGTATTGGGCAAAATGTATAAAGTGCCACGCTCCTGCAAATTCCACAGAGAGAAAGCCGAAGCTTTACCGGTGATCATCGAAACCATCGAACCGACGGCCCGTTTGGTAATTTCTCCGGCATACGGACGAAAACCAAGCACCTGGCTAGCGAAAATTCCCTCGCCTTTGGTATCCACGATAAACTGCCCGCGATAACCTAAAATGCCGCGAGTCGGTCCTTCGAATATTAAACGCACCGTATTGTGATGAATTTTCATGTTCACCATTCGCGCCGCGCGCTGACCAAGTCTTTCGATGACCGCTCCCTGGAATTCACTGGGCACATCAATGGTAATTTCTTCAAATGGTTCGGTTTTGACCCCGTCTTCTTCTTTGATAATAACGTGGGGCTGGGAAACCTGCAGTTCATATCCTTCACGACGCATGTTTTCAAGTAAAATAGCGATGTGTAATTCTCCGCGTCCGAAAACTTTAAAACGATCGCCGCCGGAAAAATCAATCTTTAATCCCACATTAATTTCCAGTTCTTTTTCCAAACGTTCGCGAATCTGACGAGTAGTGACAAATTTTCCTTCACGTCCGGCGAAAGGAGAGTTGTTAACCAAAAAATTTAAAACGATGGTGGGCTCATCCACTTTAATAGCCGGTAAAGCTTCTTGTTCAGCAGAAGCACAAATCGTTTCTCCGATGTAAATGTCGGGTAAGCCGGCGATCATCACAATGTCCCCCACTCCCGCTTCGGCCACTTCTTGCCGCGATAATCCTTTAAAAGTGAAAAGCTTAACGATCTTGCCCGTACGTACTAACGCATCGGCTTGCCCGCCTAAATTGTCTGCATTTTGGCGGGGAGTCTTAACATAAACGGTTTGTCCGGTTTTAATTCCTCCTTCGTAAATACGGGCAATCGCCAAACGGCCCAAAAAATTATCATAACCCAAGTTAAAAGGTTGAGCACGCAGGGGCTCGTCTGCTTTTATAGAAGCGATGGGCACTTCTTTCAAGATGGCGTCGAGCAAAGGACTTAAGTCCTTGGCCTCATCCGCTAAATTCATTTTGGCGGTTCCTTCACGGCCAATGGCGTAGACCACGGTGAAATTAAGCTGTTCGTCGTTGGCGCCAAGATCCATAAAAAGTTCCAAGACCTGTTCTTCGGTCCGCGCCGGATCGGCGGCCGGTTTATCAATTTTATTAATAATAACCATCGGCTTTAAGCCGAGTTCCAAAGATTTTTTTAAAACGAAACGGGTTTGCGGCATCGGACCCTCTTGAGCGTCCACCACCAGCAACACCGAATCAATCGAACGCAACACCCGCTCTACCTCGGAGCCGAAATCGGCGTGTCCGGGGGTATCCACGATGATGATTTTTGAGCCCTTGTAATTAATCTAGTAGTTTTTGGCTTAAATGGTAATGCCACGCTCTTTTTCGAGCGCGTTAGAATCCATACTCATACCTTCCTCAAACGCACCGGTCTGGCGCATAATAGCGTCAGTTAAGGTCGTTTTCCCGTGATCCACATGCGCAATGATAGCAATATTTCTAATTTCCATAAAAAAAATCCCGCCGCCAGCCATCTAAATAGGCAACGAGAAGATAAGTATAGCATTTAAAGGGTTTGCGGTCAATTGAGCAAGCAAAAAGCGGGCATTGCCCGCTTGGTTTTAGACGTATAGATTTTCCGGGGCCAGAATTAAGACCTGGATACGAACACTATGATCATCTTTGATAATCGAAGGGATAGCGGCCGCGTCATTCTTAGTAGAGGCTAGGCTAAGCAAATTATAATATGCTTCCAGCTTACCAAATATATGAGGAGAATAACGTACTAAATTCCTACCAACCCTATTGACCAAAAAGGAGCCGAGTAGTAACGCCGCATGCCTCACTTCATGACGAGATCCTTCTCGTATAAGAAATAAAACTTTTTCGTTGATTAAAGCAAAGAAGCGAACAAAACTTTCTTCCAGCTCTTTTGGGGTCGCTTCCTTCAATAGCCCGATAGTCTCACTAAAAGGAGCCTCGATAAATCCAGTTAAATCTTCAGGAATTTTAGCCATGGCCTCCTCCTAGCAGCGGTCGCAATTTTCATCAGAAGAAAAAAGCGGCACCTCACTAAGGATAATGGTCTTTCTTAAAGCAACCGGGATCCCTAATTTATTAGATAGGTCCTCCGGGATTAGCACCTGGTGACAAGCCGTTTTTTTGGCACCTAATTTCCCAAGAGCAACGCTTTCCGATTCGGCAATCATAACCAAAGAGTTTATTCTTCTGCCTACCGCCACCCCTGTGTGGTAATATTGCAACACGAAAGCTTTCATAGAAGCTCCTCTTCAAATCAAATAGCTTGGCAGATAATAACACTTTGAGAATGTTATGTCAATATTTATTCCTTCTTCAGCGCACAGGAATTAATGCAGAATCTTTTACCGCCTTTGTCAGCCGGACCGTCTTCAAAAACATGACCCAGATGAGAACCACAGCGCTTGCAAAGTACTTCTACTCTTTGCGTGCCGTGACTTGTATCCAATTTTAATTCCACGTTTTCCCTGTTCATGGGATCAGTAAAACTTGGCCAGCCTGTGCCGGAATCGAATTTAGTTTCCGAGGAAAAAAGTTCTAAACCGCAAGCCCGGCATTTGTATGTTCCCTTCTCGTGATCGTTCCAATACTCCCCCGTAAATGGCGCCTCTGTTCCTTTGCGCCGCAAGATATTAAACTCTTCGGGGCTTAATTCTTTTTCCCACTCTTCTTCAGTTTTCTCTACTTTATCCATATGACTATCTTAATAAGTCGGCTCCTCCCCCAAGAGTACTAAGAAACTGTGGAATGACAATTAATAGTCCGATCAAAGGTAAAATAAAGAAAACGATACTTAAAATTAATGTCCATTTAAAATATTTGCGAGTCTTTTCGGTGGACTTATAAATCGCGTTTAACTTCTCCTCCTGTTCCTGTAATTTTTTTAGAATTTCTTCCATTTTTTAATCTTACCATGAACACCCCTCGCAGCAAGCTGCGGGGGGTCAGAAGAGTTTTATACTCTTCTGACCCGATGCAGAGCATCGAAGTATTAACCCTTTTAACTTCACTCGGACAAAATGTAAGATGAGAATCTTCCATTTTGCTCCTCGTTCAGTAAAATAAACAAAACTCCGCGCCTAAGCGGGGAGTTTTGTTTAGACTATTACTTGAATTTAGTTACCGGTGACGTAATAGATAATCGAGTTGGAATTGAGGCTGTGTGTTCCGGTAATAGTGAAGGTTAACGGACCTTCCACAAAAGTGGCGGGAATAGCATAACCCGCATTCATAAAACCTCCCGAAGAGTTGGCCGTGAAAGTGTGCACCACGGTGGAACCGGTGCGATCAGTGCGAATTTCCATTGGCTCATTGGGTAAGTATCCGGAACCAATAAAAGTTACTGCGGTGCCAGGAGCACCGGCATAACTGCCCAATTGAATCGAAGACCACACGGGAGCCTGAGTAAAGCCCGTCAATCCTACTGCTCCCGTAGAAACTCCTTGGGCTTGAACGGTTTTTGTTCCCGCCGTAGAGAATGGGACATTGGCAGGAAAACTTAAGGCACCCGTAGAGTCGGCGGTAGCTGTGCCCAAGTTTGCTCCTCCAAAAGTAATCGCCACATTTTCTCCCGCTCCAAAGCCTCCGCCCGTCACGGTGACGGGTGTCCCGCCTACACTGTAGTAATTATTCAAGGCGACGTAAGGATAGAATTGGCCGAGAGAAATATCGATCGACAGAGAGATCCCGCTCAATTGACCCATAAAAGTAAAATGGGCCATCGCAGAGCCGAAGGGAATGGTTAAAGGACCGACGGAAAAGTTCCCCAGGGAATTGACAGTGGTCGAACCGGTCGCTTCTCCGTTTAAGGTAATGCCCACACTTTCTCCTGAAACAAATCCTTGACCACTAAAAGAAACTCCGGATCCCGGCATGGTGTACCAAGTAGAGGGGGTAACTTGACCACTGAACGGTGCGATCGTAATTGGCACAATGGCTTGAGCGCCACTGTCCTGACCGGTAAAAGTAAATTCGGCCGGAGAAGTAACACCAAATGGAACCGTGGCTGAAAAACCACTGAATCCTCCAGTCGCGCCGGGCACCACCGTCCCCAAACCGGTCGATCCTACTTTAACCTGCACAATTTCTCCCGGAGCAAAATCTTCTCCTCCAAAGGTTACCGTACTACCTGGAGTGACATAGTAATTAGAGGCCCAAGCGTAAGGGAAATGCCCACCTAAAGAAATATTGATGGCTGTGCTCTCCAAACTAGTTTGTCCTGAAGCATTAGCATTTAATCCCGCACTTAAAACTACATTGAAAGGTACGCTAAAAGAGCTGGTCGTAAAACTACCCGCCCCGTCGGTGGTCACTTCTTTAGTCACTCCACCTGCCGAGACCGTCACCTTCTCTCCCGCCATGAATCCAGTGCCATTCAAAGTAAACAATTGGCCAGTTTTGAGGTACCAAGCCGAAGGAGCCAGCATCGGATAGAATCTTCCTACATAAAAATTATCAACGGCTCTTAAGCGAGAACTTTGTCCCACTGCCTGAATTTGATAACTGCCCTCAGGGGTATCGCTCGGAATAGTTAAGCTCGCTCCGCTAAAACTGCCGCCACCGTTAGCTGTGACCATCACCGAATCTGCTCCAAAGCCGGTAATCCGCACCGTTTCCCCAGAGCTGAAGCCACTTCCGGAAATACTCAAAGCCGTGCCAGGCGTGTTCGCGCTAGCACTAATAACCATACTCGGACTAGCTGCCCAAACTGATCCGGTTGATGGCACCAGTAAGGCCATAAACGCCAAAACTAACATAAAAGAAACCGCTTTGCGGATTCCAGCCAAGGTGTTGTAGTTCATAAAAATACAGACTGCGTGATTTAAATATTTGCAAGGAACATAGGCTCATTTGATGAGTAAATTATGAAATGGGCAACCCGCCTAAACTTCAGAAGATTATGGCGGGTAAACAAAAAAGAGAGCAGAGCTCTCTTAACTATTGGCAAAAAGATTTATAGAATCCTTAACATACAAACCCGCTACTCCTAAATGCAATTTATCATTCTCATCTCTTAAGCGACCTTCCGCATCGATACTCAAATCGCAAAACTCATCTACCAATGGCCTAATTCGCGGCAGGGTCGAAGGACTCAACCCCCCCGCTACCCCTAAAGCCAATCCCGGATAAACATTGCGAATGGCTCGCAAATAATTACCGGCGGCGCCAACATCCAACATTTTTCCTTGTCCACCGCTAGGGTCGATCAGCACAGAATGGACTAGACCACGATAATCATTGAGTCTCTGCACCAGCTTGGCCGGAGAAGATTCTATTTCTTGAAGCGCCCTTGCTCCAATCTGCAAAACGATAGTCTTGTGTGGTAAAGGCATGAACAGCCCCGTAGCCCGATTCCCATTATCCACCCAATCATGGTAGCGCTTAATCTCTACCGCACTGGGCCAGCATATATTCAACTGGAAACCGTCGAAATACGGACCGGCCAAGTAGTGCACTTCCGCCAGCTCCTCGAAAAACTGCACTGTTTTAGTATTATAGTGCACCAAATTGAGAGCATTGGAATGGAAAGGAAAAATATCGGTGATATCTTCAAGACACGGATAGCGCTCCGGAGCAAAATCGCTGCGGCCACCTGCTAATGTTCTCCGGCTAGCCAATACCCCAATCATTAACTTTCTTTTTGATCCCGGTCGCATTAGAGATAAAAGTGCCTCGGCCTGTTCCGCTTTGGTAATCCCCGTCACTCCGATATATGGCTTAACCATCACTGCCTTCTCCTTAATTGTTAAGGTATACTATTTCTACAAATAAAAAAGCGGCGTGTCAACGACACGCCGCTTTTTCTGGTTTACGTATTTTTACGATAAATATGCACAGCGACAGGAATGAAGACCGCGAGAATCGCTCCAACCCAAATCAGAGCATACCAAATATTGTTACCCACCGGGGTTCCCAGAGACAAAGCCCGTACCGTGTTCACCATGTAAGTGATCGGATTATGCTCGGCAAAAGTGCGCACCCCTCCGCTCATCGTTTCAATCGGTACAAAAATAGAGCTAGCGAAAGCCAAAGGGAAAACCCAAATGAATCCAGCACTCTGCGCCGTTTCCACATTTTTCACCCACAACCCGATCGCGGCTGAAACCCAAGAGAAGGCGAAGCCCACCAGCGCGATAAAGAGAACGGCGAAGCCGAAATTACCCCACCCGTGCTCAATCCGAAAACCGATCAAATAACCAACCGCCGTCATTAAAACCACCACAAAAATATTACGAATCATTTCGGTAATCGTTCGCCCGGCTAATACCGCGGAACGAGCCATAGGCAAAGAACGAAACCGATCAATCATGCCCTTAGTAATGTCGTTGGCTAAACTCACTCCGGTCATCATTGCTCCGAATAAAATGGTCTGCACTAAAATTCCGGGCAGTAAAAAGTTAATATATTTTCCACTGGACGTCTCGATTGCTCCGCCAAAAACATAAGCAAATAACAAAACAAACATTACCGGTTGTATAAAAGAGAAAATGATTAATTGCGGCAAACGACGATAATGCAAAAGATTGCGCTTCGTCATTACTCCGATATCGGAAAAAGTGGTTTTAAGATTGGCCATATTATTGAGCGGAGTGTCCGGTTAATTTAATAAAAACATCGTCAAGGGATGGTCGGCGCAAAATCACATCAGAAATTTTAACATTGGCCGTATCCAATTGACGAACCACATCCACTAATACCGTGGCCCCACCTTGTACGGACATCGTAACAATACCCGTATTGGAATCAAATCGTGGCTCGGCGCTACCGAAAGATTTAATTAATTCCGCAGCTTGCGAAACCTGCTTATGTTCAGCCAGATGCAATTCTAAAACATCGCCACCTACTTGACGTTTGAGCTCGTCAGAAGTACCTTGGGCAATAATTTTTCCGTGATCAATAACAAAAATGTGGTGCGCGAGTTGATCCGCTTCTTCCATGTACTGGGTAGTAAGCAAAACGGTCGTGCCACCTTGTACTAAATCCCGAATAACATTCCACATCACCAAACGACTGCGTGGGTCGAGTCCGGTGGTGGGCTCATCTAAAAACAAAACCTTCGGGCGAATCACTAAGCTCGCCGCTAAATCGAGACGACGACGCATTCCCCCGGAATAGGTTTTGACGGAGCGATCCGCCGCGTCTTCCAAATCAAATTCTTTCAATAGCTCAATCGTACGTTTGCATGCTTCTTCGATGGGAAGGTGATACAACTGACCAACCATATCTAGATTTTCTCGGCCGCTTAAAATTTCGTCCACCGCCGCATACTGCCCCGTTAAACCAATGATAGCCCGTAGTTCTTGAGCATCTTTGACCACATCCAGCCCAGCAATCGTTACCGTTCCCTCGGTCGGCTGAGAGAGCGTACCCAAAATGCGCACCAGCGTGGTCTTCCCTGCTCCGTTCGGACCAAGCAAAGCTATGACCTGTCCACTCGGAATATCTAAAGTAACGCCGTCGAGCGCTTTTACTTTTCCAAAATGTTTAGAGACATTGCGTACAGAGATCACCGCGGCACCGGTTTCTTTCGGAGGAAAATCTACCACGATATCGATAATATCGTGCACGTGCCAACCAGACTTGGTTAGAGCCTCGATAATATCTTGATTGGACATGCCGGATTTTCTGGCCTCTGTAATATATTGTCTTAATTGATTAGTAGCCATAATGAGAAGATGAAGATTTCGGTATTTTAATCCAAAATGAGCTGCGCGTCAATGATTAGCTTTGCCAGCTTTCTCGGTGATGGCTCTGCGTGAAGTAGCGCACCGTAGTGACTATCACCCAGATTACCAGCACTACCACTGCCAAAGCACCTCCCGTAATAAACTCCAGGGATTGCTGACCGACCCAATAGATAATCACCGCCCAAAAAGCATTCCAAAAAAGGACGGCGGGAATCGAATAGAGCAAAAAACGAGCGTAAGGATAGTGCAAGATTCCCGCCGCCGTGGCCGTGATCGAAGCAAGGTTCACGTCAAAATAAGTAAGAAAGATAGTGCGAAAAGTTTTTCTCTCTAGTCTTTTCTTGGATTTCTTCAGCTCTTCGCTAAACCCCAACTTGGCAAAAACTTTCTGCCAGCCATACCTCCCGACAAAATAGTCCACCGTGTAGCCCGAGACAAAAGCGGCGGCCACCACAAAGATTAGTAAGATAATTCTCAAAATATCTTGCCCGGCTAGGATCACACTCAAAGAGATAATAAACCCGCCCGGGAAATAAAATCCTAAAATTAAAGCGCCTTCGATGAAAGCACTGACAAACACCACCAAATAACCGTAACGGTCGAAATATCCCCTGACTATTTCCAAGGCGCGATCGGGAGGCGGAAAATCAAAAAGCTTCCACAGTAAATATGCGGTAAGCATGATCAGGCCAAAAAAAATGGGCAAAGCCAGGGCCCGTAAAAGTCCCTTAATATTCTTGTGAGAGCGATTAGGCATTGTAATTAAAAAGATAATGAAAAACCTTGAGGATAGGATGATTAATGTACTAATTCAACAAATTCCTGGTAGCTTTGGGGTAAAATTTTTTCGCCGTTTAGGAAAAAAGTGGGTGTCCCATCTACTCCGGCCCGCAAGCCTCCGTAATAATCCCGCTCAACTTTATCTTTAACCTCATCCGAAGACTCGTCTTTTCTAAATTGTTCTAAGTTCAGCCCCATTAATCGTGCATATTCATTAAAGAATACCTCCGGTAAGGGAGCGGCTGACCACTCGGCCTGGTGTTCGAAAAGCAGATCGTGCATATCCCAAAATCTTCCCTGATGTCCCGCCGCTTCCGCAGCCTGGACGGCCACTCTCGCATAAGGATGAATAAGTAAAGGAAAGTGTCGATAGACAAACTGGAACTCTTCACCATGCTCTTTTAAAAGTTTTTTTATTAAGGGGTAGTAAGAACCACAGGCTGGACATTGAAAATCTCCATACTGTATGAGGATGTGTGGAGCGTCCTTGGGTCCCTGCGTCCAATCTGCAGGAGAGATCTGGTCGACCTTCTCTGCGTTAAGACTGCGCGCAATGACCCGGCCTAGCTCGTATTTAAAGAGAGCGAAACTGTTTTCCTTCATATTTTATTTAAATCACCTTAACTTAGAAAGATAATTTTTCTATTAAGTTAAAAAACCCTGGACGGGCTTTTTAACTTAACCGGAGCAGGAGATTTCTCTAGCTACTTACCCCAGCGCCAGCGAAGCTTTTCGCCAGTCATGTAGCAGATCAGTATTAGAATGGCCGTGACGATAACGGTTTGGGGAAGAAAATTAATCAAAGTGTCACTAACCGAATGCGAAGCCGAATCTATTTCTCTAAAAATATTGATCAGAATAAACACATAGACAACCAAAATTAGCCAACCCTGCCAGGTTACCGGATACCATCCCCAGCCATACCTCTTCGCCTTAAACCAAACTTTTCTTTGCATAACCTAATTTCCCTTTTTCATTAAACCATCTAGCCCCCAGAAATTACCGGCACGAGCGACCCCTAATAAAGCCAGGGCCAAGATATAAATAATGTGCTCATCAACCAACAAAGAATGGTCTCCGACATAAGGGAATTTCAAGATAGCGAGATAATAAAGAACCATCAGAAGAATACCGCCCAAAGAAGCCCAGCGCACAAACAGTCCCAAAATTAGACAAAAACCAATTGCCGTCAACCCCCATTCGTTTAGAAAATTGACCCAGCTAATATTGGCGGGACTGGCAAACCAGTGATAAAGTCCGGAAAAGGATTTGGCGCCGTTTAAGTATCCAGCCGCAGACCAATTGGAGTTGATGACTTTGGTGAAACCGGCGTACAGGAAAAGAGAGCCTAGGGCGATGCGAAGCAAAAATATAAAAAGAATGGATTTTTTATTCATGTGACACCTCCTTCTTCCTTAATTGTAATACAATTAATCCCAGAATAAAAAGGGTGGTCGAGGTCATGGCCGAAACAACACAATAAAGACACAGCGCCTTAATGACAAACAGCTGCAGAGAGACGAAATAGATTGAGGCCAGTAATCCCACAATGGGAAGGTAACTCATCGCGGTCAGTAACTTTGCGTTTCGGAGATCAAGATAAAGCAGTCCCACAACAAGAATCAGAAAATAATAAGCCGCCCCCGCCAAAGCCACGGGGATTCCAGCCACGGTCGCATAGACACTGGTGGTCACCTGTTCACAACCGGTCAGCGCAAAACAGGGCGGAATATTGTTGGTGTAATGTTCGATGGTCAAAAAGACAGCATCCAAAAAACCTAAAAAAGCCACCGCAACCATCGCCCAAATAATTCGGCGAGAAAAAATACTCATAGCCTAGGGAATTAAATTGGAAAACTCCTCATAATTCTGGGGCTGTATACGCTTACCGTTAAATATAAAGGTGGGCGTAGAGTTCAGCCCTGCTTGCGTCCCGCCCTTAGCCTGGCTCTCTACTTTAGACTTTATCACATCCGAACCTAGATCTTTTTTGAAATCATCGAGATTGAGGCCGAGAGTTTTGGCATAGTCTACGAAAATATCTTTGGCATCCCTCACGTCTTTCCAATTATTCTGGCCCTCATAAATCAGTTGATACATCTCCCAGAATTTTCCCTGCACCCCCGCCGCTTCCGAAGCATAAGCAGCAGGCTTGGCGTTTTTATGCTGTGGTAAAGGAAAGTGTCGATAAATAAACTGTAACCGATCCCCTTTTTCTTTAACCAACTGCTCCACCAGTGGGAAATAAGCCCGGCAGGCCGGACACTGAAAATCTCCATACTCAATCAAGATATTCGTCGCTGCGGGGTTACCCTTGACCCAATCGTCCCCAGAAACTTTATCCATGGCACCAACCGGACTATTTTCCGGCATACGACTGGCCACCTTGGCTAATCCCCACACCGAACCGATCAACACCACCAAAACCACTAACCAAAACGTAATGCGCCTGCGCATCTTTTTTCGCCTCAACACGGTCAATTCTACCCCTTTCTGCTGATCATACTGCTCTTTTTTATTGATATTTTGTTCATCCATAATATTAAAATTAATTTCGCTATCTTTAGATTATTACGATCGGCTAATTATGTAAAGAAGGGTAAAAAAACAGAAAACCCCGCACGACTGCTGCGGAATTTCATGGATATATGGAAAAATCTTAAATTAAATCCGCTAAGTCCGGAGAAAAATATTTAGGGCCTTTTAATACTTTACCGTCTTCGCGAAAAATAGGCTTCCCATCCTCACCCAGTTTACTCATATTCGAAAGATGCACTCTACTTAACGCTTCATCAAGTTTATTAAGTGGCTTTAAAGCTACCGAAGTTCCAGAAACCACCACCTGCACGTCCGCCAACTCTTTGAGCATGTTAGAGTACAGCGCTTGGGGAACGGCTTTGCCTTCTTTGAGATGCGCAATAGCGCTATCCATGTCCGCGAACAATTCTTTGACCTCTTCTCCAATTAAAGTGCGCCGCAATTCCAAAAGCCTCACCGTCGGCTCTTCGTCGATACTCAAACCAAAAGCTTGATGAAAATCTTTAATTAGTTCTTCTCGAGACCTACTCATACCATGAGTATAGCAAAAAAAATAATCTGCAAAAAATATTTGCTGTCCCTCCTGAACAAAATACCCCGACGCTCGTCGGGGTATTTTCGAGACTAGGGAGCAGAAGTGGTAAATGTATAATTAGAAGAAAGTCCTAAATTACCATCTGCATCTTTGGTTCTGATGCGGAAATTATAAGTTGTGATCGGAGACAAGCCTGAAAGGATTACGGAGTGGTTGGTCTTAAGAACTGTGTCTTCTACGGTCTGGTTCCCATATGAAGGTGTAACGCCGTATTCCACCTGAGAAGTAGCCAGTTCGTTGGTACCCCAGATAACTGTGGCCCCTGAAGAAGTGATATTTGACGCAAAGGAGATGGCAGGGGCAGTGGTATCAGGAGCAGGGGGCGGCGGAGTGCCACCTCCAATTACCAATGGATGAGGATAGATAAAAGGAGTATAACCAGCGCGCTGGGCATCATTGAAATAATGGACGCCTTCTTGAAGCTGGGGATGCTGCGCTACAAAAGAGACTTCCGCCGCGGACCCGCCGACACAATTTAGCGTAGGCGGCGAGCTCGGGCATCGCACATTATTCCACTCATAATTACCTATTGTTGTCTGATCGTTCCAGCCCGGAGGTGGCGTGGGACCACCTTCCCCAGTAATGAAGGACCCTCCGGCACGCCCATTCTGGTCAAGCGAATGGTCTACTTTATTGATTTCGAATGTATCACCGACTGAAAAAGTGAGATAATCGCCGAAGAGCGAACCACTGAAGTTTAGTGTGTTATTGTCGTTCTGCGTAATCACACTCGCCCACACGCCCCGGGTGGCAAGAATCTCCCCGCTCATTACATCAGCCGGCGTGCCGGAGCCACCGTGCAACGTGAAGCTAAAAGTGTTAGCAGTGACATTACTAATTGGGTAAATACTGGCATACGAACTAAGATTTCCGGTATTGAGTGCCGCTCCATAAACGCTGACGCGTTCCCCGCTGGAAAACCCGTGGCTATTGCACGTTGCTGTAACAATGTCGCCGTTGCGAATCAATTGCGAACAGGTTCTAACCGAGGGACCACCCGTCTTTCGCACTGTGTAGCCTTTCCATTGATCATTCGTCCATGGTGCCCCGCTCATATCAACGGTCAATACACCGGCAGCGACTGCAGTATCAGTGGTAAAGGGATTGCCAGGATTGTTCACATCCCACTGATTGCGCCCATCTGCCATGCCAAAGGAAGAGACCGGATCAATGATCCGCGAAGTCAATAGATCCATGCTAACGTTATTACCACCGGGTGAATAAATCGCATTGTCATGGATGGTTTGCACGCCGCCCCGCAGGAAACCAATACCAGAACCGATAGCAGACGTAGTGAACACATTATTATACACCTCAATGGCCACTGTACTGCGATGGCGACTGCCATCACTGCCGTGAACTTCGAAGAGGCCGCGGTTGAGAGTAGAATTGCGCAGGACATACCGCCCGCCAGCGTGCGATTCAAACAAGGTTAGTTGAAAGTCAGGGTTTGTCTGATCCATAGTAACGTCTTCAAAAAACACATACTTGTCCGTTCCCCACTGCGGTCCAGCATAGAAGTTTTCGTCGCCAGAACCCGAGCCATTCTTACCGAAGATAAAGCCGACATAGGCTGGTTTGTTGCCCGCGATCGTGCTGTGATCCACCACGCCATAGGCTTGACCGAATGAGAACGCACAAAAAGTCGATCCTGTCACCATCATTTTGACATGATCAACCCGAAAGCGCCGATTGTCAGTATTCGCTCCATTGATCGCCATAAACTGCGCCCCGCCGGTTCCACTGGCAAACTCGAGGTTAGAGATGCGCGTAATTTTGTCATATACCAAATTCGCAGTCATAACATTACCGCTGCTGACATTATTTGTAATCACAGTCGGGCAGGATGTCGCTCGACCATTGGCGTCCGTAGTACAAGTGGGACCAGTAACAGTAATGGCAGTGTTGACGGTCACCGTGCCTGTCCAAGGACAAGTTCCTTCCGGAATATTTACTGTATCACCGTCTATGGCAAGGTTTATGGCATTCTGAACATCTGTCTGGGAACAGCTGGCAGCGTTAATCGTGTTGCCTGTGCCGGGACTGGCTACCGAAAAAGTAATGGTGTAATCAGTAGTATTTGGGTTTCCAACTGAATCCTCGCACCTAACATAATAATTATAAGTGTTGCCGTCAGATAATCCTGATACTGCGGTTGAATGGGAAGTGCTGCCAGTCGTAGAGAAGGTGTCAGTCATTGAGGCATAGGCAGTATCAGCAATCGTAGAATATCTGCAATTGGCAGTTTCATCAGTGGTGAGCGAAAGAGTGGTGCCGGTGGTGCCGGTTGCCAATGTTCCGGACGGAGCACCAGCTGATCTCACAGGCGGGGTTGTGTCTGGAGCAGGAGCTTGAGTGGTGGCAGAGGCAGAGATTGATTGACTTGAGACATTTACTGCTGCATCATACGCAGCCACTGTATAAGCATAGGTACTACTAGCAGTAAGACCGGAATCGGAATACGAGTTTGTGGCAGAAGTAGCGACCTCCACTGATGGAGTGCAGCCGACTCCTTGGCATCTGAAGACGCTGTATCCGGCTACTCCTACATTGTCTGTGGAAGCAGTCCAGGAAAGATTGATTTCAGATGAAGAAACAGTTGTTGCTGAAAGATCTGTCGGAATAGAAGGGGCTTCAGTATCAGAAGGAGTGCCGGTGTAGTTGTACAACTCAACCACATCAGATGCAGAAAGAGCGCGGTTATAGATGCGGACTTCGTCCATACTTCCATAAAAATTGGTTGCGTTAATACTGCTGTACTGGCCAATGGCAGAAGGAAAACCAGTCGCGGTCGGCGTTCCTATGCTCTGGTCGGCTGTTCCGGAAATAGATCCATTTATGTAAAAAGTACCAGTGCTCCCGCTTCGGATGAAACAAACGTGATTCCAGGTATTGGTTTGATAAGCGCTGCTCGAGATGGCGCTCGCCCCGCCATTATTTGAAGCTCTAAAATTCAGAGTCGGAGCAGAATAAGTATCGACTGTCACATTGAACTGCGTGTTATCTATAATGCTGTTAAAACGGTTGGGCGGAGAAGAATTTTGATATACCCAGGCGCAAAATGTTAAATTCTGGGTGCCGATGACAGTATTGTTAAGCAACACATAATCATTCGTCCCATCCAATCTCACTGCCCCGCTGCCAACCTTACCAGCGACCCAAGTCGGGCCGTTGGTCAATGTCCCCGTATTTCCGCTTCCTGATGAATCAGTAGCAACTGTACCTGACCCCTCATCAAACTCCCAATGACCGACTAAGCCGGTGGTGATGTCGGCATTGGTTTTTTGGACATTCAAAAAACCAATGGAAATTAATAGAAATATAACGGGAGTTATCAGAAACTTATTCTTTGTGATTGCCATATGGATAAAAAATAATTTAATTTTAATACTTTAATATGCCAGTGTACACTTTATCTAAGAAGGAAGTCAACACCTCACACAAAAACCAACAAAAAAGCCCCGCCTAGACTTGCGTCATAGGCGAGGCTGGCCGCTCGGGAGAGCTCGAATTTCGAGCGAACTCCTTTGCGGACCCCCTGGGCGTAGAGCCGAGTTACTTCTTTGGTGCCTTCGTGCGCGGCGGGCACTTAAAGTCCACGCAGTTCTTTGTTTTATTACAGACTTCGCATGGGCCCCTCGATTGGAAGCCATGGACCGCGAAGTGTCCATCGTCCTTCAGGCATTTTTGCAAATGAACATGTTATCTCCTTCCTGAATAGTATAATTATACCACATCCTATGATGTAAATCAAGTGCTGCGGGACTTGGGGTCGAACCAAGGTTTTCGCTTTCAGAGAGCGACGTCCTACCGCTAGACGATCCCGCAAAAGATTAGATATTAAATACCCCCACAATGGGGCAATAAACCATACTGTAAAACAAAAATGGGCTTTTTTCAAGAAAAAACTCCGAAAAATCGGAGCTAAGAAAGAACACCCATAAGACCGCTAGCGCCTAATGCGCAATATTACCATCCAAATCAACAAAATAATTACCGCGGGCCACAGAATCGTTACAACAAGGTCGAGCAAGACAAAGACAAGCACGCTCCCCAAGCTCAAGATCAATCCAACAATGCTTAAGAATACAATAACCGACGCCATAACAATGAGCCACTGAACGGGGGTAATCTGACTAATTTGCCCCTTATACAACTTATCGGCCACATTATTGACACTGTCCAGAAGCCTTTCGGTCTTGTTCTCCACTGCTTTCTCCTTTAAAAAAACTATGTTAAGAGTATAGGACAAAAGATAAGATTTGTCAAATGTATCGCTAGATTTTGAGATGCTTGCGGATAGCGATACCGCTAGAGATCATGCCCAAAAGAAGGCCTACGCCGAAGACCACCAAGAGCATCTCACCTAGATAATTCATAAAGTAACCTTGAAGGTTAATGTTCGGAGCAAAGGATAAAACTTTGGGAGAAGCAAAATGGATGGCCGGGTAAAATATGGCCAAGGCCAAGATGGCGGCAAATATTCCATAGAACGCCCCTTCGGCCACAAATGGTCCCCGAATATGCCAACTGGACGCACCGACTAATTTCATAATTTCGATCTCTTCTTTTTTGTTATAAATGGTAAGACGAATGGTGTTAAAGGTTACCAACACGGCCACCAAGGCCAAAAAGATGGTGATAGTCGTTCCCCACACACTTAATCCTTTGGAAATGCTTTCAATGCGATTGATGGCGGCCTCGTTTTCGTAAAAGTTAATTTTATCGATAGCCGTTTTGAGAGGGTTATCTTCTAAGAATTTTACAATCGAAGCATACTGACCAAAAGCGGTCGCTTTGACATTCAAAGAAGACTGCAAGGGATTGTAATCCAGCTCGGAAATAGAATCTTGAATTAACTGATCAGTTCCATGACGGCTTTTAAAATCTTCCAAAGCTTGTTCTTTCGAAACGTAAGCCACGGCCTTAACATTGTTAAGGCCCTCCAGATCTGATTTAATTTTTAAAATTTGATCCTCTTTGGCGCTGTCTTGGAAATAGACACTCACATCCACCTTTTCATCCAAAGACGAGACCACGGTGTCCGTAAAGAAATTGAGAATGATCAGTCCGGATAAAACCAAAAGGGCTAAAGCCAATATTCCCGTTGCTCCAAAACTCAAAAAGCTATTGCGGCGAAAATTGATCCAACCGGCTTTGATGATGCGAGCGAGAGAATAAGACTTTACGACTTGTTTTTCTTTTTCCATATTTAAATTATATATTTACCGCCTTCTAATTGGTCACGCACTACGCGCCCTTTTTCCATTGAAATCACCCGCTTACCAACCGTATTAACAATTTCGCGATCGTGAGTGGCTAAAATGACCGTCGTTCCCAACTCATTAATACGCCACAATAATTTTAGCACATCGTAACTGTTCACTAAATCCAAATTACCGGTTGGCTCGTCGGCCAAAATGATTTTAGGGCGATGAATGAGCGCCCGAGCAATAGCTAGCCTTTGCTTTTCTCCGCCGGACATTTCTTTGGGAAAGTTAGTGTGCTTTTCAGACAAACCAACAATCGCTAATACTCGCGGCACGTCTTCGGCAATTTCGTCTTCACCTGCTCCCGAGACCTCCAAGGCAAAGGCGACATTCTCGAAGGCCGTCTTACTGTCTAACAAACGAAAGTCTTGAAAAATAGTCCCGATCTTGCGGCGCAAAAAAGGGATGTCGCGATCGCGCACATCCGCCAAATCCACTCCGTCCAAAATGACCTGGCCCGAAGTGGGCCGATCTTCTTTGATCAACATCTTAATCAAAGTCGATTTACCCGCACCCGATGGTCCCACCAAAGAAACAAATTCTCCCGGCTTAATTTCTAAATTAATATCTTCTAAAGCCGTGAAGTGATGAGTATATTTTTTGGTTACTTTTTTGAAATTGATCATGATTGCTTGGCAAACTAGTTATAAAGTAGAAAGTTTATCAAGTTCTTAAAGTTTTATGATTTGTACTTTATGAACCTGATGAACTGATCTCTGCCTGTATAAACTCCTCGAGGTCACCTTCTAAAACCCCTTCCGGATCGTGAGACTCTACGTTGGTACGATGATCTTTGACTAGTTTGTAAGGATGGAGAACGTAGGAACGAATCTGGCTACCCCACTCAATTCCTCCCGGCTCCTGCAATGATTTTAATTTTTCCACTTCGGCGATTTCTTTTTCCTCCATCATCTTAATTAATCTGGAATAGAGCACCGCCAAAGCTTTTTCTCTATTTTGACTTTGTGATCTTTCCGATTGCACCGCCACGCTCAAACTCGTTGGCAGATGCGTCACTCTCACGGCCGTTTCTAGTTTATTCACATTCTGGCCGCCTGGACCGGAAGAACGAAAAGTATCGATTCTTAAATCTTCAGGTTTAATTTTTAAATCAACTTTACCTTCAATCAAGGGTAAAACCTCCACCAAAGCGAAAGAGGTGTGCCGTAAGCTCTTGGATGAAAAGGGAGAGATTCTGACCAAGCGATGTACGCCGGACTCTCCTTTTAAATAACCGTAAGCAAACTTTCCTCTGATTTCAATGGTGGCTGACTTGGTTCCTTTTTGTTCACCCCACGATTGATGTAAAATTTTGAAAGTAAAATTACTCTTATCCGTATAGCGAGTATACATCCGTAACAGCATACTGGCCCAGTCTTGGGCATCGACACCTCCCGCTCCGGAAAATATTTCCAACAAGGCATCGCTCTTATCATGCTTTCCGGAAAACAGCGTGCGCATCCTTAATTTCGCCAAAGCCTTTTGTAAAGCCGGCAACTGTTTTCGCGCTTCTTCTTCCGCAACATCTTTCAAAAGTTCAATTTGCAAATCTAACTCTTGCCATTCTTCGATCTCGGCCTTTAAACTATTCAGTTCGGCAACTTTTTCTTGAGCCTGGGCGGAATTCTGCCAGAAACCGGCATCTTGCATGGCCACCTCGATTTCCTTGATGCGGCCCTGCTTGTGGACAACCTCAAAGACGGTCCGCTAATTGGCGGGTCTCTTCGCGTAAATCTTCCAATTGGCGGCTTAATAATTGTTCTTCCATAAGGCTCTGCACAATATTAAAATTATAGCCTCAATCCCGATGGAATTCAAGAATAAAAAAAGACCCACCTTCATAGTTGGGTCTCGCCCTTTAGGCGACCATCTTTTGAGCCGCGGCCGTACCCATAATCTCAAATGTCAGTTTCTTCTCTATAGAAGAGTAGTCCACCACTGCAACCTGATTCTGATCCAATCCTCGCTCTGCAATAAAATTAGCTAAAGGAAACTCCAAATGTTCTCGAACCGCTCTCTTTAACGGCCTCGCCCCGTAGCGCAGATTAGTTCCGACATTAATAAGAAAATTCTTGGCTTTGTCGGTAATGATTGATCCGCAACCGATCATCGCCAAACGCGCCCGCGTATCCAAAAGGAATTTATCCAAAATGGCCATCAACTGGGGAGATCGCAGACGGGAGAAAATCACGATTTCGTCTACACGATTAATGAACTCTGGGGAAAAATAATCTTCCACCGCCCGCATGTAGACATCCCTCGCCTTAGTCTCTTCACCTGCCAAATCTTCTGGAATAATAACCCTTGGCGCACCAAAACCCAATGAACCTCGCCGCATTTTGTCTGCCTCTCGGGTGCCCAGATTAGAGGTCATGATGATGAAGCAGTTGGTGAAATTCAGATCAACACCGCGGCCGGTTTTTAATTCTCCTCGCTCTAATACTTGTAAAAGCAAATCCTGAAGATTTCGATCAGCCTTTTCCAGTTCTTCAAAAATGATAACCGTAAATTTTTTCATCAATTTTTCCGGGGTCAAAAATGGCGGTTGCTCATGCCCGATATATCCCGGAGGCGCGCCGACCAACTTGGCTACATCATGAGGATTTTTGAACTCGGTGCAATTGATTGCTACCACTTGCTGATCGTCGTCATGTAAAATTTTTGCCAAGCTTCGCCCAATCTGACTCTTCCCTACTCCCGTTGGTCCTACGAACAAAAAAGTGCCCAACGGTCGATGAGGATCACAAATACCCAAATCAGCCACTATCACCGCTCTCACTACGGCCTCAATGGCCTCCTCCTGGCCCATAATAAACCTGGCCAACAGCTTACGAAGCTCCGGAGCTATCATGTCCCTGCTCCTTTTTTAAAAAACTACACCTATCTATCTTATACAAGCAATGCAATCACAAGTCAATGACGCCCTTCACATTGTGCGACAAAAAAACGGTGAAAAATTCACCGTTTGAGATCCATCGCGCAGTTGCGACATACTTTTAAAGTCTTCGCACAATCCGTGCAATAATTGAGCGTATACCTATCCGCATCCGACGTCTTCCCACACTTATAACAAGCCTTTACCTCGGCAGTAAAAACCTTAATTCTGGAACAATGCTCGCATAATGTTTCTTGCACGACCACCTTATTACCTCCATCTTTCTTACTAAAACAATAGCTAATCAGCAAACTATGTCAACCCCGTTATGGAAAAGCCGCCAAATTCCCAAAATAGCCTCGCCACTGACAATGCCTAAATACTTTTTAACCGATGTTCCGTCAATACTTGGCGTAGTAACAATATGCATAGTTTTATTTAAATTAATTTTATACTTACGGAAAATTATAAAGATGAGATGAATTGGCTTCCTAATGGTGGAGTTGAAGAATCGGCTAAAAATAATATAATCATACTATTAACTCACCCACATACCATGAGTATTGAAATGCCGTCTTATGAAAATAAGCAAACGCTCCCACCGAAAGGTGAAGTGCCGCCGGAAAAATTACCAGAATATTTGAGCAATCAATTTGATCAGCCTGATAAATTTGAATTATACGAAGGCGAAACATTAAGTCTTCGCGACATTCAACCAGAAAAGGTAAAAACGGAAGTCCCGCTTCTAATCTTAAAGGGTTGGGGAACAACACCCGATAACTACAAAGCTAATATTAT
This sequence comes from bacterium, assembly GCA_030647955.1. GTDB lineage: Bacteria > Patescibacteriota > Minisyncoccia > 2-02-FULL-40-12 > IGHO2-12-FULL-4 > JAUSIQ01. The sequence goes on along the minus strand of JAUSIQ010000038.1, from coordinate 11,238 downwards.
TGGATTAGCAGAAAAGGGTCGGCGTGTTTTGGCCGTAGATAATATTCATGGCATTAATGCCGAGCAGATCGAAGGAGTTAAAGAAGCAAGAGAACTTGTACCGGACGAATTACTATTGAACAAAGTCGCCGCAACCTTAAAAGTATTTGAAGTAAAAGAGGGTCTTGATCAGGTTGACGTTGTCGCCCATTCTGAAGGTGCTATCCACGCTATTTTTGCCGCACTCCTAAGGCCAGAAAAATTCAGAAATCTTGTACTGGTTGACCCTGCGGGTATGGTTGGCGAAAATAATCGGGAGCAAACTATCAAAGGGGCGGCTCTTGATATCGCCTTACAAATAGCAAGATTATATAAACGAGAAGGTGCTTTGAGCACGGCTAAGAAAATGAGCAGCGCTTCTATGGGTCTTAATAAAGCCCTGGTCGCCGGACCCAAAGAAACATGGGATTCCATTGGCACAATCACAAAAACACAAATTCATGAACTAATCGGAACATTACGGGAACAAGGGATAAGGGTTTCGATTGTTCATGGTGTTGATGATAAATTCTTTTCCATGGACGATGTTCAGAAAATGACGAAAAGCGGAACGGTTGATGGTTTTTATTCAACAAAGAGCACGCACAACGAGATATATCTAAATCCAAAACCGTTTAATGCCCTCATCGACTCCTCACTTGATTCCTTAGAAGCTCTACGTAAAAAAGAGGAAGAAAAAGCGCCTAAAGTAGCGGTGGCGGCGGCCTAGCTTCTGATCTCTATTTTCAAATGAGCGGCTGATGGGAATCGGACCCACGTCTATAGCTTGGGAAGCTATCGTACTGCCATTGTACTACAGCCGCTTGTCACACCTGCCTACCGGCAGGTAATACCGATATACGATACCCGCCTTTTAATCCATTAGGCTTCTAAACCAGTGCCCCAAACTGCCGAGATAGTTGATAAACCGACTGGGAGCCGAAGGCTGCTCCGAAGAAGTAGTGACAGGATTAACATCGCCTTCATGAAAAAATACTACATTTTCTTCCGGACGGCGAACATTCAGTTTCAGCTTAGCCTCTTTTTCCAGATAAGCGTCGCTTTTAAAATACTCCAAAAGACTGCCCAACTCCAAGTTGGAGCTTTCCAATTCCGCAATCTTATCCTGAAAATTTTTCATCTTCTTTTCTACCACCACTCTCTGCGGCTGTATCTTAAGTAAAGCCACGGCCAGAAAAAATATTACCACCAGGGCTAAACCGGTAAAAATTTTAGATTGAAAAAAATTACTAAACATATACAATAGAAAGATAAATCCTATGTTTCACCTTCACCGTAAAACAATTAAGACGTTTTCGACGATCATTGTTGCCTTGGTCATCGTCAGCATGATCGCTTTTCTTTTTCTCCCTCTTCTATATTAGCAAAAAGAACTTACTTTTTCAGCATCTCCAGAAATACTTTTTGCGGAATATTGACCTTGCCCTCCTCTTTCATACGCTCCTTACCGCGTTTTTGCTTTTCAAGGAGTTTCTTTTTGCGGGTAATATCTCCTCCGTACAAATAACCGGTCACATCTTTGCGCTTCGCCGTAATCGATTCTCTGGCGATAATTTTACCCCCGATCGCCGCCTGCAAAGCCACGGTAAATAATTGCGGAGGAACGACTTCTTTTAATTTCGCCACCATCGCCCGACCAACTGATTCGGCCTGGTCTCGCGGCACAATTTTGGAGAAAGGCTCCACCGGATCTCCGGCCACAAGAATATCCAAACGAATCAAATCCGCTTGTCGGTAACCAATCGGTTCGTAACTCATGGACGCATAACCGGAACTAACGCTCTTTAGACGATCATAAAAATCAGTAATAATCTCCGCCAAAGGAATCTCATAAACCAGCCGCACTACCTCCTTACTCAAATACTCCGTCAATTTATACTCATTGCGATATTCGCCTACCAACGTCATTACCGCACCCAAGTATGATTGTGGTGTAATAATATTTAACTGACTCATGGGTTCCTGAATTTTCTCCATCGTACTCGGATCCGGCAGCTGACTGGCGGAACGAATTTTTATAATTTTGGTATTTTTTCCGCCAGAGGCGGATCCGCCTTTGGCGGACAAATAAATTTCGTATTCCACCGTCGGCGAAGAAATAATTAATTCTAGACCGAACTCTCGTTTCAATCTTTCGCTAATAATTTCGATATGCAACATACCCAAAAATCCTAAACGAAATCCGCGACCCAAGGCCGGTGAACTTTCCGGTTCAAAAGAAAGAGAAGCATCGGTTAATTTCAACTTTTCCAGTGCATCTTTTAACTCATCAAACTGCTCCGAATCTTCCGGATAAAAACTGGCGAACACCACCGAGCGCGGCTCCTGATACCCCGCCAACGCTTCGTTTAAATTGGCATCACCGATTGTATCTCCCACCCGTACTTTTCCCGGAATCTTCACTCCGGTGGCGATATAGCCGATCTCCCCAGCTTCCAGTTGGGAATTTTTTTGCAATCTGGGCATAAAATAACCCGTCTCGATCACCTCCACTTTTTCTTTAGCGGCAAAAAGCTTTAAACTCTGGGGCGCTCGCAATGATCCGGAAAAAACACGCACATAAGCGATCACCCCCTTATAAGCATCGAAAACAGAATCAAAAATCAGCGCGCGGAAATTCGTATCTACCGGAGGCTTTGGAGGAGGAACTCGTCGCACCACCTCTTTCAGAATAGCCGCCACTCCCTCGCCACTTTTTGCCGAGATTTTTAAAATTTCTTCCGGAGTCACGCCCAATAAATTGAAAATTTCTTCTTCCACTTCTTTGGTGCGCGCCGTCGGCATATCAATTTTATTAATGACAGGAATAATCACCAAGCGCTGTTGTTGAGCCAAGTGCAAATTGGCAATCGTTTGAGCTTGCACTCCTTTAGTGGCATCCACCAGCAAAATCGCCCCTTCCACCGCCGCCAACGAACGAGAAACTTCGTAGGTAAAATCCACGTGTCCCGGCGTATCGATCAAATTTAAAATATATTCCTGATACTTCATGCGCACGGGCTGGAGCTTAATGGTGATGCCGCGTTCTCTTTCCAGCTCCATTTGATCCAAAAATTGCTCCTGCATTTTTCTTTTTTCGATCGTTCCGGTCAATTCCAAAAGACGATCGGCTAAAGTCGATTTTCCATGATCAATATGCGCTATAATACAGAAATTTCGAATATTACTCATAGTTTGCTCCGTGAATATAACTAATAAAGTACCACGATATGTTTAATTAAAAAAGCGGCCCGCGGACCGCCTACTAATTCCCAGACCTTATTTTCCAAGATGAGCTTCTCCTATTGGAGCATCTCCCATTTCACAAGATTCGCAACTGCTTGGCTTTCTGCGTTTATCCTTCCAGGCCTCAAAGAGCTTGTCATATTTCGTGGCCGTACGCACTAAAAGAATAGCGCCGATCCCCATCAAGGAGCAACCTCCGATGACGAGAGCTGGGACACCAAATAGTCCTACGCAGAAGAGAGCCACCCCAGAGATAAAAACGCCAAAAGAGAACGCCTCATTCTCACTAATCTTTACCACTGAAGCGAGATTTTCTCGGGCGAATCGAGCCTTCTCTTTCTCAAGATTCTCCACAAAGCTGGCCATAGCATGGTTAGCCACCGCATCCATCGTATCCACCGTCACCACCGGATATGGATCCTGGTGAGAGTAATTTGGTTTAGGCACACTCTGCTCCTATTTTTTTAATGAAAAACTAATTCTAAGAATGGCAGACAATCCTAAGAAAGTCAATAGCGCTAGCGCGGAAAAAATCACCGCCCGATAGAAATCGGCTGCCAGTCCATGTCCACCGCCCCAATTCCAACAGGAGAGATAATAAAGCACCGCTCCCATTCCTAATGTGGCCGCCACTACTTTTCCAAAGTGCCAAAAAAAAGATTTAACTGAAAAAGCCGTCAGGAACTTCTTAAGATAGATTAAAAGCAAGATAGCATTCACAATCCCCGCTATGCTAAACGCTAAAGCCAGCCCCGTTAAACCCCAGCTCAACTCTTTTACAAAATAAATTGCTAATCCCGCGTTAATCGCAATCGAAATTAAACTAATCAACACTGGAGTTTTGGTATTTTGCATGGCATAAAAAGAACGCGATAAAATCGGTATTAAACTTTGACTAACCGCTCCAATCATAAAAAAACCGAGTACTCGCGCCGTAGAGGAAGCATCAAAAGTTGAAAAATTTCCAGAACGTAGCACAATCCGAGCCGCCTCTTCTCTCAAAAAGAATATTAATACCGAAAGCGGCAAAGCCCAAAAAACTACCTGGCGTAAATGCATCTGAACATGTTTAACAAATTCTCTCTTATCTTCCTGCAAAGCTTCTCGAGACAGAGCCGGAAAAGAAGCGATCGCCACGGAAATACCCACTAAAGCGACGGGTAGATATTGTAAATTATTAGCAAAGTTAAAAATGGTTACCGCCCCTAAACCCAAGGTCGTGGCCAAAGCATTGAGCATGATCCAGTTCACTTGTCCGGCCACTAACCCAAAAGTGCGCGGCAGAGCCAGTTGCACCACCTTCCGCAATCCTTTGTCTCCCCAATGCAATACTCCCTGCCACCTAAATCCAATTTTCCAGATTGACGGCAGCTGAATCAGGAAATGCAAAAGCGCTCCCAATACTACGCCCTCGGCCAATCCTAACGGTCCAAATTTTGGCTCTAACCATACCGCCCCGATAATGATGCCCAGATTATACATGATCGGCGCCATGGCGTAAGTCAAAAAACGCTCAAAGATATTCAGCAAAGAACCCAGCACCATACTCACCGAGAAAATAATCGGACTGACCATCATTACTCGGGTAAACAAAATAGCCAGATCTTTTTTGGGACCTATAAACCCGGGGGCCACGATTCCAATAACCACCGGAGCAAAAATCGCCAGAACAAAACAAATCACGGCCCCTACCAGCAACAAAGAATTTAGAAAATTGTTCGTTAATTCCCACTCCTCTCCTTTTTTCTTCGCTTGGTACTCCGTAAAAACTGGAATAAACGCCGAGGAGATCGCTCCGGCCACCAATAAATTAAAAACTAGGTCGGGCAAGTTAAAAGAAACATAGTAGGCATCCAGTACGTCTGTGGCCCCAAAACGACTAGCTAAAACTCGATCTCGCCACAACCCCACCACCCGCGAGAGTAAATAAAAAAAGGCGAGCATGGCGCTAGCTCGGCTAACCTTGCTTAATGAAAAAGATTTAAGCGACATTACTGCAATTTAATACCAAAAATCAGATCTTTGACAAGCTTTGTCTCTCCAGTTAAGCGATTGTCATCCAAAGTTAGTTCCGGATAACGGAAGATGGCTTCTTTCTTCGAAGGTATATCGAAAGAGAAAGTTAAACGATCTTCCAAAGTACCGGGCTGTTTTTGTACTAACAAAAGATACTCGTTATCGTCGAGACGCACCGGAGTTTTATATTTCAAAGTAATGGCCTTGGTCTGGCCGGGTTGCAAAGAATGCCAAAAGCCAAAAACGGTTTTGTCTGCTTCCGTAAATTGCTTCACTCCTCCGGTCACCACACTAACCTCGCTATCGTACTTTTTAAGTTCTGCATCTTCTACATAATCTCCGGTGGAATAATTGCGAATGAGAGGCGTAAAATTTCCAGAGGTTTGCCCCTGGATACTAGAAAGGATCGATCCTTTCGGAACCAAGACTCGCAAATAATCAAAATTTTGGCGATTATAGAATCCGTAATCGCTTTTCCCACCGCGATGTGCCCGGTTAATCGTCAAAGTATGCTCGATAAATCCATCTCCGGTCAAAGAAGACTTAAGGTCGTAACTATTTTCAATCACCGCATCGGTTTTAATACCTTTCACGTTACTATGAGTGATAAAAAGGTAATCCTCCGTGGTCGACTTCACTATTCCAGCCAAATCATTATCCTCCGCTACTTTTTGTAATTCCGGATCACTAAAATAAGCTAAAATATGTTTTTGCTCCGTAGCTTCCAATAAAATCTTAACAATCTTAAACCACTGATCCTTGTCCTGCTGGCCTAATTTTTCAATAAACTTTGGCGTAAAATCCACTAATATCGTTTTAGGCTGAACCCGATTATCTCCGTACTCTATTTCTTCTTGAATTTCAGCCAGGAAATTATTGTGATCCAAAGTCAGCTTGTATTCCGGTAATTCGATCGGGCCAATTACTTCGAGAATTTTTCCAATCACCGTCGGAGTAATGGTCAGCACCCCATCCACCTGCGGCCCTCCATCGTTTTTATACATCTGAATAACTTTCCTGGCTGAATCCGGAAAATTCACAAACCAGCTCGCATCGCGCATGCCCCAAGTGGAAGTGATGTGCTGAAGTTCCACCGGAGGTACATATTTTTTCTGAGCCTGACCATCAACGTTGTAAATATCATCCACCTTGAAATCCCTCAAAAACCCGCGATTAAATCCGATCAAGGCATAAGATCCCGGAAAGCCCCCGGAGGGCCTTAGCTCGGTATTATTCTGGAAAAGCAAAATATATTTTTTCGGTCCGGATTGCCCCAAAGCGCCCAAAAGAAAACCAGAATAATCTACCGCTCTGCCCAAGTATTCTTCCAAAACCGGGATTTGGGCTTTGATGTCAAGAAACTCGGCGCGCTTTTCTTCCGGCAAAGAGTCGTCCGCTATCTGCGCCAGCAATTCTCCGGAGGCCGCTAATCTTTTTTGGGCAAAAAGCGCTGCATCGCGAAATCCTTTTACAAAATAAGAGATGGAAACCGGTTGCGACTCCCCTTTCAAAAATTCAAAACCAAAATAAGAAATAAAATTAGTACGATAAAACCCATCCAAAGCCGTAGCCAAGTTTTGTCCGGCCTTGGAAATATTTTCTCCAGCCTTAAGAATATTTTTAGCCGCTTTCACTTGTCCAAATCCCGGAGCTTCGCTTAAAAAAGAAACCAAAGAAGTGCCCAGAGAATCAAGCCGAGAAGAAGCTCCAGAAAAATTATCGTAGGCTAAGGTAAAATTATTAGCCGCGGAGGCAAAATCAAAATTAACAATATCGTCTTTGGCTTTCTGGAGGTTATCGGCCGCCTCCTCGCCTGTATCCAAAAATCCTTGCTTAAACTTCTTCCCCCAATCCACGAGGCGCACCGCCGAAAAGAGTAACAAGACCGCCACTCCTAACCATAAAATTTTAGTGAGTAGATGACGAGAAGATCCGGATTCGGGCGCAGAGGAAGCTTCAGCTACAGGGTTAACCGGTCCGCCTCCATCAAAAGAGCGTCCCATAAATTTATCAATCTCTCGAGCGGCGGGAGAATGCCACTCGTCGGGATGCAAAGGCGGCAAGGACGGCCCGGGCGCGGGAGAAACCCGCATCGGAGCAGGTCTCTCGACTATTACTGGCGGGAGCTCCATTGGCACTGGTGGAGGCTCAACTTCCATCGGAGCGGGCTTTGGTGGCACAGTAGCTAAAACCACTTCTTTCTTTGACTCCTCCGAAACAGCCTCTGCTAAATGTAGGGTCGCCCCCACATCGGCTAAAGCCGCGACGATATCATGGTCTTTACCCAGCTCTTCCTGAAAAACTTTACTGATCTCCTCTTTGTAAGCCGCCACTTCAGCCACCGAAGCATGGCTCAAATCCAACTCCGCTTCTATCTGACTGATTTTGGCAAAATCAACTTGGCCGGAGGAGTTCACCGGACGAATATCGTACAAAACCTCCTTATCTTTAGGAGAGGACATTAACTATATTGTACCACTCAAGATTCTCGAAGCAAAACCTCCAGCGTCTCCTGCGCGCTTTTTTCCCAGGAAAACTGTTGTGCTCGACGCAAACCACGACGACGATACTGTTCTCTTAGGGCTTCATCTGTAAAAAGAAGCTGCATGGCTTCCACTAAATCGTGCAAATGATACGGATCCACCAGATGCGCCGCTCCTCCGGTGACTTCCGGCAAAGACGAGGTGCGGGAAGTAATCACCGGTACTCCGGCACGCATCGCTTCCAGGGGCGGAAAACCAAAACCCTCAAAAAAGCTGGGATAAACAAAAACCCGGGCCAGTTGATAAACTAGCGATTTGTCTTTCTCATCCACTGTCCCAATAAAATGAATTAATTTTCTCCAAGGAGACTGCTCATGATATTTAAAAATATCGGAATCTCGCCAGCCTCGATCCCCCGCAATTACTAAATGCGCCTCTTCGGAGAGGAGTTTTTTTCTTTGGAGGTCCTCAAAGGCCTTTAATATTCCTAGAATATTTTTACGCGGCTCGATAGTCCCCAAATAGAGAAAAAAGTTTTCTGGCAACTGATAGCGCGTCCGCACCCGATTAATTTCAGTTTTATCCGTGACCCCAGCGCGATCATGAACTAAACCGGAGTACACTACCTTAATTTTCTCTGGATTGATTTTGAATAAGGAGACCAAGTCATTGCGAGTAGAATAAGACATGGCGATTAGCCGATGTGAACGGCGCGCTTGCTGGCGAGGATTCATCTCAAAGCTATGCCAAAAGTTTTTACGCCAAGAGAAAAACTGCGGGTAGCGCACAAAAGATAGATCGTGAAAAGTAGTCACCAATCGACAAGACTTTTCCAGCGGGGCACTGAAAAAATGCGGACTAAAAAATACATTGGCTCCGCCCATCAGCTTATCCAACCGCGGACGCCCAAAAAATTTCGCCGCTCCGAACATGAGCCGATTAGGGTAAAAAAAACGGTGCAATTCGACATTATCGCGGTGCAGCCAGGGATAAGAAAGCTCCGCCTCATGAAAGGCGCTAAAAAAGAGTTTAAATTTAATATCGGGAGCCAAGCGGATCATTTCCGGCAAAAGATTCAGCACATATTGCTCAATCCCGCTCTGCTTCCCCGATCCCAGCACCCGAATATCTACTCCAACAGAAAATGAGTTCTTCAAGTTATAAAGTTATCAGGTTATAAAGTTTTTATGAAACCGGAGATCAATCTTGATATTTCCAGGCACGCGCTATTGAGTTCATCAAAATCTTTTTTAGATATATATTTTAACTCCAGAGCAATATAAGACATCGATCTTACTTCTCCACAGGAACCTTTAGCAATATAGAAAAAGTATTTTAATTCCTGATTACTCTTTCGCTCGAATCCTTCAGCAATATTATTCCCAATACTAATAACTGCTCTTTTAATTTGATCATTAAAACTGAAGTCTCTATTTTTGCTAAATAATGCATAAACCAAAACAGCTAAAGTTCTAGCCTTTTGCCAAGAAATTATCTCTTCGAATCTTTCTATTTTCATACTTGATGAACTTTATAACTTTATGAACTTTATAACTCTCTGATGACTTTTTCAAATTTCTCTTTGAAAATCTCGCGATCAAATAGCATTGAACGAGCACGGATTTGTTGAGAATCAAAGTTGGCGGGATTAAATTGTCGCAATGTTTTTAACAAAGACTCTTCGGTTTGCTCATCAAAAAATACCCCGCTCTCCCCCTCTTTGATCGTCTCCAAACTGCCTCCACCGCGAAAGGCCACCACCGGCCGTCCAGAAGCCATCGCCTCCACCACCACAATACCAAAATCTTCCTCTTGAGGAAAAATAAGCGCTTGAGCTCGAGCATAATAAGCCGGCAAAAGATGATCTGAAATTAATCCCAGAAATTCAATATTGGGCTTGGCGATTTTTTGCAGATATTTTTTCTGCGGTCCATCGCCAATAATTTTTAGCGGCCAACCCAGTTCGTTAAAAACTTTTACGGCCAGCTCGAACCGCTTATACGGCACCATTCTACCCACCATCAAAAAATATTTATCCACCTCCGGAGAAATTTTAAAACGCTTCGTCTCTACGGGCGGATAAATAACCTCGGCTTCCCTTTGGTAATATTTCTTGACCCGCGCTTTAATAAATTGGGAAATGGCCACAAACTGATCGACACGATGACTGGCCTCCTGATCCCAAATGCGTAAATAGTTTAATAAAAACGGTGTAAGCTTTTTGACAATCCACGGCCGCTGAAATTCTTCGATGTATTTGTGACTGTCGTCCCAAAGAAAACGAGTGGGAGTAAGACAATAAGCAATGTGCTTAGTCTTGGGTTTGGTGATAATCCCCTTGGCGAATGAGGCGGAATTGGAAATGACCAGATCAAATCTGGAGAGATCAAATTTTTCTACTCCCAAAGGCATCAGCACCGGCCAGAGGCGATGATTTCTTTTCGCCCAAGGAATTTTTTGTATAAAAGAGGTGTGAATTTCTTTGCCGTGAAAAGAGTGGCCAGTGAGTTGTTCGTCATAAACTAAAGTAAAAATAGGAGCGTACGGAAACATCTCCGCAAAGACACTCAAAACCCGCTCCCCTCCGCCGTATTGATTCAAATGGTCATGCACCAAGGCGACTCTCATGTCGCCAATTCTAATGCATTTTTTAATTTATTGCTATTGCCATGCTTTAATAGCCCTAGATATGAATTGAGGGTTTCGAGGCTTTTATTAATTTCTACTCTTTTAAGCATTCGCCTTTTAGTAGTCGTCCTAAGCACCCGATGATCCGAAAAATGCACCCAGCCTAGAAAATCTACCCCAGAAGCCAGGGTACGCAAAGATATTTTGTCAGGATGTAGGGTGAGACGGAGTCTTTCTTCTAAGAATTCTCCGACTCGGAAAAGAATTTCTTCCAGCCAATACTTATCTTCAGAAAGAAAAACAAAATCATCCGCGTAACGAATATAGTGTTTAGCTTTGATTTTATGCTTCACAAACTGGTCAAACACATTCATGTAGATATTCACAAAAAGTTGACCGTACTTTTATTGCCGATTCCACCCTCGAGAGCATTTTTATTGCCACCCACAAAACTCGAGACCAAAAATTATTCTATCTCCAGAAAGCTTCTGAAGAATTTGATGTTTTAAAATTTTTACTGCAAATAGCTTGGGAAATAAAAGCTATGGATGATAAGAAATATATTAAACTATCCTTACTATTAAATGAAATCGGCAGAATGCTTGGTGGATGGCTAAAGCAAACAAAAACTCCACAAAGGAGTTTTTGAACAAAGAGAGTTTCGAGAGAACCTGATTACCAGCATTCCACCTGTTCGGATTGTCGATCGAGTTGGCGTTGACGTTCCAACCGTTGCCGTCGTTCCAGTTGGCATTCACGGCCCAGATATATTGTGCGCTAGGCCATCTTCACCACCATCCCTTGAATGCTCTTGGGACTGTATCGTATTTGGGGCCTTAAAGCCCAC